>DATKLR010000037.1:0-8077 GCA_035542295.1 Gemmatimonadales bacterium | reverse complement strand
GGGCAGTCGCCGACGGCGTGCTGCGTGACGCAACGTTCGACTTCGTGGACTCGGCGACCGAGCGGCACTACGCCGTGCCCGATTCGGCGCCCGCCGGCGCGCGGCTGCGCATCGCCAGCGCGTACAACGACTGGCGCTACTGGAACGGCGTCCTGAACCTCGCGATGCCCCGGGTCGCCGCCGTGCTGGGCGATCCCCGCTACCTCAGCTTCGCAGGCCGCCACGTCGCGTTCGCGTTCGACAACGCCGGGTACTTCGAGCGCCGGCACGTGCGCGAGGACAAGTGGAGCTATCCGTTCGGCCAGCTGTTCACGATGGAGGATCCGGACGACTACGGCGCGGAAGGCGCGGCCGTGGTGGACCTGCTGGCCTTCAGGCCGGACGGCCGGTGGCGGCAGTACGTCGAGCGGGCGGCCGACCACCTGTCCACCCGCCAGGGCCGCCTGCCGGACGGCACGCTGGCGCGCAGCGTTCCGCGGCGCTGGACCGTGTGGGCCGACGACCTTTTCATGAGTGTGCCGTTCCTCGCGCGGATGGCTGCGTTGTCGGGCGACAGCCGCTACCTCGACGACGCGATCCGCCAGGTGATCAGCTTCCACCGCCACCTCTTCGACGCGCGCGCCGGTCTGATGCATCACAACTGGTACTCGGACAGCGCGGGCGGTGAGGGAAGCGGAGCCGGCCACGGCGTGGCTTTCTGGGGCCGCGCCAACGGCTGGACGCTGATGGCCCAGGTCGAGCTGCTCGACCGCCTGCCCCCCGGTCATCCACAGCGTGACACGCTGCTGGCCCTGTTCCGCCGCCACGTCGAGGGGATTGCCCGTTATCAAGACCGCACGACCGGCCTATGGCACCAACTGCTCGACAAGCCGGACTCGTACTTCGAGACCTCGGCCAGCGCGATGTTCACCTTCGCAATCGCGCACGGCGTACGGCAGCGGTACCTGGCGCCGAGCTACGCCGACGTGGCGCGGCGCAGCTGGGCCGGGGTGCTGACGAGAATCCGGCCGGACGGACAGATCGAGGGGACCTGCGCCGGCACGGACGTGAGCGACAACCTGGCCGACTACTACGCGCGGCCGACGCCGCTCAACGACCCGCACGGGATCGGGGCGGTCCTGCTGGCGGGCAGCGAGATTCTCCAGCTTCGGCCCTGAGCGCGCCTCACTCCACCCGGTTGCGCAGGGTGCCGATTGGCGGCACGGTGATCTCGATCTCGTCTCCCGCGCGGAGCGCGAACTCGGCCGGGGGCACGATCCCCGTCCCGGTCAACAGCACGCACCCGAGCGGGAAGCTCGTCTCGCGGAACAGATACGCGACCAGCTCCTCCTCGGTGCGCCGCATCCGCGCGAGACTCGTGCTTCCCTCGAACGCCGCGGTGCCGCCGCGCGTGACCCGCAGGGTGATGGCGGTCTCCGGCGGAAGCCGCCCCTCGCGCACCAGCAGCGCGGGGCCCAAGGCGCAGGCGCCGTCCCAGATCTTCGCCTGCGGGAGATAGAGCGGGTTCTCCGCCTCGATGTCGCGGGCGCTGAGATCGTTGCCGATGGTATAACCGACGATCTCGCCCCGCGCGCTGATGCAGAGCGCCAGCTCCGGTTCGGGCACGCTCCAGCGGGCGTCCCGCCGTACGCGCACCGGCTGCTCGGGTCCGCGGAGGCGCCATGCGGCGCACTTGAAGAACAGCTCCGGGCGCTCGGCCGCGTACACCCGATCGTAGAACGACGCCCCCCCGGCGGCCTGCGACTCGTCAATCCGCGCCGTGCGGCTCCGGTCGTACGTCACGCCGGCGCCCCAGACCTCCTGCCCGGCGGCGGGAGCAAGGGGCGGCGCTTCCAGGCGCGGTCCGCGGGGACCGCGCGCCGCGGCTGCGCGGAGATGGTCGGCGAGCGACGGACGATTGACGAGCGTATCCCACTCGTCCCCGAGCCGAACGAGGGCGCCGTCGCACTCGAGCACGGGGCCGCGCGCGGTGCGATACAGCTTCAAAGGACCGTTCATGCGCTCCTCCCGGAATTCTCTGCGGGCAATGCCCTGAGGCCCGTCTCGAGCAGCTCCACGATCCGATCCACGTCGTAGACGCAGCCGGCCCAGGTGCCGCCGCTCGCGCGCTGCAGCGCCGCCCAGAGACGCGTGTCGGCCGGCAGCGCCGGGTGCACGGCGAGCGCAGGATGCGGCTCGCGCTCCGCGAGCAGCGCGGCGCACCGTTCGGGCGGCAGGACCTCTCCGGCGACGCCGATCAGATCGACCGAGCCCGTCAGCGTGTTCCGGTCGATCACGATCTCGATCAGATCGTCGTCGCGCAGTTTCCCGATCGGGCCGCCCTCGAGGGCCTCGGGGCCGACGTGCCCGATGCACGCGCCGGTGGACACGCCCGAGAACCGGCCGTCGGTCACCAGCGCGACGTGCTTCCCCCACGGGAGGTACTTCAGCGCGAAGGTGATCTGTGCGGTCTCCTGCATCCCGGTCCCCGACGGGCCGTTGCCGATGAGCACGATCACGTCGCCGGCCCGGATCGGCCGCTCGGTTTGTCCCTTCACCGCGCGGATCGCCTCGCGCTCGTCGGTGAAAACGCGCGCCGGGCCCCGGTGCCGATAGACCTGGTCCGGATCCACCACCGTCGGGTCCAGTGCCGTCGCCTTGATCACCGATCCCTCCGGCGCGACGTTGCCGACCGGGAAGACCGCGGTGCTGGTGAGCCCCGCGCGCCGCGCGGCGTCCGGACCCATGATCACGTCGTCGGGGGAGACCTTCGCGCCCGCCGCGAGCCGCGCGCGCGACGCGCGCCGCCGCTCGCTCCCCTCCCACCAGTCGAGCGTCGCGTCCAGCGTATCGCCGGTCGCGGTGAGCACGCCGACGTGCAGCAACCCCATGCGCCTGAGGTGCAGCATCACCTCCGGCACGCCACCGGCCATGAACACCTGCACGGTCGGATGGTTGCGCGGGCCGTTCGGCAGGGCATCCACCAGCCGCGGAGTCGCGCGGTTCACGCGGATCCAGTCATCCACCGTGGGAGGTGTGAGTCCCGCCGCGTGCGCGATGGCGGGGATGTGCAACAGCAGGTTGGTCGAGCCGCCGAACGCCGCGTGCACCAGCATCGCGTTCTCGAGAGCTTCCGCCGTGAGAATGCGGGAGATCGGGATGCCCAGCGCGTGGAGGCGGACCAGCGCGAGCGCCGAGCGGCGCGCCAGCTCGTACCACGACGCGTCGCCCGACGGGGCAAGCGCGCCGTGCGGCAACGCGAGGCCGACCGCCTCGGCCACCACCTGCGCCGTGGCCGCGGTGCCGAGGAACTGGCAGCCGCCGCCCGGCGAGCCGCAGGCCCGACAGCCCATCGCCGCCGCGTAGTCCAGCGTGATCAGGTCCCGCGCGAATCGGGCCCCCAGGCTCTGCACCTGCCCGGCGTCCTCGGCGCCCGCGGCTGGCAGGGTGACGCCGCCGGGCACGACCACGCCGGGCAGCGCCCCCGAGCCGGCGAGCGCAAGCAGCGTCGCGGGGAGCCCCTTGTCGCAGGTCGCGACCGCCATCACCCCGGCCGCCGTCGGCAGCGAGCGGATCAGCCGGCGCATCACGATGGCCGCGTCGTTGCGGTACGGCAGGCTATCGAACATCCCGGTCGTGCCCTGGGTACGGCCGTCGCACGGATCGCTGCAGTATGCGGCGAAGGGGATCGCGCCCTGCGCGCGCAACGCCTCCGCTGCCTCACGCACCAGCAGCCCGATTTCCCAGTGGCCGGTGTGGTAGCCCAGCGCCAGCGGCTTGCCGTCGTTGTCCCTCAGACCGCCGAGCGTGGAGACGATGACGAACTGCGGCCCCGTGAGCGCGGAGGCGCTCCATCCCATGCCGACGTCCTGCGTGAGGCCGAAAATGTCGCCGCTCGGCCGCTCGCGGAGCGCGTCCGCCGTGAGCGGGAGACTGCCGGCCGGCCCTTCGCCCGCCAGGCGGGCGGCGGCCACGGCGTCCGCGGAGCCGAGCACGGCGTCGAGGGTTGGCGTCGCCGAAATGGAGTTCATGCCGACAACCTTGCGGCCTGAGCCGCCGGACCGCCAGGGACGGCGACTTGCACAATCGCGCCGACGGGCTCATGTGTGCGAGAGGAGGGACGATGGAGCTGACTGGACAGAATCTGATCGGTGGGACGCCGGCCGGCGGCGGCGCCGCCTTCCGCGCCGTGGACCCCGCGAGCGGCGCGACGCTCAAGCCGGAATTCAGGGAGGGAGACGCCGCCCTGGCAGACCGCGCCCTCGCCGCCGCCGAGGCGGCGTTCCCGGCGTACGCACGCACGACGCCCGGTGTCCGCGCCACCTTCCTGCGCGCGATCGCCGACGAGCTGCTCGCGCTGGGTCAGCCGCTGCTCGAGCGCGCGCACGCCGAGACCGGACTGCCCGGCGCGCGGCTGGAGAGCGAGCGCACGCGCACCGTGAACCAGCTCAGGCTGTTCGCCGCTCACATCGAGGAAGGCTCCTGGGTGGAGGCCCGCATCGATCCCGGCGATCCGGGGCGCGCGCCTCCGAAGCCGGACATCCGCCGCATGCTCGTCCCGCTCGGCCCCGTCGCCGTGTTCGCCGCAAGCAACTTCCCGTTCGCGTTCTCCGTCGCCGGCGGCGACACGGCCTCGGCCCTCGCCGCGGGCTGCCCGGTCGTCTGCAAGGCTCACCCCGGCCACCCGGGCACGTCCGAGCTCGTGGCGCGGGCCGTGTACCGCGCGGCGGACCGCGGCAGTATCTCCACGGGCGTCTTCTCGCTCCTTCACGGCTGGGGTCACGAGGTGGGGCTCGCGCTGGTCCGGCATCCGCTCACGCGCGCCGTGGGCTTCACCGGCTCGCTCCGCGCCGGACGCGCGCTGTTCGACGCCGGCGCCGCACGGCCCGACCCGATCCCCGTGTACGCGGAGATGGGCAGCGTCAATCCGGTCTTCCTGCTGCCGTCCGCGGTGGCCGAGCGGTGGGAGACCATCGCCCAGGGGCTCGCGCAATCCATCACCCTCGGCGTCGGCCAGTACTGCACCAGCCCAGGCGTCGTGCTCGGGGTGGGCGGCCCGGACTTCGATCGCCTGGTGCGCGCGCTCGGCGAGCGGCTGCGCGGCGCGCCGGCCGGCGTGATGCTGTACGACCGGCTGAGCGAGGCGTACGCGGCGGGGATCGCCCGGGCGCGGAGCCGCGGCGCCGAGCTGCTGGCCGCAACGCCCGCCCCTCCGGCCGCGGGACCGACCTGCGGCGCCCCGGCGCTGCTCGCCACCGACGCCGCGCACTTCCTCGCCGATCCGGCGTTGCGGGAGGAGGTCTTCGGCCCCTCGTCCCTCGTCGTGAAGGCGAGCGACGTCGCCGAGCTGGTCCGAGTGGCCGAGGCCCTCGAGGGCCAGCTGACGGCGTCGATCCACGGCACCGCCGCCGAGCTCGACGTGCATGCGCCCCTGGTCGAAGCGCTGCAGCGCAAGGTCGGGCGATTGATCTTCAACGGTTTCCCGACGGGGGTCGAGGTCGGGCACGCGATGCAGCACGGCGGCCCGTATCCCGCCACGACGGACGCGCGCACCACCTCCGTCGGCACCGCCGCCATCGTCCGCTTCGCGCGGCCCGTCTGCTGGCAGGACTTCCCGGACGCGGCGCTGCCGGCGGCGCTCCGGAACCACAACGTGCTGGGGATCTGGCGACGGGTGAACGGGGCGATCACCCGCGAGGACGTGGCGTCTGGCGTTTAGCGTAGCGGCAGGAGCAGCGCGAGCAGCAGCGTGATCAGCATCGCCGTCGTGCCGACGACCGCCGAGAGCGGCGTCCAGCTCTTCAGGGTCTCCGCCTCGCTCACGCCTCCAACCCGGCTGAACACCCAGAACCCGGCGTCGTTCATCCACGAGCCGACCAGCGAGCCCCCGGCGATCGCCGTCGCGATGTACACGGGATGAAACGGCAGTGAGACGCCCTTGATCATCGCCGCGATCATCCCCGCCGTGGTGATCATCGCCACCGTGGCCGATCCCTGCGCGGTCCGCAGGACGATTGATACGGCGAAGGCGAGGAGGAGCAGTGCGACGCCGGTGCCCTGCGCGCCCGCGCCGATGAAGCGCCGCACGAGCGCTCCCACGTCCGCCAGCTGCAGCGTCGCGCCGAACGCGCCGCCCGCCCCCACGATCAGCACGATCGCGCCGGCGCCCAGGAGCGACGACTCGACCAAACGGCCGAGGCCGGCGCGGCTCGGCCGCTGGGCACGCCAGTACAGGAGCAGCGCCACGGCGGCGGCGAGAAACAGCGCCACGTTCGGGTTTCCGAGGGTGGACGTGAATGGCGTCAGCGCGTTCCACGTCGCGGCGCCGGACGGGACCGCGGTCCGGAGCGTGGCCACGATGGTGTTGGACGAGATGAGCAGCACCGGCAGCAGCACCGGGGTGAGCGACGGCACGAGTCCCGGCAGGATCGCCGGGGCCCGGACCTCGCCCACGCCCGGCGCAAGCGGCTGCGCCTCCACGGTCATGCGCCGGCTCGCCCAAGCGGCGAAAAGGAGCCCCACCGCCGCGGACGGGAGCGCGACGACGATCCCCGCCAGCACCATCGTGCCCAGGTCCACGCCGAGTGCCGAGGCCATCGCCAGCGGGCCGGGGTGCGGCGGCACCAGCGCGTGCGTCGCCACGGCGCCGGCGGACACCGCCAGCAGGTACTTGAGGTAGTCGCGGCCGGTGTTCCGGTACATCGAGCGCGCCAACGGAGCCAGCAGGAAGAAGATCGTATCGAAGAACACCGGCAGGGACAGGACGAACGCGGTCGCGCCGAGGGCCTGCGCGCCCCGCCGCTCGCCGAGCAGATCCACGAAGCCCCGCACGATCCGGTCGGACGCCCCGCTGCCCGACATCGCGCCGCCGATGATCGCGGCCAGCGCGACGATGATGCCCAGCTGGCCCGCCGTCCGCCCGAACCCGTCGGCCATCACCGCCAGCTTGGCCGTCCCCTCACCGGGGGCGAGCAGGGCCACGAGAATGGCCGCGGCCACCAGCGCCAGGAAGGCGTGCAGCCGGAGCACGATGATGGCCCCGAGAACGACCCCGAAACCGAGCAGG
Source organism: Gemmatimonadales bacterium (assembly GCA_035542295.1). Classification (GTDB taxonomy): domain Bacteria; phylum Gemmatimonadota; class Gemmatimonadetes; order Gemmatimonadales; family JACORV01; genus Fen-1245. The sequence goes on along the minus strand of DATKLR010000037.1, from coordinate 1,032 downwards.
AGAATTGGGAGCGGTGACATCGGCTAAGGGGGGGTGGACACGGTGATAAGATGATAGTATGAATTGCACCGGCCGTTCAACTGATGGAGGGCGTCACATGCGGCACCACCGTCTACCGCTGCTCGCAGGCGTAGTCGCACTGGGCCTCGCGCTCGCCGTGGCCAGTTGCGAAGTCTCGACCAACGTCGGCAGCTACGATGTCACGTACCGCGCCAATCTTCTCGGCATCGCAACGATCGACTCGGTGCTCTACAGCCCGGGCACCGGCAAGTGCACGACGACGTGCAATGCGGACTCGAGCCTCATCAAGGTGACGACTCCGGCGCTCAACGCGCAGGGGATTTACTCCCAGGAGTTGTTCCTACCGTCTGGGGCAACGGTGCAGGCGACGCTGTACGGCTCGGGCACGGCGGCCGGCACCGCGCAATTCGCGGTGATCTGGATGACGGCCAGCGGCACGATTCGGGGTGACAGCCTTACGGCGCCCACCGCGGCCGCGACGAAGTTCACGATCACCATCCCGAAGATGAAGCTGTAGCGCGCACCGGCTCCGGCCGGACGCGCGTGACGCCGTAGACGACGATGGGTAGCTGGGGCCGGCCCGCCGCGCAGGCGGGCCGGCCCTCTCTTTGTCTGGCGCCGCTCTGGTCCGAGTCCCGCACCCCCGCTAGCTTCGGCGCATGCCGCCGCACACGGTCACCCTCGGCCTGGTCCAGATGGCGATGCGTCGCGACAAGGCCTCCAACGTCGCGAAGGCCCGCGCGGCCGTCGCGGATGCCGCCGGACGCGGGGCGCAGATCGTTGTCCTCCCCGAACTCTTCGCCTCGCCGTACTTCTGTCAGGTCCAGGATCCCGATCTATTCGAGCTGGCCGAGCCCGTGCCCGGCCCCACCAGCGAGGCGATCGCGGCCGCGGCCAGGGAGCATCATGTCGCCGTGGTGACCCCGCTGTTCGAGCGGCGCGCCGCGGGCATCTACCACAACAGCCTGGTCGTATACGGCCCGGACGGTGCGGCGCTCGGCATGTACCGCA
>DATKLR010000036.1:0-2854 GCA_035542295.1 Gemmatimonadales bacterium | reverse complement strand
CGACCCGGGCCCACCCCATACCGGTTGAGCCCTCAGCCCCACGCAACCCTTTCCCGGCCACCCGTGTCGCACGAGTGGCCATAGCCGTCGGAGCTCCGTGCACGAAGCTGAGCTGATCGCCCGAGCGCGCGCCGGAGACTCCGCGGCGGAGCGGGCCCTGTACGAGGCGCACGTGGATCGCGTCCACCGGCTCGTCTATCGCTTCGCCGGCGACACCGACCTGGCGCGGGATTTCACCCAGGAGACGTTCATCCGCGCCTTCGAGCGGCTCGGCGATTTCCGCAGCGAATCGCAGTTCGCAACCTGGCTGCACGCGATCGCGGTGTCCGTGGCCTTGAACGGGCTGCGCGACGTGAAACGGCGGCGGGCGCGGGAAACGGACCTGGAGGAGGGGCACGAGGTGGCTGGGAATCTCCGCGAAGCCGAGCCGGACCTGAAGAAGAGGCTCGCGGCGGCGATCGACGCCCTGCCGGAGGGATATCGCACGGTGTTCGTGATGCACGACGTGGAGGGCTACACCCACGAAGAGATCGGCAGCGTGCTGGGTGTCGAGGTCGGCACGTCCAAGGCGCAGCTGTCACGCGCCCGCGCCAAGCTGCGGGTCGCGCTGGCGGACTTCGCGGGAGAGTGGATCTGATGGCCGACGACTGGAATGACGAGGAGCTGCCCGAGCCGCTGCGGGGCGCCGTGCGCGGCTACAACCAGCCGCCGCCCGCACCTCGGGACCAGATGTGGTGGGCGATCTCGGCCGCGCGGGCCCGCCGCCGCTCGACGCAGCGCATCGCGCGGCGCGTCTACTGGGGCCTCGCCCTCGCCGCGACGCTCATCCTTGGCATCGGAATCGGCCGGCTCGTCTCGCGGGCCGCCGGCCCGCTCCCCGCGCTCCAAGGCTCCGGCGCCTATGCCAGCGCGTCCGCCCCGTACCGCGTGGCGGCAGGCCAGTACCTCGCGCGGACCGAGGTGCTGCTCACCGACTTCACGACGGAGAGCCGGAAGGGACGGCTCGACCCGCAGTTCGTGGCCTCGGCTCGGGATCTCCTCACGACCACACGGCTGATGCTCGATTCGCCCGCCGCCGACGATCCCCAGCTCAAGGTCCTGCTGCAGGATCTCGAGCTGGTGCTGGCGCAGGTCACCCAGCTGCCGGAGGAACCCAGGCAGCGGCGTGAGCTCGACCTGATCAATCAAGGACTGACTCAACGAGGCGTGCTGGCCCGGATCCGCGCCGCGACTCCAGCGCCCGGCGCACCCCCCTCCACGCGCGCCCAAGGAGTGCTCTGATGTTCGCAACGCTGTCGCTGCTCGCCGCCGTCACCATCCAGTTGCAGGGTTCTCCCGCGCGCACGGCCGTGAGCGCGTCGCGCGCCGTCCAAGCCGCGCCGGCCGCGACGGACCTCCCGTTCGCCACGGCGCCCCGCGCCGACTCGGCACAGCAGGATCCCGGGGACTCGCTCTACCGCGCCGGGCGCCAGCTGCTGAACCGCGGCCGCTATCCGGAGGCTGCGCGCGCGTTCAACGACCTCATCAAGCGCTTTCCACGGTCGAGCTACACCCCCGACGCGCACTACTGGGCCGCGTTCGCGCTGTACCGGACGGGCGATCAGTACAACCTGCGGGCCGCGGCGGCCCTGCTGGAGACCCAGGCCTCCCGCTATCCGCGCGCCGCGACCCGCGGAGACGGCGATGCCCTCCTTGCCAGGATCTACGGTGAGTTGGCGCGGCGGGGCGACGCCGACGCGGCCCAATGGGTCCAGGCGCACGCCACGGCCGCCGCGGGGGCGGACACCGCGCATGTCTCGGTGGCGGCATGCCCCAGCGAGGAGGACGACCCGCGCATTGCGGCGATGAACGCCCTGATGCAGATGGACGCCGCGAACGCGGTGCCCGTGATCCAGCAGGTGCTCGCGCGACGCGATCCCTGCTCGGTCGAGCTGCGCCGCAAAGCCGTCTTCGTCCTGTCGCAGAAGCGCAGCGACCAGACCGAGGACATCCTCCTCTCGGTGGCGCGCAGCGACCCCGACGCCGAGGTGCGCGGCCAGGCCGTCTTCTGGCTCTCCCAGGTCGGCAGCGACAAGGCCGTGACCGCGCTCGACTCGATCCTGCGCACCTCCGGCGATCCTGACCTGCGGGACAAGGCGATCTTCGCCATCTCGCAGATTCACGGTCCGCGCTCGTCGCAGATCCTCCGCGACTACGCGGGCCGCGAGGACGCCGCCGAGGAGACCCGCGAGAAAGCGGTGTTCTGGCTCGGCCAGCAGCACGGCGGTGAAAACGCCGCGTTCCTGCGCGACCTCTACGGCCGGGTGAGGCCCGCCGATTTGAAGGAGAAGATCATCTTCTCCCTCTCCCAGATGCGTTCGACCGAGAACACGCGCTGGCTGATGGACTTGGCCGTGAACTCGCGCGAGGACGTAGAGCTGAGGAAGAAGGCGCTCTTCTGGGCGGGCCAGGGCGGCGCGGACATCGGCGACCTGACGGCGCTCTATGACCGCAGCAACGACCACGACATCAAGGACCAGCTGATCTTCGTGTACTCGCAGCGGCACGAGGGTGCCGCGCTCGACAAGCTGATCGACATCGCGCGCCACGAGACGGACAAGGAGCTGCGCAAGAAGGCGGTCTTCTGGCTGGGGCAGTCGCACGACCCGCGCGCCGCGCAGGTCCTGCTGGAGATCATCAACCAATGACCCGCGTGCTCGCGGTCCTCACGGCGGCGTTCGGCTTGGCTGTCGCCGCTTCCGCGTCGGCGCAGACCCTCGCCCAGCGCGTGGCGCGCGCCCCCGACGGCACCGTGCACCTCTCGTACGCCGCGCGGGAGGGCGTGTGCGGCAACGGCGCCGGCGTGATCTCGTTC
>DATKLR010000035.1:0-26770 GCA_035542295.1 Gemmatimonadales bacterium | reverse complement strand
GATCGACGTCAAAGCGACGCTGAAGAAGAAGCTCGATGCCGACTTCAGGCCGTACGTGATCCTCGGAGCGTGCAATCCCCCGTTCGCCCATCGTGCGCTGTCGAGCGAGCTGCCGATCGGGCTGCTCCTTCCCTGCAACGTAGTCGTCTACGCGGGGGACGCGCCGGACACGAGCGTGGTGGCGGTCCTGGATCCCGTCGTGCAGCTCGGGGTCACGGGCCGGAACGACCTGGAGCCGCTCGCCAAAGAGGTGCGCGGACTCCTGCAAGATGCGCTCGAGCGCGTGCGCTCGACCGCTCAGACCACTCCATCTCAATCGACGAGGAACTGATGCAGAACGTGACTGCCGTAACCGATGCGACGTTCGAGAGCGACGTGCTCAAGGCCGACGCTCCCGTGCTGGTGGACTTCTGGGCGCCGTGGTGCGGGCCGTGCCGGATGGTGGGCCCAGTCCTCGAGAAGGTCGCGGAGCTGTATGCGGGAAAGGTGCGCGTGGTGAAGCTCAACGTGGACGAAAACCAGGCGACCTCGATGAAGTACGGGATCCGAAGCATCCCTACGGTCGCGCTCTTCCGCGGCGGCGAGGTGGTGGACGGCGTGCTCGGCGCGGCTCCCCTGCCCTTCTTCACCGACATGCTCGACAAGCACCTGAAGTCGGATGGCGCGCAGCCGGCCGGCGCCAAGACGGCGGCGCAGGCGTGAAACCGATCACCGTGACCTGGGACGGCGGGGTTCGGTTTACCGCCGACATCCGCGGCCACAAGCTGGTCGTGGACCAGCCGCCCCAAGGCGGCGGCGCAGATAGCGGGCCGATGCCGCTCGAGCTGGTGCCCGCCGCGCTCGGCACCTGCGTCGCGCTGTTCGTCCAGCAGTTCCTGGTCACCCGGGGGCTCGACGCCACCGGCCTGGAGGTTCAGGTCTTCACCGCGCCGGCACCCGACCCTCACCGCATCGGACAGTTCGAGGTCACGGTCTCGGTGCCCAAGGGCATTCCGGAAAAGTACCGGGACGCCGTGAAGCGGGCGGCCGAATCGTGCACCGTACACCACACGCTGACGCATCAGCCGGACATCGCCGTGGAGCTTCTCGAGACGCCGGTGACCGCCTAGTCCCATCCCAGCTGCCGAGCCGGCGGGTGCCCGGCCGCCGGCTCGGCGTCATCTCGTTGTTGTCCAATGACTTGAAAAGCAGGCCCTCGCCACCCCAATTCCGGAACGCATCTTGCGGGACCGGGGCTGGGAGAGTGTGTCATCCAACCAGGTCTGCGCGCGAGCCATAGGCGCCGGACACGGAGACCGAAATGGGCCGAGCGACGATCACCATAGACGGCAACGAGGCGGCCAGCCGCGTCGCCTACCAACTCAACGAGGTCATCGCCATCTACCCGATCACGCCCTCCTCCCCGATGGGCGAGTGGTCGGATCAGTGGGCGGCGGAGAAGCAGCCCAACCTGTGGGGTACCGTGCCCACAGTGGTGGAGATGCAGAGCGAGGGCGGCGCGGCGGGGGCGGTGCACGGCGCGCTCCAGGCGGGGGCGCTGACGGCGACGTTCACGTCGTCGCAGGGCCTGCTGCTGATGATCCCGAACATGTACAAGATCGCCGGCGAGCTGACGCCGGCCGTCTTTCACGTGGCGGCGCGGGCCGTGGCGGCCCATGCGCTCTCGATCTTCGGCGACCACAGCGACGTGATGGCAGTCCGGGGCACCGGATGGGCGCTCATGGCCTCGAACTCCGTGCAGGAGGTGACGGACCTCGCGGCGATCGCGCAGGCGGCGTCGCTCGAGTCGCGCATCCCCGTCCTGCACTTCTTCGACGGGTTCCGCACATCGCACGAAGTGTCCAAGATCGAACCGCTGACCCAGGATGACCTGCGCGCGCTGATCGACGAGGAGTCCGTGCGAGCGCACCGCGCCCGGGCGCTGTCGCCCGACCACCCCGTCGTGCGCGGCACGGCACAGAACCCCGACGTCTTCTTCCAGGCGCGCGAGAGCGTCAACCCGTACTACCTCGCCTGCCCCGGCGTCGTGCAGCGGGTGATGGACCGTTTCGCCAAGGTGGTTGGGCGCTCGTATCACCTGTTCGACTACGTCGGCGCGCCCGACGCCGAGCGCGTCATCGTCATGATGGGCTCGGGCGCCGGGGCGGCCGAGGAGGCCGTCCGGCACCTCGTCGAGAAGGGTGACAAGGTCGGGCTGGTGAAGGTTCGCCTCTACCGGCCCTTCTCGGTGCAGCATTTCGTCGCCGCCCTGCCCCCGACGGTCGAGACGATCGCGGTCCTGGACCGCACGAAGGAGCCGGGCGCGGCCGGCGAGCCGCTGTATCAGGACGTCGTGACCGCGCTGAGCGAGGCGATGACCGGCGCGGTGCCGCCGCTGCCGACGTTCCCGCGGGTGATCGGCGGGCGCTACGGGCTCTCATCCAAGGAGTTCACGCCGGCGATGGTCAAGGCCGTGCTGGACGAGGCCGCCTCCGCGCAGCCGAAGAACCATTTCACGATCGGCATCGATGACGACGTCACCGGAACGAGCCTCCCCTGGGACCCGGCGTTCTCCACGGAGCATCCCGACACGGTGCGGGCGATGTTCTACGGGCTCGGGGCCGACGGCACGGTCAGCGCGAACAAGAACTCGATCAAGATCATCGGGGAGGGCACGGACAACTACGCGCAGGGCTACTTCGTCTACGACTCGAAGAAGTCCGGAACCATGACGACGTCGCACCTGCGGTTCGGCAAGCGCCCGATCACCTCGACCTACCTGATCGACCGGGCGAGCTTCGTCGCCGTCCACAACTTCACCTTCCTCGAGCGGTTCGACCTGCTCGCGCCCGCCGACAGGGGCGCGACGGTGCTCCTGAACAGCCCGTTCGGGCCCGACGAGGTGTGGAACCGCCTGCCGGCCACGGCGCAGCGCGAGATCCTGGAGAAGGACCTCAAGCTGTACGTGATCGACGGCTTCAAGGTCGCGGCCGACGCGGGACTCGGCACGCGGATCAGCACGGTGATGCAGACCTGCTTCTTCGCGATCAGTCGCGTCATCCCCGCCGACCAGGCGATCGCCGCCATCAAGGACGCGATCCAGCACACCTACGGCCGCAAGGGCGAGTCGGTGGTCCAGAAGAACTTCGCCGCGGTGGACTCGGCGCTCGCCCAGTTGCACGAGGTGAAGGTGCCGAAGAAGGTGAGCAGCGCCTTCGACATCCGGCCGCCGGTCCCCGCCGAGGCGCCGCCGTTCGTGCAGAAGGTGACGGCGGAGATCATCGCGGGCCGCGGGAATCAGCTGCCGGTGAGCGCGATGCCGGACGACGGGACGTTCCCGAGCGCGACCGCGCAGTGGGAGCGGCGCAACATCGCCCTCGAGATCCCCGTGCTCGACGAGGCGCTGTGCATCCAGTGCGGCAAGTGCGTGCTGGTCTGCCCGCACGCCGCCATCCGGGCCAAGGTCGTGGAGCCCGCTCTCCTGGCGGGCGCGCCGCCCACCTTCAAGTCGATGGCGGCCCGGTGGCGCGAATTCAAGGACCGCAAGTACGTGCTGCAGGTGGCGCCCGAGGACTGCACCGGGTGCGAGCTGTGCGTGATGGTCTGCCCGGTGAAGAGCAAGACCGATCCGGCACACAGGGCGCTCAACATGCAGCCGCAGCTCCCGCTCCGGGAGCCGGAGCGCGCCAACTGGAGCTTCTTCCTGTCGCTGCCGGAGACCGACCGGACGGTGCTCCGCCCCGACCAGGTCAAGGACGTGCAGCTGTTCCGGCCGCTGTTCGAGTTCTCCGGCGCCTGCTCCGGGTGCGGCGAGACGCCGTACCTGAAGCTGATGAGCCAGCTGTTCGGCGACCGCGCCATCGTGGCGAACGCCACCGGGTGCTCCTCCATCTACGGCGGCAACCTCCCGACCACGCCCTGGTCGGTGAACGGCGAGGGCCGCGGCCCCGCCTGGTCGAACTCGCTGTTTGAGGACAACGCCGAGTTCGGCATGGGGATGCGGCTCTCCATCGACAAGCAGGCGGAGTTCGCCCGCGAACTGGTGACCCGGCTCGCCCCACGCCTCGAGCAGGGCCTCGCCGAGGAGCTGGTCGCGGCCGACCAGTCCACGGAAGCCGGCATCGCGGCCCAGCGGGTGCGCGTGGATCGCCTCAAGGAGCAGCTGGCGCGCCTGCCGGATCCGGAGGCGCGGCGCCTGGAGACGCTCGCCGACTCCCTGGTCCGGAAGAGCGTGTGGATCGTCGGCGGTGACGGATGGGCCTATGACATCGGCTACGGTGGGCTCGACCACGTCCTCAACGCTGGCCGCAACGTGAACGTGCTGGTGCTCGACTCGGAGGTCTACTCGAATACGGGCGGCCAGGCCTCCAAGGCGACCCCGCGCGGCGCGGTGGCGAAGTTCGCCGCGGGCGGCAAGCCGGTCGCGAAGAAGGACCTCACCCTGATGGCGATGGCGATCGGGAGCGTGTACGTGGCGCGGGTCGCCTTCGGCGCGGACGACGCCCAGCTGGTGAGGGCGTTCCTCGAGGCCGACGCCTACGACGGCCCCTCGATCATCGTGGCGTACAGCCACTGCATCGAGCAGGGCTACGACATGATCGACGGCCTCGAGCAGCAGAAGAACGCCGTCAAGTCAGGCCACTGGCCGCTGTTCCGCTTCAACCCCGCTCGGGCCGCAGAGGGGAAGAACCCGCTGCAGCTCGATTCCAAGAAGCCGTCGATCCCGATCAGCGAGTACGAGAAGGGCGAGACCCGTTTCACCCGTCTGAAGGCGAGCGACCCGGAGGCCTTCAAGGCCCTCGGCGCCCTGGCCCAGCGCGACGCCGACGCGCGGTGGCTGCTCTACGAGCAGCTGGCGGCGATGGCGGTGAATGGGAACAAGAAGAGTGATGAGTGATGGGTGAGACGTGAGGAGTGGTGAGTGCGAGTAATGGGTGATGGGCAATGAGCGAGGGGGATCCGCCGAACGGGGATCCCCCTCATTACGTCTCACCCATCACGCCTCACGCCGCCTCATCACCCCTCACGTCTCACTCATGCCCCATCACTCATCACGCCTGCAGGTTCTTGAGGAAGCTCATATCGTGCCCCTTGGCCTTCAGCATGGCCTCCAGGCCCGACTTGTCCGCGCACTTCATGTAGGCTTCGGCCGGCTCCACGAGCTTCTTCTCGACGACCTCCATGAGCGCGTCGTTGAGGGTGATCATCCCCATCTTCTTGTTGGTCTGGATCATCGAGGGGATCTGGAAGGTCTTCCCCTCGCGGATGAGGTTTGCGATGGCCGGGATCGCCAGCAGGATCTCGCGCACGGCGACGCGGCCGCCGCCGACCTTCTTGCAGAGGATCTGGGCGACCACGCCCTTCAGGGACTCGGAGAGCATCACGCGGATCTGGCTCTGCCGGTCCGCCGGGAACTGGTCGATGATCCGGTCCACAGTCGACGCCGCGGTGGTGGTATGCAGGGTGCCGAACACCAGGTGGCCGGTCTCCGCCGTCTCGATCGCGATGGCCACGGTCTCGAGGTCGCGCATCTCGCCCACGAGCACGATGTCCGGGTCCTCGCGGAGCGCGGCCCGCAGGGCGCGCTTGAACGACTCGGTGTGCAGCGCCACCTGCCGCTGGGTGATGACGCAGCTCTTGTTCGGGTGCACGAACTCGATCGGGTCCTCGATCGTGATGATGTGGTCGGTTCTCTTGCGGTTTATGAGATCAATCATCGCGGCCAGGGTCGTGGACTTGCCCGATCCCGTCGGCCCGGTCACCAGCACCAGGCCTTTGGTGAGGAAGCAGAGCTTCTGCACCTCCTCGGAGATGCCCAGCTCCTCGGCGGTCTGGACCTTGGTGGGGATGACGCGGAAGACCGCGGCCGGCCCCTTGCGGTCCCGCAGGACGTTGCAGCGGAACCGCGCCAGGTCGAGGATCTCGTAGGCGAAGTCGGTGTCGTTGGTGTCCGCGAACTCCTTCTTGTTGCGGTCCGGCATGATGGAGAAGAGCAGCGCCTCCATCTCCTCAATGGAGAGCTGCGGCTTCCCCTCGAGGCGCTGCATCTCGCCCTGCTTCCGGATGATGGCGGGCTCGCCGACGCGGAGGTGCAGGTCGGACGAGCCCGACGAGACCAGCGTGCGGAGATACTCCTGAATGCGCTCCTCGGCAGCCGAGGCGGCCTCCGAGGCGGCCGGGGTCGGAGGCGCGCGCCGCGGCGCCGGTGCCGCGGGCTCCGCCGACGGGGCGCGCGCCTCCATCGGCATCGAGATGGCGGCGCTCGAGCGGCGCGGCTTGGCGGGACCGATCGTGACCGTCACGTCGTCGCCCGCGTGGAGGATCTCGACGTCCACCCGCTTCCCGTCAACGGCGTAGCCGAAGGCCATCCGCGACTCGGCGTCGAGATGGTCCTTCATCCCGTCGGGCGCGATCTCGCGGAGCAGCGCCATGATCTTCGGCTTGGTCAGGGCATCCTTGGTGACCGGGCGATCCGCTCCCTCCACCTCCAGCATCACCGCAGCGCCGCTGGCCAGGCGCATCCCCGACGCGCCCTGCTGGAACATCACCTGGATGAACTTGTCGAGTGTGGCCATCCCTGGTCCCTAGCTCTCCGTCCTACGGTTTGACGGTTCCCGGACCGGCCGGCCTGGGCGCCGCCGGTGCCGCCGTGGAGGCGGCCCTGGGAGCCGGCGCGGCGGCGGGCCGCGGCGCGGGAGCCGGAGCCGCCGCGGGCACGGCCTTCGGCGGAGCCGCGGGCACGGTCTTCGAGGCCGGTGCCGGAGCGACCTTCGGCTGCACGCCGGCCGGCGCGGGGCCGCTCGGGGGCGCCGCCGCCGCGGCCTGCTTCGCGGCCTCCTTCGCCTCCTCTTCCAGCACCCGCTTCTTGACGGCTTCCGCCTGCGCCTTCGCCGCCTTCTGCGCCTGGAATTCCTTCTCCCGCTTCTCCCCTTCGTCGGCCTGGAGGACGCCCTTGATCGTCCGCTCGATCAGCGCCCGCAGCGACACCACACCGTCGCGCAGCACCCGGGACTTCATCATCGGGCTGCCGCCCCGCGAGGCGGCCACGCTCAACTGCCCCGCGGAATCGGCGACGAAGCCCACGTTCCGCATCATCGCCTTCTGCCGGAGCTGCGCCAGCTCCCGCGACAGCTGGCTCGAGTACTGGTCGGCGTTCGACTTCGCGCCCGCGAATTGCTCCACGAGAGCGGCGAAGTGGTCCATCTCCTTGAGCAGCGAATCCAGGTAGCCGACCAGCTCCTCGTTCTTCGCCGACAGCTTCTGCCCGGGCATGGTCCCCCTCCTGCCGCCTCAGACCTGTAACCTACCGCATCCGCCTCACGCCGTAAGCACCAGCTTCCCGAATGTCGCGTTCGATTCGAGGCGCCGGTGCGCCTCCGCCGCATCAGCCAGGGCGTAGGCGCGGTCCAGCACCGGCTCCACCATTCCCGCTTCGAGCAGCGGCAGGATGTCCTGCGCGAAGGCGGCCGTGACAGCGATCTTCTCATCCAGGGTCCGGGCGCGCAGGACGGTCCCGACGATCGTCAGCCGCTTGCTCAGCACGGCGCCGAGGTCGATCGGCGCACTCCGTCCTCCGGTGAGCCCCACGACGATCATCCTGCCGGCGCGCGCCAGCACCTGGATGTTCCCCGCGAGCGCCGGCCCGCCGACCAGGTCGAGCACGACGTCCACGCCCGCGCCGTCGGTCTTCTGCCGAATGACCTCGACGAAGTCCTCGCGCGAGGTGTCGATGGCCACCTCCAGCCCCAGCTGGCGGGCCCGCTCGAGCTTCGCCGCCGAGCGCGAGGTGCCGAAGGTCCTGGCGTGGATCGAGGCTGCGAGCTGGAGCGCCGCCGTGCCGACGCCGCTCCCGACCGCGTGGATCAGGATGCGCTCGCCCGCCCTGAGGAGCATCTGGCGCATGAGGGCGTCATACGCCGTGATGAAGACCTCCGGCACGGCGGCCGCCTGCTCGAACGACCACCCGGCCGGAACGCGCAGCGCGAGCGCCTCGTGCGTGGTGACGAACTCGGCGTAGGCGCCGCCGGGGACGAGGCCCATCACCCGGTCCCCCACCTTCCAGGCTCTGGCGCCCATCCCGAGGGCCGCCACCTCGCCGGCGTACTCGAGGCCGGGGATGTTGGCCGGCGCGCCGAACGGCGCCGGGTACTGGCCCAGGCGCTGCAGCAGGTCCGCCCGATTGACCCCCGCAGCCCGCACCCGGACGAGGATCTCTCCGGCCTCCGGCTCCGGGACCGAGACGTCCTGGAGGAGGAGCACTTCCGGCCCCCCCGGCTTCGAGATGACGACCGCCTTCACCGCGCCAGCGCCTCCGTGAGCACTCTCCCGTCCAGCTTCTCGAGGGGCTCCACCCCGATCAGCCGCGCCAACGTCGGCGCCAGGTCCGCCACCTGCATCCGCTTCGCGTACCGCCCCGGCCGCACACCGGCTCCGGCGATGATCAACGCCACATGCGCGTCGTCCTCGGACGGCTGGCCGTGCTCCGCCTCGGTTGCGGGCCCCCACACGTCGTGCGGCCTGAGCGTGACGCACAGCTCGACGTCGAGGTCGGGGGGGATCGCGTTGAGCCAGCGGCGGGCGACGGCGTCGCGTGCGGTGTCCGCGGACGCCAGGCCGCGCGGCGTGTCCACCCGCGCCACGCCCGGAAGGGCGCGCACTCGGGTCGCGAGGTTCGCGACCACGGAGTCCACGTCGACCCCTTTCGCCTCGAGCCCCGGACGGTCCATCACCAGCATGCCCAGCTCGAACCACCGGATCCACCGGCCGCTCCCGGCCCGGGCCTCCAGCGCCGCCTCGACGGCGCGGATGAGGGTGTCCGCGCGCACGTCCCGCGCCTCGGGATCGCCGTGCGCCCGCGACCATTGCACGTACGACGTCACGCCGTGATCGGAGGTGAGCGAGATGACGATGCGGCGCGGATCCCGCAGGCGAAACAGCGAATCGAGGAACTGGCCCAGGTAGCGGTCGAGCCGCAGGACCTGGTCGTGGATCTCCCGCGAGTCGGGTCCGAATGCGTGGCCGACGGCGTCCGTCGCCGAGAGGCTGATGGCGAGGAGATCGGGAGCCGGCCCCCTGCCGAGCTGGCGCTGGTTCACGCCGTCGAGGGCGAAGGCGAGCGTGAGCGAGTCCATGAACGGCGTGGCCATCACCATGATGGACGCCGGGAACGAGTCCGCCGGCAGATCGTGCGGGAAGGTGACGCCCCTGCCGTTGTTCTCGTACGGCTCGCTGTCCGGCTCCGGGTACGCGGACGGCCGGAGGAGCAGGTTCCACCGCCGCCCCGGCGCACGCGCCGGGACCATCGCCAGGTTGAACGCCTTGACCCAGTCCGGGAGCGTGTCTTCGTAGTACCGGCTCGTGGTGAACCGGCCGAAGGCGTACCAGTACACCGGCTGGCGCGCCCTCCCGACGGGCAGGATGGCGGCGCGATCCTTCCGGCTGACCGAGAGGGCCCGCGCATCGGGATAGCGGGCTGCGATCCAGTCGAACAGCTCCGTGCCGCGGAAGCGCCACGGCGACGCGCCCGGCCCCATCGCGCCGACCAGCCGCCCCGCCGCCGTGGTGTCGGACACGCCCTGGTCGTTGCGCACGATCCCGGTGGCGTGCGGATTCCGGCCGGAGAGCATGGTGGCATGGCCGGGCGCCGTCTCCGTCATCGCATGGTCCTGGTAGGCGTGCGTGAAGACGGCGCCGTGCCGCAGCAGCCAGGCGAGTCCGCCCGTGAGCTGCGGCCGCCAGCGGTCGAGGTAGTCGGCTCGGAACTGGTCTACGGTGATGTGGACCACGAGCGTCGGGGTCCGGCGACCTGGCGCGCCGGCCACCTGCAGGGCCGCCACGATCAGCATCAGAGTGCGCAACGAACGTCCCCGGTCAGCGGTACACGGCGGAATATGCGCGCCCGGCACCGCGCGCGCGACGCTACAGCCAGCGGAAGATCCTGAGCGCGACGGCGAACGAGACGACACCCCAGACGGCACAGATTGCGGCTGGGCCGGCGACCGCGGCCAGCGAGGCGCCGTCGAGCATCACCGCCCGCAGGGCATCGTTCAGCGCCGTGAGCGGCAGCACCTTGATGAACGGCTGCATCGCCGCCGGGAAGTTCGCCGAGGAGAAGAAGACGCCGGACAGGACCCACATCGGCATCATGATGAGGTTCATCAGCCCCGACACGGTCTCGATGGTGCGTGCGCGGCTGGCCGTCAGCAGGCCCATGCCGGCGAAGCACATTGCGCCGATGACCGCCACCAGGAGGAAGCTCAGCACGGAGCCGCGCATCGGGACGCCGAAGGCCAGCATCCCGAAGCCGATGAGCAGCACGACCTCCGGTCCCAGCACCGTCAGACGTGCCACGATGAACGAGAGGAGGTAGTGGCTCTTGCGCATCGGCGAGGCGAGGAGCCGTTTCATCAGCTTCTTCCGCCGCGCGTCCACCACCGCGTAGCCCAGGCCCCACATCCCGGTGCCCATGAGGTTGAGCCCAAGCAGCCCCGGGATGAGGAAGTCGATGTACCGCGAGCCCTTCGCCATCAGCTTCTGCTCGGCCACCGGCCGAACGTCCCGCCGTCCGAAGCCACGCTGCAGCGCGTCGTCGGTCGCGAGCCGTGCCATGCGGCTGTCCGCCCGCGTGGAGTCGTAACGGTAGACCACGGTCTCACCCGGCACCACGACGATGGCGACCCGGCCGCGGCGGAGCCGGTCGGCGGCCTCGGCGCTCGAGAGGACCGTCGCCTGGAAGCCGTGCGCGTGCGCCAGCAGCGACGCCACCGAGTCGGCCCCGGGACCCGCCTCCACGCCCACCCGGATCACCTCGGGCGGCCGGTTCCGGAACGCCAGGCCGAGCGCCACGGCGAGCAGCAGCGGGAAGGCGAAGACCCAGAACAGCACCTCCGGCTGCCGGAGCTGCTCCCGGAACCGCGCGAGCGTGAGCTGCCAGAAAGGGTGGTGGCCGTCCATCACTCGTCTCTCAGATGCCGACCCGTCAGGCTGAGGAACAGGTCCTCCAGCGTCGCGTGGTGCGTGACGAGCTCCGTCATCTCGACGCCGCGCCGCTCCAGCTCCAGCATGAGGGCGGGCACGGCGCGGTGCGCCTCGGTGACCGTCAGGCTGAAGCGCGGGCCGTCCCGGCGTGCCGCCTTGACCCCGAGCAGCGCTGCGAGGGCGGCTTCCGGCGGCGGCTGCGCCCCGTCGGCCAGCGCGAACTCGACCACGTGATCGGCGCCGAGCGACGCGATCAGCTCGCGCGGGGACCCGAGGGCGATGACCCGGCCGTGATCCATCACGGCGACCCGGTCGCACAGCCGCTCCGCTTCTTCCATGTAGTGCGTGGTCAGGACTACGGTCCCTCCCCCGCGCTTGAACGAGGCCACGATTTCCCACAGCTGGCGCCGCGACTGGGGATCGAGCCCCGTCGTCGGTTCGTCGAGGAACAGCACGTCCGGCGCCCCCACCAGCGCGCAGGCGATCGCGAGCCGCTGCCGCTGCCCGCCCGAGAGCTTCTCGACCCAGGCGTCGCGCTTCTCGCCCAGCTCCACCACGTCCAGCACCTCGTCCACCGTGCGCCCGCGCCTGTAGAAGCTGCGGAACAGGCGGATCACCTCGGCGACCGTGAGGCGGTCGGCGAGTTTGGTCTCCTGGAGGGCAACGCCGAGCCGCTCGCGCAACTCGTGCTCGTGTCCGTCCCAGCGCATGCCGAGGATCTCGATCTCGCCCTCGTCGCGCGGGAGCAGTCCCTCGAGCATCTCGACCGTCGTGGTCTTCCCCGCGCCGTTCGGCCCGAGCAGGCCGAAACACTCCCCGGCGCGGACCTCGAGATCGAGGCCCGCGACGGCGGTCACGTCCTTGTAGCGCTTGACGAGGCGCCGGCAGGAAATGGCGACGGAGCTGGTGGACATGGAAGCGTGGATGATGACGAGACAGAGCCGGCAACGAAAGGGGGGACCGGCAGGTGGTAGGTCACAGGTGGCAGGTTGTGGTCACAGCACGCAGGACGGGCTTCGATGCCCTACAACCCACAACCTACGACCTACTAACAGATTCTCGGCAGCTGTTCGCCCGACAAGAGATCCAGCACCCGCTCGCCGCCCGCCTTCGTCTTCAGGACCACCAGCCCCGGCGTGCCGCCCTGCCGCACGGTCCCGATGCGGGACGCCTGTGCGGTCTCCGGGCGCGCGCGGAGCACTTCGAGCGCGCGGTCGGCGTCGCCGACCGGGACGAACGCCAGGAAGCGTCCTTCGCACGCGACGTACAGCGGGTCGAGGCCCAGCACCTCGCAGGCGCCAGCCACGTCCTCCCCGACCGGGATGGCGCTCTCGTGCACGGCGATCTCGCAGCGGGCCTGGGCGGCGATCTCGTTCAGGACCGTCGCCACACCGCCGCGCGTCGGGTCGCGCATGCAGTGCACGTCGATCCCCGACGCGAGCAGCGCCAGCGCCGGGCCCACGACGCTGGCGCAGTCGCTCAGGATCGGGGACGCGAAGGCCAGGCCGTCGCGCACCGCCAGCACGGCGACGCCGTGCTGGCCCACCGGACCGCTCACCAGAACCGCATCGCCCGCTCGCACCTCGGTCGGCGCCACGGGCCGCCGCGCCTCGACGATCCCCACGCCGGCGCTCGTGATGAAGACGCCGTCGCCCTTGCCCCGCTCCACCACCTTGGTGTCGCCAGCCACGACGCTGACCGCCGCCGCTTCGGCCGCCGCGCGCACCGACGCCACGACGCGCACCAAGTCGTCCACCGCCAGCCCCTCCTCGAGTATGAACCCGAGGCTGAGGTAGAGGGGCCGCGCGCCGCTCATCGCGAGGTCGTTGACCGTCCCGGTCACCGCGAGCTTCCCTACGTCGCCGCCGGGGAAGAAGAGCGGATGCACGACGAAGCTGTCCGTCGTGAACGCGAGCCGCCCCGGCGGACGCTCCAGCACGGCGCTGTCGTGCAGCGCGGCCAGCGTGTCGTTGCGGAAGGCCGGGAGGAAGATCCGCTCGACCAGATCCCGCGTCAGCCGGCCCCCGCCGCCGTGAGCGAGCAGGATCCGACCGCCGTCGCCGAGCGGCACCGGGCAGGTAATCTCGCCCATCAGGCGGCTCCCGCGGGCGCGGGTCGCGCCGCGGTGCGGCGGCGGTACAGATGGTACGCGGCGCACGCCCCCTCCGAGGAGACCATCGGCGCGCCGAGCGGGTGGTCGGGTGTACAGCGCGTGCCGAAGGCGGGACACTCCTGCGGCCGGAGGCGGCCCTGGAGCACCAGCCCGGCCAGGCAGGCCGGGTCCTCCGGCGCGAGCGGCTCCGAGTCCGGGAAGCGCCGCTCGGCGTCGAACGCGGCGTACGTCGCGCGCAGCGCGAACCCGCTGCGGGGGATCCGGCCGAGGCCGCGCCAATCGCGGTCGGTGATCTCGAATACCTCCTCGATCGCCGCGCGAGCGTGCGCGTTCCCCTCCGGCCGCACGGACCGGCGGTACTGGATCTCCACCTCGCTGCGCCCCTCCTCCAGCTGCCGCACCGCCATCGTGATCCCCTGCAGCAGATCCAGTGGCTCGAATCCGGTCACGACGACCGGCACGTGGTACGCGGCGCACAGCGGGCCGTATTCCGCGGTTCCCATCACCGTGCAGACGTGGCCCGCCGCGAGAAAGGCCTGCACCCGGCAGCCGCTCGCCGCGAGGATCGCCTCGAGCGCAGGCGGCACGCGCACCTGCGCCAGCAGGACGGTGAAGTTGGTGAGCCGCTTCTTCGCCGCGAGCCGCACGGCCATCGCGTTGGCCGGTGCCGTCGTCTCGAAGCCGACCGCCAGGAACACGACCTGCCGCTCCGGCTCCCGCTCCGCGATCGCGACCGCATCGAGCGGCGAGTACACGACGCGCACGTCGCCGCCTTCCGCGCGCACGTGCAGCAGGTCGTCGCGGGTGCCCGGCACGCGGAGCATGTCGCCGAACGAGGTGAAGATGACCCCGGGCTGCCGCGCGATGCGGAACGCCCGGTCCAGGATGCCGACCGGCGTCACGCACACCGGGCACCCCGGCCCGTGGATCAGCGTCACGCCGGGCGGCAGCATCTCGTCGATGCCGTACCGCACGATGGAGTGAGTCTGGCCGCCGCAGACCTCCATCAGGGTCCAGGGGCGCGTGACGACGGCGCGCAGCGTCTCCGCGTAGCGCTGCGCCGTCGCCCCGTCGCGGTATTCATCCAGGTACTTCACGGCACTTCCTCGCGCTCCAGCGCGTCTGCCTCGCGGCCGAGCTCCGAGAGCTGCTCCATCTCCTCCAGATAGCTGAACGTCTCCTCGGCGTCTTCGCGGCTCAGCACCGTGAGCGCCAGGCCGACGTGCACGATCACGAAGTCGCCGACCTTCGCCTCCGGGACGTATGCCAGGCACACCTCCCGATCCGCCGCGCCGAACCGGACGGTCCCGTAGCGCAGGCCCCCCGGGCCGGGATGGCAGGCGAGGATCTCGCCGGGCACGCCGAGGCACATGGCTAGCGCCCCCGCTCCAGCAAGGTGTGCGCGGCCACGAGGGCCTGGCCCACGGCGAGGCCGCCGTCGTTCGGTGGGATGCGGCGCGCCGCGAACACCTGGAAACCGAGGCCCCTGAGCTCCCGCGCCGCGAGTGTCGCGAGTGCGGCGTTCTGGAAGCACCCGCCCGACAACACGACGCGCTCCAGGCCCGCCCACTCGGCGACGGCGCCGATCATCTTGGCCAGCGTGCGGTGGAATCGGCCGGCAACGGCGGACGGCGTGGCGCCGCGCCGGAGGTCCGAGAGAACGCCCGCCACGGCGGGACGCCAGTCGACCTCGACCGGGGCGTCGGCACTCGTGCGCTCGAGCAGGCGGAAGGGGTAGCCGCTCGATGCGCCCGGCTCCGCCATCTGCTCGAGCTGCATCGCCGTCTGTGCCTCGTAGCTCGACTCCTGCCGGAGCCCGAGCAGCGCGGCGACGGCGTCGTACAGCCGGCCCGCGCTGGACGTGCGCGCCGCGTAGCCGCCCGGCCGGAGCAGCGCCTCGAGGACGGGCCGCCGCGGCCGGGCGTGCTCCACCGGGGGAAGGTCGAGGTCCCACAGTCCTTCCCCGTGGATCTCGTGCAGCACGCCGAGCGCCGATCGCCACGGCTGGCGCGCGGCCGCCTCGCCGCCGGGCAGCCAGAACGGGAGCAGCCGGGCGGCCCGGCGAAACCCCACGACCGAGGACCGCAGGAACTCGCCGCCCCAGATCGTGCCGTCCGTCCCGAGCCCCGTGCCGTCCCACGCCACGCCCAGCACCTCGCCCTCGAGATCGTGCTCGGCCATCACCGCCGCCACGTGCGCGTGGTGGTGCTGGACGCGGATCACCTCCAGAGCGCTGGCCTCGGCCAGCCGGGTGCTGGCGTAATCGGGATGGAGGTCGCACGCCGCGGCCACGGGGCGCAGGCCGTAGAGCCGCTCGTAGTCGGCGACCGTGCGCTGCAGCGCCTCGAGCGAGAGCGGGTGGTCGAGGTCGCCGATATGCTGGCTCGCGATGATCTGATTGCCGTGGCTCCACGCGACCGTGTTCTTGAGGTGGCCCCCGAGGGCGCGCACCGTCGGCAGGTGCGCCTTGAGTTCCACCGGCAGCGGCGCGAACCCACGGGCGCGGCGCAGCACCAGCAGCTCGCCGTCCACCACCCGCGCGACCGAGTCGTCCACGTGCCGCACGATCGGGCGGTCGTGGTGCAGGAAGGCGTCGGCGATCGGGCCGAGGCGCTGCCGCGCGTCCTCGGCGGTGATCGCCATCGGCTCCTCGGAGAAGTTCCCGCTGGTGCACACGACCGGGAAGTTCAGCCGGGCCAGGAGCAGGTGGTGGAGCGGCGAGTACGGCAGCATCGCTCCAACCGAATGGAGCCCCGGCGCCGTCTCCGCCGAGATTGCGCTGCGGTCCACCAGCGGCAGGAGGAGGATGGGCGCCGAGGCCGAGGCCAGGAGGCGCGCCTCTTCCTCGCCGACCCGCGCGACCCGGCCCAGCGCCTCGAGGCTCGGGAACATCACGGCGAGCGGCTTCGCCTCCCGGCCCTTGCGGGCCCGCAGGCGCGCCACGGCCGCGTCGTCCCGCGCGTCCACGATGAGCTGGTAGCCGCCGATCCCCTTGAGGGCGAGGATGCGCCCGGAGCGCACCACCGCGACCGCCGCCTCCAGCGGGTAGGTCGCGAACGGCCCCGCCGTGCGGTCGTGCCCCTCGAACCAGAGTCGCGGCCCGCACCGCGGGCAGGCCACGGGTTGCGCGTGGAACCGGCGGTCGCGCGGGTTTGCGTACTCGGCGGCGCAGTCGGGACACATCCGGAACTGCCGCATCGCGGTCAGCGGCCGGTCGTACGGCAGGCCCTCGATGATCGAG
This sequence comes from Gemmatimonadales bacterium, assembly GCA_035542295.1. Classification (GTDB taxonomy): domain Bacteria; phylum Gemmatimonadota; class Gemmatimonadetes; order Gemmatimonadales; family JACORV01; genus Fen-1245. The sequence goes on along the minus strand of DATKLR010000035.1, from coordinate 10,460 downwards.
AGCCGCGGCCCGCAGGCGGTGCAGTTGAGGAACGGGTAGTTGAACCGGCGGTCCTCGGGATCGAACAGCTCCCGCCGGCAGTCGGGGCAGGTCGCGAGGTCCGGGAGCATCGCGACCACCAGCTCCCCCGCCAGGTCGCTCGCCTCGATCTCGAAACGCTCCGCGGCGTCCGGCGCGATCTCCTCGACCTCAACGCCGCGCAGCACCGCGGCCGGCGGGGCCTCAAGCGGCAGCCGCCGGACGAAGGCCGCCACCGCGTCCGGCGCTCCCTCGGCCACGATCAGCACGCCGAACGGCGTGTTCCGCACCGATCCCGCGAGGCGCAGCCCGTCCGCGAGGCGGAACACAAAGGGACGGAACCCCGTCCCCTGTACCGCCCCCCGTACGGCGATGCGCGCCGCGACGCGCCGCCCGGTCGCCTGCGCCACCGCAAGGCTCACGGAGCCGCGCCTGCGTCGGCGTGCTGCAGCGCCGCGCGCTTCCCGGCGATGCGCCACTCCAGCCACGCGATCACGTCGTCGATGCCCTCGCCGGTGCGGCACGAGGTCGTCAGCACCGCCACCCCGGGATGGACGTCGCGCACGGCCGCGATCGCGCCGGGAAGGTCGAAGTTGGTGCGGTCCAGCAGATCCACCTTGTTGATCGCCACCAGGCCCGCGCGCCGGAACATCAGCGGATACTTCTTCGGCTTGTCGTGACCCTCGGTGACGGACAGCAGCATGACCACGTCGTCCTCGCCAAGATCGAACTCGGCGGGACACACCAGGTTGCCGACGTTCTCGATCAGCAGGACCTCGGCCCCCTCCTCCGCCACGCGATGCAGCGTCGGATGCACCATGTGCGCGTCGAGGTGGCATGCGGCGCCCGTGTTGATCTGGTGGACCGGCACGCCGAACCCGTCGAGGCGCTCCTTGTCGGCGTTCCCGACGATGTCGCCCTCGACCACCACGACCCGGTACCGGTCCGCGAAGACGGGCAGCATCCACTCGAGGAGCGACGTCTTGCCCGAGCCGGGAGCGCTCATGATGTCCACCGCGTAGATCCCGTGCGCCGCGAGGAACGCCCGGTTCTCCCGCGCGATCGCGTCGTTGGGCTCGAGCAGGCCCGCCTTGACGTCAATCTGATGCATGGGCCACCTCGGGTTCCTCGGCCAGCTCCAGCGTGCGCACCTCAAGCTCACGCCCCGTCGAGACGCGCGTGTTCTCCGAGCCGCACGCCGGGCAGCGGAACACCAGATCCTCGACCCGGCTCGTCCGGCCGCAGGCGGCGCACGCCATCGTCAGCGGAACCACGTCGAAGACCAGCCGCGCGCCCGCCAGCGGCGTGCTCACCGAGAGGCACTGGAACGCGAAGTCCAGCGCCTCGGTGGAAACCCCCGCCAGCTCGCCGACCCGCACGTGGATCGCCGCGACCCGCGCCTCGGGCTGCGACTCCAGTCGCTGTTCGACCGCTTCGATCAGGTTGAGTGCGATGCTGGCTTCGTGCATGGGGCCCCCCACTGGACGTTCCATTGCATAAGCTGTGCCTCCACGCGCCGCACCACGTCCGGGAGCGCCGCCTCGACGGCGGGCGTCAGGGACTCCCCGAACGTGCGCGTGTCCTGCGCCTCGACCGCGAAGAACACGGTCTCGGCGGGGAGCGGGATGTCGAGGGAGCGACCGAGCGCCAGGGCGGTGCCCAGGCTCACGTCGTGGTAGGAAACGGCCCGCAGGGTCGGGATGGCCGCGTCGGGAGTGAGCCGGTAGACGGTGCCGGGCGGACCCCGGCGCCACTCGATCGCATCCACGATGATGGCGCGCTCGTAGCCGGCGAGGAGATCGATGAAGCGGAGCCCGCCCCAGGAGCTCTGGAGCACGTCCACCGGCGCCCCGGCCAGCCGCGCGGCCAGCAGCGCGGCGGCCCTCAGACCCACGGCGTCGTCGGTGAGGAGCGGATTCCCCAGCCCGACGACCACGATCCGCTCGGGCGGTCCCGTCACTTCGCCGACCCTTCCGGCGCCTTCCCGCTAGGGCCGGCGCACGACGCGGATCACCCGCGCGTCCGCGTCACGAATCACGACCTCCAGCGGCATCTCGCCGAGGAGGCTGTGCGTCGCGCACCCCAGGCAGGGGTCGTAGGCGCGGAACGCCATCTCGACCATGTTCAGCAGGCCGTCGGAGACCTGCTTGCCGGAGATCAGACCCTTGGCCGCTTTCTCGACGCCCATCGCCATGCGCGCGGCGTTGCCCTGCGTCGCGACGATGAGGTTCGCCGTCCTGATCACGCCCCGCTCGTCGGTCGTGTAGTGGTGGATCAGCGTTCCGCGCGGCGCCTCCACGACGCCGATGCCCTCCTGCGGCGTGGCCGTGGGCAGCGTGCGGACGTTGGGGTCCACCAGCACCGGGTCGGCCGCGATCTCCTGCAGGCGCTCCGTGGCGTACAGCAGCTCGATGACGCGCGCCCAATGGTTGCCGAGCGTGTGGTGCACCGGCTTGCCGCCCAGCACCTGGTACATCTTCTCGTAGGCCTGCTGCGCCAGCGGCGTCGCCATGCCCGACGCGACGTTGAGCCGCGCCAGCGGCGCCACCGCGTAGATCCCGCTCTCGGCGCCGTCCACGAAGCCCTTCCACCCCACCGGCTTGAGGTAGCAGAACTTCATGTAGCTCCACGGCTCGACGTGCTCGGCGACGTAGTCGAGGTACTGCTGCGCGGCGAACTTCGCGACCTCTTTGCCTTCGGGCGAGACCACCCGGAGCTTCCCGTCGTAGAAGTTCGGGCGGTCCTTGTCGTCCACCATCCCCAGGTAGTGGGTGCGGTGGGTGAAGGTGTCGGAGGTGATGAGCTTGACGTACTCGGCGTTCTTGAGAACGACGTCCTCGAACACCTTGAGCGTGAACTGCGCGAACCCGACGGCATCGGCGGCGAGCGCCTGGAACTGCTTCTGCTCCTCGGGCTTGACCGGCTTTGCCACGCCGCCGGGGAGACCCAGGACCGGGTGGATGACCTTGCCGCCAACGATCGCGATCAGCTCGCGCAGCCGCCGTCGCATCGCGATCACGGTCTTGCCCGTCTCGACGCCCACCTTCGCGATGACGCCCAGGATGTTGCGCTCGGCCGCCGGCGCGGTGGGGCCGACGACGAAGTCCGGCCCGCCGAGGAAGTAGAAGTGCAGCGCGTGGTCCTCCGCCATGAAGGCGTTGTAGACCAGCTCGCGGATCGCCTTGCCGGCGGGCGGCGGCTCGACCTTGTACAGGTCGTCGAGGGCCTTCGTGGCCGCCATGTGGTGTGCGGTCGGGCACACGCCGCAGATGCGCGAGGTGATCTGCGGCATGTCCTCCGCCAGGCGCCCCTGCGCGAACTTCTCGAAACCGCGCAGCTCCGGGACCTGCATGAAGGCGCGGCTGACGTCGCCCTTCGCGTCGAGGAAGATCTCGATCTTGCCGTGGCCCTCGAGGCGGGTGATCGGATCGATGCTGATCCGGCGCCCCGTCGGGGCGGCCGGCGTCGTCGGCTGCGTCATGGCTGTCCCACCTTCACTTTGTGGGCCGGCGCGGCTGCGGCCGGCTTGCGCGCAACACACTCGAGCACCGCCTTCGGGGAGATCAGCTCGGTGCCGATGCCCAGCTTCTTCGCGCTGATCCCCATCGCCAATCCCATCAGCTGCGTGAAGTAGAGGACCGGGATCTCGTAGGCGGTCCGGAACTCGCGGTTCACGTCCTTCTGGTAGCACTCCAGATTCAGCTGGCACAGCGGGCAGGCAGTGGCGATCACGTCCGCCTGGGCCTGCGCGGCGCCGCGCAGCAGCTCGTGCACCATCGCGAGGGCGGCGCGCCGGAACCCGATCATCAGGGAGGCGCCGCAGCACCGCAGCCGGTGCGCGAACTCCACCGGCTTCGCCCCGAGCGCCGCGATCAGATCCTCGAAGTACCGCGGACCCGCCGGGTCGTAGCCGTCGTTCCGGTCGGGCCGCACCAGCTGGCAGCCGTAGTATGCCGCCACCTTCACGCCCTTGAGAGGGTGCGTCACCTTCTGCTTGATGGCGTCGAGACCCACGTCCCGCACGAACACGTGGATGAGATGGTGGACGCCGATGGTCCCGCCGTACTTCAGGCCGTCGGCCTCGAGCGCGAAGTTCATGTGCTCCGCGAGGTCCGGGTCCTTCTTGAGATCCTCGTTCGCGTGGTAGAGGTTCTTGAAGCACGCGTTGCACGGCGCCACCACGTCGAGGCCGGTCCGCTCGGCGATGGCGAGGTTGCGGGCGCACAGGGCGTGCGCCAGCAGCTCGTCGATGTTGGTGTAGGGCGTCGCCCCGCAGCAGTTCCAGTCCTCGATCTCCTCGAACTGCACGCCGAGCTTCGCCCCCGTCTCGACGGTCGAGAGGTGGTAGCTCGCGGACACGGTCTCCGCCGAGCACCCGGGGAAGTACGCGTACCGTCTCATTCGATACCTTCCAGTGGCACGATCCGGCTCAGCATGGCCCGGAAGTTGTCCACCCGCTTCACGCGGGACGGCATGAGCGGCATGCGGCCCTTGGCCAGGAGCTTCATGCCGAACTGCATCTCGCGCAGCATCCCCTGGACGCCGCCCTCGAAGATGAACGCCGGGGCGTAGCCGGGCTCGTAGGACTTTCCCGTGCGCATGATGGTCCGCACGAAGCGCCGCGAGAACTCCGGCCCCACGAGATCGTCGCGATACTTGTTCTTCCAGATCGAGTACCGCTTCAGCACGTACATCAGCTCCGAGGGCTTGATCCCCTTGGGGCAGACCCCGGAGCAGGCATAACACGAGGCGCACACCCAGAAGGTGTTGCTCGCCAGCACGTCGTCCCGCAGGCCGGCGTTGATCATGCCGATGAGCCGGCGGGGCGTGTGATCCATGAATTCGACCGCCGGGCAGGCCGACGAGCAGGTCGCGCACTGGATGCAGCAGTTCAGGCCCCGCGTGCCCGTCGCGTACATCTCGTTCGTGATCTCGTCCGCGAACGAGGGCTTCGTCCACATACGCCCTCCCCCTCCTCAGTCCTCAGGACACCGGCTGGCCGCGCGTCTCGGCCGCCTGGAGCAGCGCCTTCACCCGTTCCAGCAGCAGATCGGGCTCGACCGGCTTCTCGATCAGCTCGTTGAGCGGCACGAAGTTCGGGTGCACCGCCTGGCCCGGGAACATGAACGCGATCTGCTCGCGGATCCCCGTGATGATCAGGATCGGGAGATCCTTGAGCGCCGGGTCCTTGCGGAGCTTGCGCGCCATCATGACGCCTTCGGCCCCCCGCCCCATCATGATGTCGAGGAGCAGCAGGTCGTGGGGCCGCGCCTTCAGGGCCGCGAACCCGTCCTTCGGGTTGTAGGCGACCTCGGTCTCGTAGCCGGCGCCGTCCAGGATGGCGCGGATCCCCGCGACGAAATCGGGGTCGTCGTCGATGATCATCAAGCGCTTGCGCTCACTCATCTGGGACCGTCCTTTGCTGATGCCGCCAGAGGTTCCGCCTCCCGGCGCGCCCCGCCGGGTCCGTCGTCGCCGAGCATGGGCAGCGTGATCACGAACGTGCTCCCCTGGCCCGGCGTGCTCTGTACCGTGATCGCCCCCCCGTGCGCCTCGACGATCCGCCGGCTCACGGCCAGGCCGAGCCCGGAGCCACGCTCGCCGCCGACGCCCGGCTGGGTGTAGAACGCCTCGAACAGGTGGGGCAGCTCGTCGGGGGCGATGCCCACGCCGTGATCGGTGACCGCGATCCGCACCTCGTCGTCCCGCACCTCGGCGGTCACTTCGATCCGGCCGCCGTCGCGGGAGAACTTCACCGCGTTGCTGAGGAGATTGACCAGCGCCTCGGTCAGCGTCCCCTGGTCGCCCATCACCCGGGGCGCCGGCTCGGGCACCGCCACGTCGATGGTCACGGCCTTGCGCGTGGCATAGACCAGGGCGCTCTCCACCGCCTTGTCGATCGGGATCCGCACCGACACGGGCACCTGGCGCGACTTGATGGCCTCGATGTCGATCGAGACACCGCGCCGCCAGGTGTCCACCATCTGGATCAGGTCGGCCATCCGCGCCTTCACCCGCGCCAGACGCTCGCGCTGGTCCGGGGTCGCGGTCGCGGCGAGCTGGCGCTCGAGCACGAAGATGTTCTGCTGGATCGCCGCCAGCGGCGCCTTGAGCTCGTGCGAAACGATCGCCGCGAAGTGCTCCCGCAGCAGGTCGCGCTCGCGGCGCAGCGCCATGGCCTCGAAGGTCAGGGACCGCTTTTCCACCGCGCGCCGGATGATCAGGCGGAATTCCTCCGGCGTGAACGGCTTGGGAAGGAAGTCGTACGCCCCGCTCTTCATCGCCTCCACCGCGGAGCTCACCGTGGCGTACCCCGTGATGACCACGGTCACGACCGTGGGGTCCGCCTCGCGAAGCCGGGCCAGGACGTCGAACCCCGAGAGCCCCGGCATCTTCAGGTCCACCACCACGACGTCGGGCCGGAACTCCTTCACGAGCGCCAGCCCGCGCATCCCGTCCGAGGCGGTCGCGAGCTGGTACCCCTCGCCCCGCAGGATCTCGGTGCAGGAGTCGAGCACGATCTCCTCGTCGTCGATGACCAGAATCCGCGCTTTCCCCTCCACCGTCCCTATCCCTCCGACCGGTTGCGCAGCGGGAGGCGGACGGCGAACGTCGTCCCCTTCCCCAGCTCGCTCTCGACCGAGATGGTGCCGTGGTGCTCCTTCACGATGCCGAAGCTGATGGCGAGGCCGAGGCCCGTGCCGTGCCCGACCGCCTTCGTCGTGAAGAACGGATCGAAGATGCGCTCGAGGTCGGCCTCCGCGATGCCATGGCCGGTGTCCGCGAACTCCACCTCGACCATCCCCTCCGCGGCGTCGCAGCGCGTGCTCACCGTGAGCCGCCCGCCGTCCGGCATCGCCTCCGCCGCGTTGATGATCAGGTTCATGAACACCTGCTGCATCAGCGACGGGTCCACCACGACCTCCGGCACGTCGGCCCCGAGGTGCCGGACGACCTCGATGTTGTGGAACAGCGCCTGGTCCTCCACCAGGGCGATGCAGCCGTTGACCAGCGTGTTGATCGCGGTCGGCTTCATCACCGGCGTGCGGGGACGCGCGAAATCGAGCAGGCCCCGGACGATCGTGGTGCAGCGGTCCGCCTGCGTGGCGATCTTCTCCACCCAGGCGTCGGTGCCGTTCCCGCCTTCGCCCCCGCCCTTCTTCTCGCGCAGCAGGTGCGAGTACGCGACGATGCCCTGCAGCGGGTTGTTCAGCTCGTGGGCCACGCCGGCCGCGAGCTGCCCGATCACCGCCAGGCGTTCCGATTCCATGATCTTGCGGCGGGTGAAATCGCGGAGCTTCTCGTCGCGGGCCCGCAGCGCGTCGGCCATGGCGTTGAAGCTCTCGGCCAGCTCCGCGATCTCCGTCACCGCCGGCGTCGGTACCCGCACGCTCAGGTCGCCGTGCGCCAGACGGCGCGAGGCCGCCACCAGATCGCGCAGCGGCACCGACAGCCACCGCTCCAGGCCGTATGACAGGCCGATCGTGAGCACGGCGCCGGTCAGGGTGATGCCGAGGAACAGCAGCGTCGACCGGCGCTTGAGGTCGAAGTACGGCGCCTCCAGGAGACCCACGCCGAGCATGCCGACGTTGTCGCCCGTGATGCTCTGGAGGGGACGATAGGCGGCGATGTAGCGCTCGGTGCCCGCGAGGGTTCCGGCGACCCAGCGGCGGCCCTCCACCACGACCTGCCGGTACACGTCGGGCTCCGCCCGTGTGCCGAGGATGCGGACGCCTTCCGCGTTGAGGACGTTGGTCGCGATCCGCAGGTCGTGCAGGAACAGCGTGGCGGCCCCGATCGGCCGGCCCTGGTACTGGGCATCCTCGAACACGCCGTGCTTGATCCGGTCCACCAGCTCGCTGCGGCCGTTGAGGAGCACGGCGCCGTACACCGCGCCGAGCTGGCGGCCCGCCTCCACGATCGGCGCGGCCGCGGCCAGCATCATCGCCGCCGAGTCCGGGCCGTACTCGCTCACCGCGAGGCCTGGGCACTCCCGGCGCAGGTCGCCGGCGGAGAGAAGCTGCGTCGCGGCCACCGACTCGTGACGGGCCAGCGCGGCCTTGAGGAGCGGATCACCCGAGCGGCTGTCCCCCACCCGCGACGGGTTCGCCGGACGCCAGACCACGCGTCCCGCCGCGTCCGTGACGAGGAGGATGTCGAGCCGCTCCTGCCGCAGCACGTCGCCCAGTACCGCGCCGGCGCGCCCGGCGTGCCCGCTGCGCAGGGCGTCCTTGAGGAAGATCCGGTCGGCGGTGAGCCGCGTCACCTGCTGGACGCTGTGCAGCCCGTTGCCGTAGATCTCCCCGGCCGCCATCAGCGACTCCGCGACCCGGTTCTGCGCCTCGGTGACGACCCGGTTCTCGATGAAGCGGATCCCCACATAGCTGAAGATCGCGCTGATGATCACGATGATCACCAGGAAGCTGGACATCAGCCGCAGCGCGATCGACTTCAGCACGTCCTCACCCCTTGGTCGCCACGCCCGCGGCCGGGCGCTTGCGGCGCAGCAGTGACGCGGGCAGGCTGTAGCGGTACAGCGTGCCGACCGGATCGGGGATGCTACTCAGAATGCGCTCGATCTCCGCGGCGTCGTTGCTCTCCACCATGGATGCGATCGCCGACAGGGCTTTCGCGCCCTGGTCCTTCACCCGGCTGGTGGGCCCGAAGCAGCCGGTGCACGGCATGTTCCCCTTGATGCACGGCGCTTCGCAGCCGGAGCGCGTGGCGGCCCCGAGACACAGCACCCCCTGGGCCAGCAGGCAGTCCTCCTCGTTGAGCTTCACCTCGGAGGGCCGCTTGAAGGCGGCGAGGGCCAGCTGCTCCGGCTTGGTCTTCTTGCGGGGGCACTCGTCGCAGAGCGCGACGTCCGGTGCGAGGACGCTCCCCTTCGGCGGGAGCGTGCCGGCGAGCAGCGCCATCACCGCGTTCGCGATGAGGGCGGGCGTGGGCGCGCACCCGGGGAGGTAGTAGTCCACGTCGATCACCTGGTCGAGCGACCGCACCGTCTCGTACAGCCTCGGAATCGTCAGGCGGTGGCCGTCCGCTTCGGAGTGCGGGCGCGGGAGCACGCCGTCCGGATTGACGGTGCTCGGGCTCTCCAGGTACGCCGAGGCGAGAACGCCGTCGAGGTCGAACAGGTTGGCCAGCCCGGGGATGCCGCCCAGCTGCGAGCAGGACCCGAACGAGACGACCGTCTGGGCCTTGCGGCGCAGCAGCTGCACCATCTCTTCCTGCTCGGTGCTGCGGATCGCCCCGTTGAGGAAGGCCGCGGCGAGGGAGCCGTCGGCCATCGCCTCGACATCGCGGCGCTTGAAGTCCAGCGCCACCGGCCAGAACACGATGTCCACCGCGGCGACCACGTCGAGCACCTTCTCCGCGAGGTCCACCACCGCCTCCTCGCAGCCGCCGCACGACGCGCACCAGTAGAACGCGACCTTCGGCTTGTCCGTCATGGGACCGCGACCTCCTCTGGCGCTTCGGCATGCTGTTCCTCGGGCACCGCCAGGTTGAGCGGCCCGAGCGCGCGCACCTTCTCGACCATGTCGTTCACGGCGATGCGGAGCGGCTCGGCCTCCGACGCGGAGATCCACTCCAGCCGGAACCGCTCGTCCTCGATGCCCAGATCGCGCAGCATCCGCCGCAGCAGGTGGAAGCGCCGCAGCGTCTTGTAGTTGCCGGACTCGTAGTGGCAGTCGCCGGGATGGCAGCCGCCGATGAGCACGCCGTCGGCGCCCTTGGCGAAGGCGTCGAGCACGAACTGCGGGTCGATGCGGCCCGAGCACATCAGGCGCACCACCCGGATATTGGGCGCGTACTTGAGCCGCGTGGTGCCGGCGAGGTCGGCGGCCAGGTAGGTGCACCAGTTGCAGAAGAACGCGACGATCTTCGGCTCGAATTGCGCCGCCGCCGCCCCCCCGCCCGCTTCCATGGTCGTCTCAGGCATAGGCCAACACCCCCTCGATCTCGTCGTAGATCTCCTCGTCCTCGAACAGGTTCTGCCGGGCCGAGCCCGAGGGGCAGACCGACACGCAGGTCCCGCAACCCTTGCACAGCACCTCGTTGACCTCGGCGACTTCCTTCTCCGCGTTGAAGCTGATGGCCTTGTAGGGGCACATCGCGATGCAGGTCTTGCAGCCGGAGCAGTCCTCCTCGACGATGTACGCGGTGTTGGGCTCGAGCTCGATGTGGCCCGCGTTGATGAGGGAGAGCGCCTCGCCGGCCGCCGCCCCCGCCTGCGCCACCGTGTCGGGAATGTCCTTCGGGCCCTGGCAGGCCCCGGCGATCCAGACGCCATCGGTGAAGGTGGAGACGGGCGCGAGTTTCGGGTGGCGCTCCGTGAACCAGCCCCCCGCCGCACAGGTGATGTTGAACATCCGGCGCACCGCTTCCGCGTCCGCCCGCGGCTCCAGGCCGACCGCCAGCACCACCATGTCCACGGGCAG
>DATKLR010000034.1:0-5252 GCA_035542295.1 Gemmatimonadales bacterium | reverse complement strand
CTGGTGGTCGAAGCGAAGGGGCGGCCGGTCGACCTGACCCCGCCGTGGCGGCGCGTCCAATTCGTGGAGTTGTTCCGCGAGCACGCGGGCGTGGACCTGCGGACGGCCGACGCGGGCGCCCTGGAGAAGGAGCTGCGGAAGCGCGGGCTCGAGCCCGAGACGGCCGCCGGGCGCGGGCGGCTGATCAACCAGCTGTTCGGCGCCGCCGTGGAGCCGAAGCTGGAGGCGCCGGTCTTCGTCCTCGATTTCCCCATCGAGATGTCGCCGCTCGCCAAGCCGAAGCGGGGCGAGCCGGGCTTCGCCGAGCGCTTCGAGCTGTTCATCGGCGGCTACGAGATGGCCAACGCCTTCTCGGAGCTGAACGATCCCGACGACCAGCGCCGGCGTTTCGAGGCGCAGGGCGCGCTCCGGGCGGCGGGGGACGAGGAGGCGCAGGTCCTCGACGAGGACTACCTGCGCGCGCTGGAGTACGGGATGCCGCCGACCGGCGGGATGGGCCTGGGGATCGACCGGCTGACGATGCTGGTGACGGGGGTGCGGTCCATCCGCGACGCGATTCTCTTCCCGGCGCTGAGGCCCGAGTGAGCGGCGTCGAGTGGTGGATCGCGGGGCGCTACCTCCGGAGCCGGCGCGCGTCGCGCTTCGTCTCCCTGATCACGCTCATCGCGGTGTCGGGGGTCGCGCTCGGCGTGATGGCGCTGATCGTGGTCATCGGCGTGATGAGCGGCCTGCAGCGCGACCTGCGCGAGAAGATCCTGATCGCCAACCCGCACCTGCGGGTGCTGACCTACGGGGAAGGGCTGCGGATGGACAGCTGGCCCAAGGTCCTCGCGACGGTGCGGCAGGACCCGAACGTCGTGGCGGCCGCGCCGTTCGTCCTGTCGCAGGGGTTGCTCTCGGCGGAGCACGACTATGCGGAGGGGGTCGCGGTGATCGGGATGGAGCGCGACACCGGCCGCGCGGCCGTTACCGCTCTGGCGCGCAGCTTCGTGAGCGGCGATCTCCGGTTCGCGGTGGGGGACACGGGCGTGGACGGCGGCGTCGTGCTCGGGCGCCGGCTTGCGCAGCGGTTCAGCGTCTATCCCGGCAGCGTGGTGACCCTGATCTCCCCCGCAGGCTCCAAGTTCAACCCGGCGATCGGCGCCTACGTGCCGCGCTACTGGCGCTTCGAGGTCACCGGCATCTTCGAGACCGGGATGTACGAGTACGACAACACCTACCTCGTGATGCCGCGCGAGCTGGCGCAGCGGTACGCCGCGCTGGGCAGCGCGGTGACCGGCATCGAGGTCCGGGTGAAGGACCCGTGGAAGGCCGGCGCCGTGGCGCGCGAGCTTGAGACGCGGCTCGGCTATCCGTATCGCGCGCTCGACTGGGCGGCGCAGAACTCGCAGCTCTTCTCCGCCCTGAAGCTCGAGAAGCTGGCGATGGCCGTAATCCTCCTGCTGATCGTGCTGGTGGCGGCGTTCAACATCGTGAGCACGCTCACGATGACCGTCGGCGACCGCACGAAGGAGATCGGCATCCTCAGGGCGATGGGCATGACGGCGGGCCAGATCCGGCGGATCTTCGTGACGCAGGGCGTGGTGGTCGGCGTGGTGGGGACCGCGCTGGGCGCGATCGGGGGGGTGCTGCTCGCCGCCGCGGTGGGCACGTACCACCTCGTCTCGCTGGATCCGACGGTGTATTTCATCGACCACCTGCCGGTGGACCTGGCGCCGACCGACGTGGTGGCGGTGATCGTCGCCAGCCTCGCGATCGCGGCGCTCGCCACCGTGTACCCCTCGAGCCAGGCGGCGAGGCTCGAGCCGGTGGAAGCGATCCGGCACGAATGACGCCGCTGCCGCCCCTCCTGGAAGTGCGCGGTCTCAAACGGCGCTATCCGTCGGGTGACGCCGGCTGGCTCGACGTGCTCCTCGGCGTGGACCTGACCCTCGCGCGGGGTGAGGTCGTCGCGGTGGTCGGGGCGAGCGGGTCGGGGAAGAGCACGCTGCTGCACCTGCTGGGGGCGCTGGATGCGCCGACCGACGGCGAGATTCTCCTCGACGGCGCGGCCTACGGGTCGCTGCCGGACGGCGCGCTGAGCGCGCTCCGGAACCGGCGGCTGGGCTTCGTCTTCCAGTTCCATCACCTGCTCCGGGAGTTCAGCGCGCTCGAGAACGTGATGATGCCGCTCCGGATCGCCGGGTGGAGCGCGGCGCGCGCGCGGTCGCGCGCCGAGGAGCTCCTGGCGGCGGTCGGTCTCGCCGGGCGCATGACGCACCGCCCGGCCGCGCTGTCGGGCGGGGAGCAGCAGCGCTGCGCGGTCGCGCGGGCGCTGGTGCACGATCCCGCGCTGGTGCTCGCCGACGAGCCCACGGGGAACCTCGACCACGCCAACGGCGTGATGCTCGCCGACCTGCTGTTCCGCCTGGCGCGTGAGCTGGAGACGGCGGTGATGATCGTGACCCACAACCGCCAGCTGGCGCAGCGGGCCGACCGGGTCCTGCTCCTGGACGAGGGACGCCTGACGCCGGTGAAGGAAGTGGAGGCGCTGCCCTGATGCTGTGCGACAACTGCGGCGAGCGCGAAGCCGCGATCCACCTCACGCAAATCGTCAACAACAGCGTGACGCAGCTGCATCTGTGCGAGCAGTGTGCGGCGGAGAAGGGCGTGGAGACCGGCGCCAGCGTGGCCAAGTTCCCGCTGGGCGACTTCCTCGCATCGCTGGGGAAGTCCTCGGGCGGGGAGCAGGCGGACGTCGCGCCGGGCGTGGCGTGCCCCTTTTGTGGCGGCACGCTGAAGGACTTCCGGGAGACGGGGCGGCTGGGGTGCGCGAGGTGCTACACCACCTTCGAGCCGCACCTGCGCGACCTGCTGCGGCGCCTGCACGGCAGCTCGCGGCACGCGGGCGAGGCGTACGCCGGCACGACGGGGAGGGAGGCGGTGCCCACGCCCGCGGCCGCGCCCTCGCGCGAAGCGGGCGAGCTGCGGGAGCAGCTGCGGCGCGCGGTCGAGGCCGAGAACTTCGAGCTGGCTGCCGAGCTCAGGGACAAGCTCAAGGTGCTCGAATGATCGACCTCACCCTGATCCCGGACGGGGGGCTGAGCTGGCTCGACGCGAGCGGGCCGATGTCGAACATCGTCCTCTCGACGCGGGTGCGGCTGGCGCGCAACCTCGCGGCCTTCCCGTTCGCCGTGCGCAGCCGCGAGGAGGACCGCCGCCGGATCCTCGACCAGGTCGACCAGGTCTGGCAGCGCTTGCCGCTCTCCAAGGGCGGGATGCGGTTCCTCGTGGACGACCTCGAGCCGGCGGACCGGCTGCTGCTGCACGAGCGGCACCTCATCAGCAAGGAGCTGGCCTCGGCGGCGGGCCACGGCGGGGGCCGGAGCCACGCCGCGGTCTACCTCGCGGGGCCGCTCGGCCTGATGGTGAACGAGGAGGACCACCTCCGGCTTCAGGTGTTCCATTCGGGCTTTGCGCTGGGGGCGGCGTACGCCGCTCTGGAGCGGCTGGATCGCGAGCTCGGAGCCGCGCTTCCCGTCGCCTTCCACCAGGAGTTTGGCTATCTTACCGCTTGTCCGACCAACGCGGGCACGGGGCTCAGGGCGTCGGTCCTGATCCACCTGCCCGGACTGGTCCTGACCAAGGAGATCGCGAAGGTTCTGCAGGGGCTCTCGCAGGTCGGCCTCACCTTCCGCGGGCTCTACGGCGAGGGCAGCGAAGTGGTCGGCAACTTCTTCCAGTTGTCGAACCAGACGACGCTGGGGAAGGCGGAGGAGGAGCTGCTCGACCACCTCGGCAAGATCGTACGCCAGGTGGTCACGTACGAGGAACAGGCGCGGCAGGTGCTGCTCCGGGACGCGCCGACCATCATCGAAGACAAGGTCTGGCGGGCGTACGCGCTGCTGCGGTACGCGCGCAGCCTGTCGTTCGACGAGGCGATGAACCTGCTCTCGGGGGTACGGCTGGGTGTCGGGCTGAACCTGATTCCGAGGCTGAGTGTATATACGCTGAACAAGCTGTTGATTTACACGCAGCCCGCCCATCTCGCCGCTCTCGACGTGCGCGCACCCAAGGATCAGGAGCAGCGTGCCGCGCGAGCGGCGTATGTGCGTCAGGTCCTCGAGGACGAGGCCGCGCGGGCCGGGTGACCGGCGGGAATTCGGGAGGAGACGAGGCCCCAGGATGAACGGCTACAATTTCACTGATCGCGTCCGGAAGGTGCTGCAGATGGCCCGCGAGGAAGCGGCGCGGCTGCACCACGAGTACGTCGGGACGGAGCACATCCTGCTCGGCCTGATCCGCGAGGGGGAGGGGGTCGCCGCGGCGGTGCTGGCGAACCTCCAGGTCGATCTCGAGGAGATCCAGCAGAAGATCGAGGACACGGTGAAGAAGGGGAAGGCTGCGGCCGCGGCCGGCCCCGACCTGCCCTACACGTCGCGCGCGAAAAAGGTGCTGGAGCTGGCGATGTCGGAGGCGCGCGAGCTGAACCACTCCTACGTGGGGACGGAGCACCTGCTGCTCGGGCTGCTGCGCGAGGAGAAGGGGATCGCGGCGCAGGTGCTGACCGACGCCGGCGTGAATCTGGAGCAGGCGCGCGCCGAGGTGCTGCGGCTGCTGGGGAGCGAGATGCCGCCGCAGCCCGCGGGCGGGCCCGCCGCCGCGCCGGCGCCGCAGAAGTCGGAGAAGAAGTCGAAGACGCCGGCGCTCGACCACTTCTGCCGGGACCTCACCCAGCTGGCCGGCGAGAACCAGCTCGATCCGACCATCGGCCGCCAGAAGGAGATTGAGCGGGTGATGGAGGTCCTCTCGCGCCGCAAGAAGAACAACCCGGTGCTGATCGGCGAGCCGGGCGTGGGAAAGACGGCCATCGTCGAGGGGCTCGCGCAGCTCATCGCGTCGGGGACCTGCCCGGACGCGCTGAAGGACCACCGGGTGCTGGCGCTCGACATGGCGGCGGTCATCGCGGGGACGAAGTACCGCGGCCAGTTCGAGGAGCGGCTCAAGGCGGTGATGAACGAGATCGCGCAGAGCAAGAACGTGATCCTCTTCATCGACGAGCTGCACACCCTGGTCGGCGCCGGGGCGGCGGAGGGGGCCATCGACGCCTCCAACATGCTGAAGCCCGCCCTGGCGCGCGGCGAGCTGCAGTGCGTGGGCGCCTCGACGCTCAACGAGTACCGCAAGTACATCGAGAAGGACGGCGCGCTGGAGCGCCGCTTCCAGACGGTGATCGTCGAGCCGCCGACGGTGCACGAGACCATCGACATCCT
>DATKLR010000033.1:0-5305 GCA_035542295.1 Gemmatimonadales bacterium | reverse complement strand
CTGTGGGTCGTGCTCCGCGCTCGGCGGAAAGCCCGCGACGGCTCCGGTGAGCAACCCTGAAGCCGGACCACCGGACCGCGCGCGGACGGCGCTGCTCGTGGACGACGATGACGAGCTGGCGCGGATCTTCGCCCGCGCCCTCGAGCGGTCCGGATTCAGCGTGCACCGCGCCCGCACCGGCACCGACGCCCTCGCGTTGCTCGCCCACGTGGCGCGGCTCGACGCAGCCGTCGTGGACCTCGTGCTTCCCGGCGCCGGAGGCATCGAGGTGACCCGTCGGGTCCGCGCAACGTTCCCCGCATGCCGGATCGTCGCGGTGACGGGGCTCGCGGACGCGACGGTGGAGCGGGCCTTCCGGGACGCCGGCGCGGACGACTTTTTCGCCAAGCCGGTCGAGCTGCAGCACCTGCTCGACGCCGTCGCGCTCCGACACTAGAGCGCCGGGCGCCGCAGCGCCGTGGCCGCCACCGTCTCCAGCCGCTGCGCCCACTGCGGCCTCGATGCCGGGCCGGCCCCGCGGCGCTCCGGCGCTCGCTGCTTCTGCTGCGCCGGATGCGAGGCCGTCTGGGGCCTGCTCCACGAGGAGGGGCTGGGGCGCTTCTACGATGCCGGCGGCGTCGGCAGCCTCGCCCCCCGCGTCGCCGCCGATGCGAGCGCCGCCGCACCGCGTCCCGTACTCGATGCGCTCGAAGCGGCGGGAGAGGCCGGGCTGGACGTCGTCGGGATGCGCTGCGCGTCCTGCGCCTGGCTCATCGAGCAATACCTCGCCCGACGGCCCGGCGTCGTGGAGGCCCGCGCATCCTACGCAACGTCCACCTGCCGCCTCCGCTGGGACCGGGATCGGACCACCCTCGCCCGCCTGCTCGCCGAGCTGGAGCGCATCGGCTACCGGGCCCGCCCCGCGAACCCGCGCCTCAGCGAGCTGCAGGCCGACCGCGACGGGAGGCGGCTGCTGGTGCGGACCGGCGTCGCCGCGCTGCTCGCGATGAACGTGATGCTGGCCGCCATCGCGCTCTACGCGGGCGAGTTCCAGGGCATGGGCGCCGGAGCCCGAAGCCTGCTGCGCTTCCTCTCGGCCACCCTCGCCACTCCGGTCGTGCTGTACGGCGGCTGGCCGTTCCTCGCAGGGGCCGTGACGGCGCTGCGGGCGGGCCGCGCGACGATGGACACGCTCGTCGCGCTCGGGACTTGGGCGGCGTTCGCCGTCAGCCTCTATGGGCTCGCGACGGATGGCCCGGTCTACTTCGACACGGCGGCCATGATCGTCGCGCTCCTCCTCGTCGGCCGGACGGTGGAGCATGCGGCCCGGCGGCGCGGCTCACGGGCGATCCGCAACCTGCTGGCCCTCGAGCCCGCCGTGGCGAGGCTGGTCACGCCGGACGGCGCAGCGACGATCCCCGCGGAAGACCTGGCGTCCGGCCAGGTGGTCGAGGTGCGGCCCGGGGAGCGCTTCCCCGCCGACGGCGTCGTCGTCCAGGGGGTCTCGAGTGCGGACGCGGCGGTCCTGACCGGCGAAGCTGCGCCGCGGCGGATTAGGCCCGGGAGCGAGGTGGTCGCGGGCGCCCTCAACGGTCCCGGAATCGTGGCCGTCAAGGCGGTGAAGGTCGGTGCCGACACGGCCGTCGCGGCCATCCTCCGGACCGTTCAGCGGGCGACCCTGCGGAAGGCTCCGGTCGAGCGATTAGCCGACCGGGTCATGGCGTGGTTCGTCCCCGGGGTGCTGGCCGTGGCCGTGCTCACCGCCGCTGCGTGGGCCATGAGCGGCGCTGGCGCGTCCAGGGCCCTCCTGGTCGGCGTCGCCATCGTGGTCATCGCGTGTCCCTGCGCCGTCGGACTGGCCACGCCCGCCGCGCTCGCCGTGGCGCTCGGCGAGGCGGCCGGCCGCGGGATCTTCTTCCGCAGCGGCGAAGCGCTGGAGAAGGCCAGCCGGGTGCGCCACGTCGCCTTCGACAAGACCGGCACGCTCACCGACGCGCAGGCGAGCGCCGGAGGCTCGATCGAGGGCGCCGACCGGCTGCGCGCAGGTGCCCCGCAGGCGGTGCGCGAGCTGGCGGCGGCCGGCATCGAGGTCTCGCTCCTCTCCGGCGACCAGAGCGCGGCCGCCTACCGAGCGGCCCGGCCGGCGGGCATAGCCCCCGCGCGCGTGCATCCGGCCCTGACGCCGGAGGCCAAGTGCGAGGTTGTATCCCGCTTGCGCGAAACCTATGGGGCCGTCGCGATGGTCGGGGACGGGGTGAACGACGCGCCCGCGCTCGCCGCCGCCGACCTGGGCATCGCGCTCGGCACCGGGACCGACGTCGCGCTGGAGACGGCCGACGTCGCCATCCTCGCCGACGACCTCGCCCTCGTGCCTGCGGCCCTCGCTGGAGCGCGGCGCGCGGTTCGCGTCGTGCGGCAGAACCTCGGCTGGGCGATCGGCTACAACGCCGTCGCCATTCCGCTCGCAGCCGCCGGTATGCTGCACCCGATCGTGGCGGCGGGGGCGATGGCGCTGTCGTCGGTCAGCGTGCTTGGGAATTCGCTGCGCCTCCGCCCCACCCGATAGAGCGGAGCCGTAGGCGGGGCGCATGGAACTCGAAGGCCGCCGTCGGGCATCCGACGGCGGCCTTCAGAGCCTGCCAGACCGGCAACCGCGCCAGCTATGGAGCCGTCAGCGGCGGCTGCTGGTCAATCATGATGTACGCGCCCGGATTCGCGAAGCGGGCGGCCGATGGATTGCCAGTCATCGGCTGAGCAGTCCGCGGCAGGATGATCACGCTGAACGCCGTGTTCTTCACAAGCGATCCCGCGACCACCTGGACCGTGGACGTCCCCACAACGCCGGCCGGGAAGTTGGAGCCGGTTCCCGTCGCGGCAGAGGTCAGCGACAGGGTGAGCGGCGCCACCGTGCCGGCTCGAGTCAGCACGGCCTGGAGCGAACCGACGGGCACTCTGACGTAGGCGGTCGCTTTCCCGAACAGGTTCGTCGCCCCCGCGAAAGTCGGCGGCGTAGCCGGGCTGGCGCTCTGAGCAATGACGTATGCATCCACGGACGGCCCGAGCCCGGTCGTATCAATCCCCGTCGCGAGGTTGATCGTACGGACCCAGACCCCGTTGTCCGCCGGCAGGGCCATGTTCTGGTCGTCCAGGACCAAGGAGTGCAGCGTCTTGGCGCGGGCACTTCCATAGAGGATGAAGGTGTAGTTGTGGCCCTGTGCGAACGTGACCGTGGTGTCGAACATCACCGTGGTGTCCGTCCCCAAGGAGGAGCATGCAGTGGTACAGTTGCTGTCCAGGAAGACGCGGATGTCGTGCGCGCCGGTCTGCACAGGCAGATACGGCGGCGAGAGGAATCCGTTAGTGGTGCCACTCGGATCGCCGCCGCTGCGGAAGACTGCCCGGACCGCATTCGGCGCGAACTGGACGATGTCCACGACCCGGAAGTCCATGTACGAGGTGTCCACGACGGCGTCGAAATAGCGCAGGCCCGCAAGGGGCGGCTGCGCTGACGTCGACGGGCCCGTACTCTTCTCGCAGCCCCACATCGCCGCTCCGAGCAACAAGGCCATCCAAACACGATTGACGGTCATTTCAGGCTCGCTGTCAAAGGGTGTCCACTTACTTGGAACCGTTGTTCCCGTTGCCGGCCGAAGACGGCGTCCCGCCCTGGCCGTTCAGGTTAAGGCTCATGACGACCGCAAGAAAACCCGCGCCCGCCATTGCCGACGCGACTACCGTGCGGCCCACGCTGAACCGACGCGTACCCATCTGTTCCACGTAGGCCGGCCGGATCGTCACCTGTTCCCCCTCCCACCGTGTAGCCCTGCCGTCCTCGCCGACTATCTGCATGACACGCACCACGAATGCTGTATCCGATCTGCTCTCGAGAACTCCCTCGATGCTTACAACGGACGGGCCGATCGTGCGGGCCATCTCGACCCGCCCGAGGTCGTTCAGCTCGACCTCCATGCCGACCCCGGGCGTCGGTGCCGATTCCACCGGCACGTAGCTATAGCAGCCCGCCAGCGCCGCCGGCGCGAGGGCGAGAAGCCCGCGTGCCAGGCGGCGCAGCATCACTGAGACGCGGCCCGCCCGGCCCTTCGCGCCGGCAATCATAGGATTCCGCATCCATTCTGCTAAAGACCGTAATTACCCTTCGCCGCCAGGCGCGTCAGGCTGTAGATCTCCAACTGGCGCGTCTGCAGCTCCTGGTACGGCGTCGGATACTCCAGGACGCTGCCGATCGGCAGGTCGCCCCAGCCGCGCCCGTCGATCCACCAGGCGCCCCAGTGCGTGTATGCTTCCTCCAGCCGCTTCTCCCACTTCATCGCCTCCCAGATGTTGCCGCACTTCGCCGACTTGTAGCTCGTGGCGGGGTCCGGGACCTTCGGCACGCAGGCGTTGCCGCCGGGGACTCTGGTAGTTGTATCGCCGATCCCTGTCAGCGCCGGCAGACCGGCGGGCACGCGCGTCAGGTTGATCGCCGTCATCGCGGCGGCATAGTTGCCTGCCCTGAGGTAGCCCTCCGCCATCAGCCCGTTCATCTCGCCCACGGTCATCACGGGGACGGGCCCGTTTGACGCGGAGGCCGCGATCTCCTGCTGGAAGCGCCAGAAGTTGTACTCCGACGTCTGCTCCCCCGCAACCGTGACGTCTTGGGAGACCGTATGGTTCTGGATATACGGATAGCCGTTATTGGGGGAGAACGCAGCAGAGGCCGCGTTCTGCGCCAGGCGGTCGTTCCCCGCCGGGAACCGCTTGTCAGGGGTAACGACCGTGTACTGCCCGATGTTGCCCGCGAGGTTCGCCAGATACAGCGAGTAGCTGCCGCTGGTGTCCGCCATTCCGACAATGTACTGCCACATCTGGGACCAGGTGGTCCCCTGGTTTATCTCGCTCGGGTCGTAGGCCCAGTTGGGAGGAGAGGTGGTCATCGTGACTACGAAATCGCTGGTGATGCCGGCCTGCGCGTCGGCGATGACCTTGGCCCAGTCGACGGCAGCGCGCTCGGCCGGTGTCCGCGCCACGCCCGCGCGGAGCCGCGCCTTCCAGGAGTGCACCAGCTTGAGGAAGGTGGCCTGGCTCCCATCCCACCCGTTGATCCACGTGTCGGGCGCGGGCCACCCGTTCGTCCCAGTGGGGTTCTGCGCTCCATAGGCAAGCGCCGAGTCGAGGTAGGCGAGGGCCGTGGTCATGAGCGTGGCAGCCCCGACGTACGGTGGCGCTGTCCCGGAAAGGTTGTCGCCCGGGGCCACGACCGTCCCGGAATCGTACACGAGGGCGACGTCGCCCAGAGCCACGCCGATCTCGAAGTACCCGAACGCCA
>DATKLR010000032.1:0-3894 GCA_035542295.1 Gemmatimonadales bacterium | reverse complement strand
TTGTCGGTTCTCAGCGGGACCACCACGCGGAGCGCCCCGCGCTGCGCCGCCATGAGCGCCTCCAGCTTGGCCGCACCCTCGCGCAGCATGCTCTCGTCGGCGATCGCGTAGCGCCGGTACATCGCTTCCGTCTTGTGGCCGACCATCTTCATGGCGGCCGATCGCGGTACGCCGGCACGCTCGAGGTGTCGAACGATCAGTCGTCGGCGGGTTGCGCCTCGAGCCGCTCCCAGAACGCGCGGATGTCGATGATCGGGATCTCGCGGACCTGCCCCAGCACGAGCAGATCGGCGTCGGCGCTCACGAGGCAGTGCGCGCCGCCGGTCACGGCGCATTCGAGGAACTTGTCGTCCGCGGGATCGCGGCTCTGGCGGATGACGACCGAGGGCTCGACGACCTCGCCGTGGCGGCGGAGCAGCATGATGAGCGCGCGCGCCTCGATCGGCGTCACGCGGAGCTTGGCGAGCACCTCGGGGCGCGCGAGGACCGCCGCCACTTCGGTGAGGATCGCCTCGGAGGTGAGGAGGGTGAAGCGACCGGCCCGCACGCCCCGTAGATGCGGGCGGTGAGGGTCTCGGTCCTGGCGGCCGCGCCCCTCAGCAGGACCTGCGTGTCAAGGACGGCTCTGAGCTCGGGCAGCCCGGAGGGCCTCGGCGATCACGGTGGCGATGCTCTCCTCGCTCAGATCCGCGGCCCGCACGCGCGCCCGCTCCACCAGGGCGTCGAGCTCGTCGTCCGACAGGCACGCCAGCGCCTCATCGATCTCGGCGAACCCCGCCGGAGTGAGGAGCAGGGCCGGGAGCACCGCCCGGGCCAGCTCCTGCCGCTCCGGCTCGGGCAGCGCCAGGATCTCGTGCTTCAGCGCAGCGACCTTTGAGCTATCCATCAGCGCCTCCGTGGGCATCCACAACCTTATCACGTCGGTGGGGAACGCCGCACGCTCGGCCTGTCCCTCGGCTCGCTCCGCTCGCCTCGATCTGATCGGGTCTGGTCTGGGTGGTGACCAGCATGGAAAGGAGGTGAGGCCCATGTACCGCTGGGCAGTGCCAACGGCGCTCGCGCGCCGGCTCGGGCGGATCCGCGAGCGCATCGGCGAAGGGCCCTTGTTCGACCGCGGCGGGTATATCGCCACGGCGGTCGCGACGGAACCGACGCGGGTCCTGTTCCTGCGTCGGGCCGACCTCCTCGACCTCTGCCGTCGGCGTCTTCAAGTCGCCCTGTCCATTCTCGAGACGCTGGCGCGCCGGATGCGCCGCTTCGCGGAGCTCGTGAGCGATCTCGCGTTTCGGCCGGTCCCGGAGCGCCTCGCCCGCTTCATCGCCGCCCTCGCCGGAACGGTCGCCCCCGGAACAGACCTGGACCTCGAGCTGACCCAGACGCAGCTGGCGGCGAGGCTCGGCACCGTCCGCGAACTCGTCGCGCGTGCCTTCTCGCAGCTCGAGGAGTGCGGGATCATCCGGCGCTCCCGCGCGCGGGTCGTGATCCGCGACCCGGCCAGGCTGGCTGCCCTCGCGCGCGGCGAGCCGATGAGCGACGCAACGCATCGCGTGTGACTTAGGTCATAGATTCCGGCGGCCGGCGCTCTTCATACTGAACCCTCAGCTTCCACCACGCACAGGAGGTCGACCATGTGGAGAGCGCTTCTGATCACGCTGGGCGTCGTGCTGGGTGCGGCGCTCGTCGCGCACACCGTCCTGGCCCAGAACCCGCCGATGCAGCATCCCTCTATGCACGGTGGCCAGATGCCGATGTCACCCGAAGCCATGCACGAGATGCACATGCGCCAGGCGGGCGCGCCTCGCATGCCAGGGCAGGATGCCTTCGGCGCCATCGCCGAGGTCGTGCAGATCCTCGATGCGGACCCGAAAACCGACTGGAGCAGGGTAAATCTCGAGCGGCTCCGCCAGCACCTGATCGACATGAACGAGGTGGTGCTGCGCGCGCAGGTCACGCAGACGCCGGTGCCCGGCGGGCTCGTGATGGACATCACTGGGACCGGCCGGACCGAGCAGGCGATCCGCGCCATGATCGTCCCTCACGCTGCGGAGCTGGACCGGATGCCGTCGTACACAGCGAAGTCGGAGCTGATCCCGGGGGGTGTGCAACTCACGGTGACGGCCAAGCCGGCTGACGATGCCAAGACCGTGGCGCGGCTGCGCGGCCTCGGGTTCATCGGCCTGCTGGCCGAAGGTGGGCATCACGGGCCGCATCATCTGGCGATGGCGAAGGGTGAGGCCCTGCCGGGTCACGCGCACTAACCGCGGCGCCCGGGCGCGTTCGCGAGCTGAGGCGGGTCAATGATCGTCGAGCAGCCCGCTGCCGCTAGCCCGCCCGGGGTGTCTCTGGTGGACCTGTTCCTGGCCTTCCTTCGACTGGGGGCCACCGCCTACGGCGGACCGGCGATGATGGCCCACCTCAAGGCTCACCTGGTGGATCAGCGGCGCTGGATGGCGGCCGAGGAGTTCGCCGAAGGCATGGCCCTGTGCCAGGTGATCCCCGGGGCCACCATGGTCCAGATGTCGACGTACGTCGGCTTTCGCCTCCATGGGGTGTCGGGAGCGGTGGCGGCCGCCTGCGGGTTCATTCTCCCGTCCTTCGTCGCGATGACGGCGCTGAGCGCGCTGTACTTCCGTTCGACAGCGCTGCCCGTGATCCGCGCCCTCTTCCATGGGCTCGGCGCCGTCGTGGTGGCGATCGTGTTGGTGGCCTGCGTCAGGTTGTGGCGTAGCAGTGTGCGCGGCTGGCAGGGACTCCTGATCGTCGTCCTCGCGGGGGCCGCCCTGGCCTGGCACGCGCACTTCCTGCTCGTCCTCGCGGGGGCGGCGGCGCTCGCTCTGCTGCTCTACGGGCTCTCGCAGCGACGAGGGCCTGGCCCGGAGATCACGGACCGATGACGGTGCGCGCCTGGGTGATCGCCGCGGTCCTGGCGGTCGCGCTCCTGGCCGGGCCACGGGTCTGGGCACCCGCGCTCGCGGAGCTGAACCTGACCCTCATGAAGCTCGGTACCCTGGCTTTCGGCGGCGGATTTACGCTCGTTCCGCTGATCCAGCACGAGGTGGTGGAGCATCGCGGCTGGCTGACGACCCGGGAGTTCATCGACGGGATCGCGCTCGGCCAGGTGACCCCCGGCCCGATCGTCATCACCGCCACCTTCGTGGGGTACCGCATCGCCGGGTTGGCGGGCGCCGTCGGCTCCACGGTGGCGGTGTTCTTGCCGTCGTTCCTGATTCTGATGGCCGCCCTCCCTCACTATGACCGGATCAAGCGGCTCCGCGCCGTTCGATGGATGATCCAGGGCATCCTCGCGGCGTTCATCGCCCTCCTTCTGTCCGTCCTCGTCGAGTTCGGCCGGGCGTCGCTGGTGGACTGGAAGACCGTCGGTCTTGCGACGGCCGCCGCGCTCGCGCTCTGGTGGAAGATCGATCTCCTGCTGATCGTCGCTGGCGCCGCGATCTTTTCGATCCTGGTGTTCTGAGATCACGACGTGCCGCTGATCGACCTCGACACGGGGGAGGTGCTGGATCGCGCGCTGGTGGGGACGCTCGATCTGGTCGAGCGCGATGCTTCTGGCCGCCTCGTGGTCGTGGACCTCAAGACCTCGGCGCGGCGGCACACGGACCTGCAGGTGGAGGCCTCGCTCCAGCTCTCGGTGTACAGCTACGCGACGGCGATGAACGGGCTTGCCGACCAGGAGGACCTGCGGCTCAGGTTCGACGTGCTCACGAAGACGAAGCAGCCGGAGCTCTGCCGGTACTGGACGCAGCGGGATCGGGGGGCCAGCGTGCGGCTCTTCCATCTGGCGGTGGAGGTGCTGCGGGCGATCGAGGCGGGGGTGTTCGTGCCGAATCCGGGGTGGCAGTGCAGGGACTGCCCGTTCCGGGGGCGGTGCTGGGC
>DATKLR010000031.1:0-5102 GCA_035542295.1 Gemmatimonadales bacterium | reverse complement strand
AGGCCGAGGCGGGAACCGGCGTCGATCATGCCGGGATAGACGAACAGTCCCGTGCCGTCCAGCACCGAGTCGCCGGTTTGGGGCGCGGCGTTGGTGCCGGCCGCCTCGATTTTGCCGTTGCGGATCACCACGGTGCCCCGCTCGATCCTGGGCCCGGTGACGGGGATGATGGTGACGTTGCGGATCGCCCAGCCGCGCGCGGTCACCGCCGCGCCTGTGGCCGACTGGGCCGGTAGCTGCCCTGCTCCAGCCGCTGAAATCAGCGCCAGGGCGGCGGCCAACCGGAGCGCGCTCACTGTGCCCCCCTTCCCGCGGCGACCGGCCCGCGATGCTGCCGCTGCTCCTTGAGCTGCTGCATCAGGTAGTCCAGGGTCGGCGCGGTGTTGCGGTCGAAGAAGACCCGGCCGTCCACCAGCGTCATCTCGACCCGCGACGCCGGCGCGAACGGATGCCCGTTGAAGATCGCGAGGTCGGCGTCCTTCCCGACGTCGATCGAGCCGACGCGGTTCTCGATGCCCAGCATCCGGGCCGGATTCAGGGTGATCATCTTCAGCGCGTCCGTCTCGGACACGCCGCCGAAATGCATCGTCTTGGCGGCGTCCTGGTAGAGGCGCCGCGCCCGCTCGTCGTCGTCCGAGTTGATCGCCACCTTTACCCCGCGCTGCGTCAGCAGCGCCGCGTTATAGGGGATCGCGTCGTACGCCTCGAGCTTGTAGCCCCACATGTCGGCGAAAATGGATGCGCCCGTCCCCGCCGCCGCGATCTCGTCCGCGATCTTGTAGCCCTCGAGCCCATGCTCGAAGCTGGCCACGCGGAAGCCGAAGTCGTGGGCCACCCGCAGCAGCATCAGCATCTCGTCCGCGCGGTAGGCGTGTGAGTGCACCAGCCGCCGACCGTCCATGATCTCGACCAGCGCATCAAGCTTGAGATCCCGCCGCGGCGGAATCGGCTCAGCCTGGCCCCGCCGCACCGCGTGCCGCGCGGCCTCGTACTGCTGCCACTCGGTGCGGTACGCCACGGCCCTGGTGAAGGCGTCGCGGATGACTTCCTCGACCCCCATCCTGGTCTGCGGATAGCGGGGATGGCCTTGGAAGGCCTGGAAGTTGGACTCCTTCGGGTTCTCGCCGAGGGCGAACTTGATGCTCGACGGCGCACCCTCGAAGAAGAGGCTGTCCACCGGCAGCCCCCACCGCAGCTTCAGCAAGGCGTTCTGGCCGCCGATCGCGTTGGCCGAGCCGTGCAGGACGTGGATCATGGTCACGCCCCCCGCCAGCTGCCAGTAGATCGTCGGCATGTCCTGCTTGACCACGTCGGCCATCCGCACTTCGGCCGTCACCGAGTTCGTGATCTCGTTGACCGCCTCGAGGGCGCTGTGCGAGTGCTCGTCGATGATGCCGGGCATGACGTACCGGCCCGTGGCGTCAATGACCTGAGCGCCCGCCGGCACGGTGACGTCGGCGCCCACCGCCGCGATCTTGCCCTCGCGGATGACGATCGTGCCGCGGGGGATCGTGCCGTGGCTCACCGTGAGGATCGCGGCGTTGGTGATCGCCACGAGATGCGCCGCCGGCGGGATCGGCATCGTGAACGGCGCCGGCTCCTGGGCCGCGAGAGACGTGGCGGCGACCACGGAAATCAGCGCGACCGCGACCCCTCGCAACTTGGCGCCTGGAAACTGGCAACTGTTCTTCATGGTGTCCTCTTCTGGGCCGTGAAGCTCGCCGATCCCATGCCCGGGATTTCGGCCGAGCCGCGCATCCGGTTCCCCTCGACATCGCCGTGGAAGGTGATGGTCATGCTCTGCCCGCCCATGGTGAGCGTCGTGCTCCAACTGACCGAGTTGCCGGCGACCTCGCCGTTGTCCACGGCCGCGCTCCCCATCTCGCTCGTGAGCTGGCCGGTGATGGATGCGCCGCTCTGGGTCAGGGTCAACGTCGCCTGGTTGCTGCCCTGCGGAGTGCTCACCGACAGGTCCCACGTGCCGCCCACGTCGGCCGGCTCGGCGCCGCTTGCCGCGCCACGCCCCCTGCCGGCCGGGGCCGCGGGCGGCGCGACGACCTCGTACCGCGCGCCGTCCACAAAGACCGCGCGGACCTTCGCGCTGTCTCCCAGCAGATCCCCTTCGGTCACCACCAGATTGGCGATCTTGCCCGGCTCGATGCTGCCGAGCTGCGCCGCCACGCCGGCGATCTCCGCCGGGCGGATCGTAAGCGCCTCGAGCGCCACGTCGCGCGGCAGCCCCGCCTTGATCGCCTTGCGCACGTTGGCGAAGAACTCCGCGGAGCGGAGCGAGCCGCCGGAGCTCAGCGCGAACCGGATGCCCGCGTTGTTCAGCGCGGCCGCGTTCCCCTCGATGATCGGGCGCGCAGCGCTATCGGCCTCCGCGCTGTCGCCGGGTGCGTGGCGCTCGGTCCAGCGATACTGCCAGCCCGTGACCTCGGGAGGCTTGGGGAAATCCACCGACACCACGACCGGCTGCCCCGTCGCCTTCAGCGCATCGGTGGCGCGGAACCCTTCCGTGGCGCCGACCACCGTCAGCTTGAGGCCGAACTCGCGCCCGATCCGCACCGCGCGGCGGATCTCGTTCTCGTTCTTCGCGAAGAAGAAGGCGGGGAGATCCCCTTTCAGCACCGGGATCAGAGCCCCCAGCTGCTCGTCGTAGGCCGGCCGCGCCACGCCGACCGGGTTGGCACGGTATCGGTCGAGCAGCAGCGCCTGGCGCTGCGCGTCGTAGAACGCCTGGCGCTCGTACGCAATCACACCGAGCAGCGTCTCCGGGTAGCGCCCCTGCGCACCCTCGAATCCGAGGTTCTCGGCCACGGGCGAGCGGATGACGGCTTGCTCCGTGAGACTGTCCCGCAGCGGCACGAGCGCCGAAAGGCCGCGGAAGGCCCCGCGCGCGGGCGCGACCAGCACGGCCGTGATGCCGCCGTCGCGCAGACTCTTGATGTCCGCCGACGTGGGCTTGATCTCGTCCGCGATCATCCGGTCCGGCTGGAGGCCGGCCGGCGTGGCTTCGGCCGGGGCCGGGGCCCCGCCGCCGCCGGCGCCGCGGGCGCCCGGCGCCGGAGCAGCCGGGAGACCGAGGGTAGAGATGAGGTCGATGATCCCTGGATAGACGGTGCGCCCGCTCAGGTCGAGGACCCGCGCGTCCGCCGGCGGCGCCACGTCGGCGCCGACGGTCTGGATCAACCCGTCGCGCACCACGATGGTGCCGTGCTCGATCACGCCCTTCGTCACCGTCTCGATGCGGGCGTTGGTCAGCGCCCACGTGCCTTCCTGGGCGCGGCAGGGTGCGGGAACGGCGAGCGCGACGGTGAGGAACGCGCCGGCCGAAGCCGGCAGTGCCAGTCGCATAGGTGCTCCGAGGAGATGTGCAACAGCGAAAACGGAACGAGCCATCGTACGGGCCGACGCCGAGCGCGTCAAGGCGACGAGATCAGGAGTAGTACGCTCGCAAGGCCGGTCGCGTTGGACCCCTCCTTGCGGAGCGCGCGGCGGCGCGATATGAAATCTGGGCCACATGAGCGATCCCCTCTTGACACTCCGCGAGTACGCGAAGCTGGCGCCTTGGAACATCCGGGACCTCGCAGCCTTGTCCGGTGGGATCCTCGATGCATCCGGCGTGACACCGATCAACGCTGCGGCCCAGAGCCAGCCCTCCGACCGCACCATCCGCTTCTACGTCACGCGCCACCTGATGAGTCCGCCCGAAGGGCGCGGCACGGCGGCCACGTACGGCTATCGCCATCTCCTGCAACTGCTCTCGATCAAGCTGCGGCAGATGGAGGGGGCCACGCTCGCGACCATCACCAAGGACATCACCGAGGCCCCGGGCGACGTGCTCGAGAAGCGGGTGGCGTCCTCGCTGGGCACGCTGCCCTCGCCCGAGAACCTCGACTTCCGCGGCCACGCGGCGCCCCGCGGGCGCGTGGCCCGCGCCGTCACTCGGCATTCGCCGTCGAACGGCGACCGGGAGGCTGCCGCGCCGGCCGGCGCGTGGTACCGGATCGCGCTGGACGACGGGGCCGAAGTGTCCCTGCGGCAGGACCATCCGGCGGCGCGCACCGCCGCCCAGCGGCAGCGGCTCGCCGATCGGATCGCGCGGGTGGTGCGGGAGCTGTCGAGCGAGCCCGCCACGTAGCGCTGCATGCGGCTCCGGTGGCGGCTTCCAGTCGTTCTGACCGCGTGCGTGGTCGTCGCGCAGTTCGTTTCTCTCGATCCCCTCGTTGACGTGGTGACCTGGAGCGCGCCTGCCTCGGCGCGGCTTTCGTATCCGGTCCTGCACGTCGTCTTCGCCCCGTTCACGCTGCTCGCCGACTGGCTCAACGGCGGCTCACGCCGCGACCTGATCGGCTTCGGAGTGTGGGCGGCGGTGGCCTACGCGCTGGTGCGACTCGCCGCGCACCGCGCACCGGCCGCCGGACGCGGGCTGCGGGAGGTCGCGTATGCCGCCTCGGCGGTTGTCGGGCTTGCTGCGTACGTGGCGTGGGGCGTACTGGCCCAGCGGCCGATCCCCCGCCTCGTCGCCGACAACCCCGAGGACCTGATCATCGACGTGCACTCGCACACGTCGGCTTCGCACGACGGCCGCCCCGGCTTCGGCGCCGTGCAGAACGCCGCGTGGCACGCGCGGGCGGGATTCGACGCCGCGTTCGTCACGGATCACAACGTGTTCGGCGCCGCGTCGCTCTGGCGGCGCGAGGCCGCCGGGCGCCGTCCCCGGCTCCTGGACGGCGAGGAGGTGTCGCTCTCCGGCATCCACCTCCTGACCCTCGGCATCGGCGCCGGGGTCCCGCACCAGCCGTACGACGCCTCCTGGGACTCGACCGGAGCCCTGATCCGGCGCCTGCACGCCGACTCCATCTTCCTGGTGCCGACCTTGCCGGAGGACTGGCGTCACCATACGGGCGCCGAGTTCGGGCAACTCAGCGAATGGGGCGTGGACGGGTTCGAGATCTGGACCAGCGCGCCCCAGGCAATGGACCTTCCGCCCTCGGCACGGCGCACGGTCATCTCGTGGTCGCGGCTGGAGAACCGCCCCATGTTCGGCTCGACCGACATGCACGGGTACGGCAACGCGGCGACGGTGTGGAACCTGG
>DATKLR010000030.1:0-22090 GCA_035542295.1 Gemmatimonadales bacterium | reverse complement strand
TTGCGGTCGTCGTGGGTCTCGTAGTTGTCGAGGTGCGGCCCCGAGCCATGCAGCTCCCGGTCGATGGAGTGCCCGGTACGGTGGACGAAGTAGTCGCCGTAGCCCGCAGCCGTGATCACGGTGCGCGCGGCGTCGTCCAGCTCCGCGCCGGTCACCGACCACCCCTCGCGCCACCGGTCCGTCAGCACCGCAACCGTGCGGTCGCGGGCATCGCGGACCACGTCGAAGACGTGCGCCACCTCGGTGGGCGGCGTGCCGCCGACGAACGCCATCCAGGTCTGGTCGGCGTAGACCGTGTCGATCTCCGTCCCGGCCCACAGATCCAACAGCAGCACCTGGCCGGTCGCGATGGCCGTGTCGGACTGGCCCATCGGGTCGTGATGCGGGTTCGCGGCGTGCTCGCCCGACCCCACGATCGGGGGCTCGTTGGTGCGGAGCCCCGCCTGCTCGAACGCCTCCATGACCCAGCGCTGGAGCCCCTGCTCCGTCGGCTGCCGGCCCTCGGCGAACCAGGTCCGCACGCGCTCGAAGGCGGCGAGCGCGATTTCCTTCACGAGCTGCGCGGCGCGGCGGTGGTTGTCGAGTTCCTGCGGCGTCCAGCGCGCCGCCAGGGCCGTCACCAGCTCGGAGGACGTGACGACTTCGGCGCCCGCCGCGCGCACCAGCTCGACCACGCCCGCGGGCACGCGGTCCAGATACGGGACCGCGTCTTTGGCGGAGTACTCCATCGCCAGCCGCTTGCCCGAGACCAGCCGGCTCAGCTGCTCTTCCAGCTGCCGCCAGGCGGCGTAGGTGCGCACTTCGCCGGGGAGGCCGGCGACCCGGTGCTGTTCGATGGCGTGGGCAACGGCGATCGGGCGCCCCGCGGCGGGGAGGAGGACGAACAGACGGCGCGTGGCGAGGCCTCCGACGCCGAGAACCCGGGTGGCGACCGGATTCATCCCGTGGAAGTCGAAGAGCAGCCAGCCGTCGAGCTTCAGCTCGCCGAGCATCTTGCGGACCCTGGCCAGGACGTCCGGCGTCAGACTTTCCGCGACACTCACGATGCACTCCCGGATTGGACGGTGGAGCGCCACTCGCACCGCACTTCGCCGCGCGAGCGGCAGGAGGGATGCAGCACGCCGCCGTCGAAGTCCACCAGCTCGCGCAGCAGCTCCGCGAACGCCGCGGCGTAGAAGCCGCACGCGGCGCCGTCCGGCGTGGCGCGGACCGACGGCGGGTCTCGGATCACGAACGCCGCGCCGCGGCCGATCCGCGAGAAGCTCGCCGCGAACACGTCCGCCGCACAGCGCCGCGCGGCCCGGTACCCGATCAGCCGCCGCAGGAACCGCGGCAGCCTCCGCGCGGCCCACCGCGTGGGCGGGGACAGACGCGTCATCGCCCGCCGCGCCGCGCGCCGCCCCCCGTCCGCGAACACGAGCGACGCGTCGGTGCGCCGACCCACGAGCCGGAGAATCTGCTCCAGTTCGTCGGCGCTGACCGCCTGGTCCCGCAGCGCCACCAGCTCGTAGCGCGCGATCTGCGCGGCCACCGTGTCGGAGAGGCCGAGCCGCTTCTTCAACAGCTCGTCCACGTACTCGGCGGCCTCTTCGTCGCGGGGAGAGTCGAGGTGGCGCATCGCCTGGAGCACGGCGAGCGGCAGAATGCTGTGGGCCTGCGTCTGGTCTCTCTCGGTCACGGCGTGCACGCGAAAATAGCTCAGGGGCCCTTGACTCGCGACTGACGACTGAGGAGTCTCGACGCCGATGCACGCTCTCACGCTACGCGGCGCACTCGCCGCCCTGGTGGTTGGCGTCGCCGTCACGGCGGGCGCCGGCTGGGGCGCCCTGCTGCTGCTCTTCGCCTTCTTCCTCTCCTCCACCTGGCTGACGCCCGGAGGCGGGCGCCGCCGCGCGGTCCAGGTCGCCGCGAACGGGGGCGTCGCGGCAGCGGCCGCGCTCCTGGCGCGGGTGAGCCCGATCTGGACGGCGGCGTTCGCCGGCGCGCTCGCCGCGGCGGCGGCGGACACGTGGTCCACGGAGATCGGCGGCCGGAGCCGTTCCGCGCCGCGCCTGATCACCACGGGCGCCGCCGTCTCGCCGGGCACTTCCGGCGCCGTCACCTGGCTCGGGACGGCCGGAGGCGCCGCCGGAGCCGCCTTCATCGCGGTCGCCGCGGCGCTGCTCGGCCTCATCGGCCCGCGCGCTGCGCTCCTGGTCGCCCTCGGCGGCATCGCAGGCACGCTCGCCGACTCGCTGCTCGGGGCGACCGTGCAGGCGCGCTTCCGCTGCCCGGCGTGCGGCGCGGTGGGCGAGACGCGGCGACACGCCTGCGGCGGCGCGGGGGCGGGGGCGGGGGTGCCGGTATCCGGCCTCGTGTGGATGACCAACGACACGGTCAACCTGACCGCGACCCTCGTCGGCGCCGCCGTCGCGGTCCTCCCTGTGCTCCTCGGGGTAATACCTCTACTTTCGTAGCACCGGATTCTCAGCCTACAGGATCGACTACGAGCGACACGAAGACGCCCGCGGCCCGGACCCGCGATGTCCTGGTCATTGGCGGCGGCCCGGCCGGCGCATCGACGGCCGCCTGGGCCGCGCGCTTTGGGCTCGACGTCCTGCTCGTCGAGCGTGCGCACTTCCCGCGCGAAAAGGCCTGCGCGGAGTATCTGAGCCCCGAGGCCGCGCGCGACCTCGACGCGCTCGGCATCCTGGGCGAGGTCGAGGCCGAGGCGATGAAGCTTGACGGCATGCGGATCGTGGCCGACGACGGCACGGACGTGCTCGGCCGCTTTCGCGCCACGGGCCGGTTCACTCCCTACCGCCCCCAGGGCCTCGCCCTGCCCCGCTCGCGGCTCGACACCATCGTGCTCGGCTCCGCCGCGAAGGCCGGCGCGGAGGTCCTCCAGGGCGTCGCCTGCGAGAGGCTCCTCGTGGAGGACGGCTTCGTCGCCGGAGCCGTGCTCCGCTCGGGGGATAGGCGGTGGGCGCAGCGCAGCCGCGCCGTCGTGGGCGCCGACGGCGTGCACTCGGTCGTCGCTCGGCGACTGGGGCTCTCGCGCCACGGCTCACCGCGACGCCTGGCCCTGGTCGCCCACCTGGCCGAAGCACAGGGAATGCGCGACTGCGGAGAGATGTTCGTCCGGCGCGGCCGGTACGTGGGTCTGGCGCCCATCGGCAGCGGTCTCGTCAACGTGGCGGCCGTCGTGCCGGCCACCGAGGGCCGCGCGATCGCACGCGACCCCGCCGGCTTTCTCGGCGCCGAGCTGCGCGCCCATTCCGAGCTTCGGACCCGACTGGCCGGCGCGCGGATCGTGCGCGAGGTCCTGGTGGCGGGGCCGTTCGCCCGCACCTCGCGGCGTTCAGTCACAGACGGTGCCCTGCTCGTCGGCGACGCGGCCGATTTCTTCGATCCTTTCACCGGGGAAGGGATCTTCGCCGCCCTGCGGGGCGGCCGGCTCGCGGGCGAGGCGCTGGCGTCGGCGCTCAGCGCCGGCGAGGCGACGCGCGCCGCGCTGCGGCCGTATCGGCGTGAGCGCCGGCGGGCGTTCCTGGGGAAGTGGGTCTTCGAACGCCTCGTCGGCCTGGCGGCCACGCGGCCGGCCCTGATGCGCCGGTACGTGCGCCACATGGGAAGGCACCAGCGCTACGCCGATCTCTGGGTGGGAGCAGCCGGCGACTACGTCCCGGTGGGCGCCCTGTGCGCGCCGCGCGCCCTCGCCGCCCTTATTCTGTAGCTACTCTTCTCCCCATCCCGACAGGACGAGGTTCATGCCGCTCGATGCCGCTCGGTTCCGCCAGACGATGGGCCAGCTCGCCACCGGGGTGGCGGTCGTCACGATGCGCACGCCGCAGGGCGGACTCGGGATGACGGCCAGCTCGGTCAGCTCGCTTTCGCTCGAGCCCCCGCTCCTTCTGGTGTGCGTGGGGCACGATGCCGCGATCCATGACGTGCTGCTCCACGCCGAGCGCTTCGGGGTCAACGTCCTGGCGAGCGGCCAGGAGGCGCTGGCCCGGAGGTTCGCGGACCGGGCCCGCCAGGGCCTGGACGTCTCCGCGCTGGAGACGTCGCCCGGCGGCGTCCCGATCCTGGCTGGCGCGCTGGCCAGGATCGAGTGCCGGCTTCATGGGCACTTCACAGCCGGGGACCACAGCATCATCACCGGCCTGCTCGAGTGGTCTGATGTGGGTGCAGGGCGGCCGCTGTGCTACTTCCGCGGCGGCTTCGACGGGCTCGGCGCCTGATCGACGTCCTCCAGGAGTGGGCCCGGCGCCGCCGTGAGCTGTTCGACGATCCCGCGGCCGATGCGTCGACCGTGGTCGCCTCGCTGCGCGACATCGCGCGGGCGAACCGGTACTTCGGCGGCGCCGCCGCCGCGGTGAGCCGGCTCGACGAGTTCTTCCGCGCCGTGCCCCCGGGGGCCGCGCTGACCCTGCTGGACGTGGGCACCGGCGACGGCGACATCCCGCGCGCCGCGCAGCGCCGCGCCGCAACGCGCGGGATCCGCCTGCGCGTGCTCGGGCTGGAGAGGCACCACGCGGCGGCGCGCCTCGCGGCACGTGACGGCATGATTTCGCCGCTGCTCGGCGACGCCCACGTGCTGCCGCTTCGCGCCGCGTCGGTGGATCTGGTGCTCTGCTCGCAGCTCCTGCACCACTTCCGCGGAGCCGCGCTCGCGGCGGCGATCGCGGAATTGTCGCGGGTGGCGGGGCTGGGCGTAGTCGTCGCCGATCTCCTGCCGAGCCCGGTCGCGGCGCTGGGCTTCTGGCTGGCGGGACTTCCGCTGCGGTTCCATCCGGTGACCCGGCGCGACGGGTTCGTCTCCGTCCTGCGCGGCTTCACGCCAGCGGCACTGCACCTGGCCTGCCGGGAGGCGGGCGTGGAGGCCCGGGTGCGCACGCACCCCGGCTTCCGCGTCACCGCCGCTTGGGCGGCGCGGCCTCCGGGGGGCCGCGCGTGATCCAGGTGGATCGGCGGCTGGTGCGTGCGGATCCGGGCAGGGTCTTCGCCTGCGCCAGTGACGTGGAGCGCTGGCCGGCCTGGCTCCCGCACTACCGGTGGGTGCGGTTCCTCGAGCGGCGTCCCGGGGGCGGGGTGGTCGAGATGGCGGCGTGGCGCCCGTTTGGACCGGTGCGCTTCCCGACCTGGTGGGTCTCCGAGATGCGCGTGGACCCGGCGGCGCCGGCCGTGCGCTACCGCCACATCCGGGGTATCACCCGCGGGATGGAGGTGGAGTGGGCGTTCGCCCCCGCGGGCCCCGAGGTGGCGGTGACGATCACGCATCGCTGGCGCGGGCCGGCGTGGCCGCTCGTCGGAGCGCTCGCCGCCTCCCTCGTCATCGGCCCCGTCTTCATACACGGCATCGCTCAGCTGACGCTCGCCGGCATCGCGCGCGTCGCCGAGCGGGCAGGGGAGGGGGGAGGGCTGAAGTGAACGCGACGCGGCGCGTGGTGATCACCGGGATCGGATGCGTCACGCCGATCGGCACCGGCAGCGAGGGGCTGTGGGACGGGCTCCAGGCCCGGCGGTCGGCCGTCCGGGCGATCACGCGGTTCGACCCGTCGCCGTTCCGCAGCCGGATTGCGGCGGAGATTCCGGACTTCCGCCCGCAGGACTTTCTCGACCGCCGCAACGCCCGGCGCTACGACCGCTTCTCCCAGCTGGCGGTCGTGGCGGCCGGCCTCGCCCTGGCGGACGCCGAGCTGGCGCTCGAGCGGGAAGACCGCGACCGCGTAGGCGCCATGATGGGCTCGGCCCTGGGCGGCGTCGCCCACGCGGAGCAGCAGGCCGGCGCCTTCGCGGCCGCGGGGCTCAGGGGCGTGGATCCCGCGCTCGCCCTCTCGGTCTTCGGCGGCGCGTCGAGCTGCAACATCGCGATCGAATTCGGCCTGACCGGCGTCAACTCGACCAACGCGATGAGCTGCGCGTCGGGCACCATCGCGGTGGGGGATGCCTTCCACGCCATCCGCGACGGCCGCGCCGACGTGATGCTGGCCGGGGGTGCGGAGGCGCCGCTCGCCCCGCTGTGCTTCGGCGCCTTCGCGATCATCCGCGCGATGTCTACGCGCAACGACGACCCGGAGGCGGCCTCACGCCCGTTCGACGTCGGGCGCGACGGGTTCGTCATGGGGGAAGGCGCCGCCGTGCTGGTGCTGGAGGAGCGCGGACGGGCGCTGGCCCGCGGGGCACCGGTCGTGGCGGAGGTGCTCGGCGCCGCATCCACCAGCGACGCATACCACATGACGGCGCCCCGCCCCGACGGCAGCCAGGCGGCGCGCTGCCTCACGCTCGCCCTCGCCGACGCGCAGATCGCGCCCGGGGAGGTGAGCTACGTGAACGCGCACGGATCCTCGACCCCGCTCAACGACAAGACCGAGACGCTCGCGTTCAAGCGGGCGTTCGGCGCGCACGCGGCCAAGCTCGCGGTGAGCGGCACGAAGGGCTACTACGGCCACCCGCTCGGCGCGTCGGGCGCCATCGAGGCGGCGGTCACCGCGCTCGCGCTGGCGCGCGGCTGGCTCCCGCCGACCGTGAACCTCGCCACCCGCGATCCGGAGTGCGACCTGCCCTACCTCGAGCAGCCGGTCGCCGCCCGCGCTCCCGGCGTCGCGGTCTCCAACTCGTTCGGCTTCGGCGGCATCAACGCCGCGATCGTCCTCCGGAGCTGCGCCTAGCCGCTTGCGGGGCGCGGCGCGGGCCGGGCATATTGGCGCCACTTCTCACCCTGCCATCTCCTTCGACCCGAGGGACGTAATGCGCCAGAAGATCCGCCCGCTCATCGCCGAGTTCATCGGCGTCTTCATGCTGGTGTTCATCGGCGGCGGCGCCATGATCATCAACGTCTACCACGAGGGCGCCATTTCCCTGGGCGGGATCGCCGCGGCGTGCGGCCTGGCGTACGCCATCGCCGTGACGGCGACGATGAGCATCTCCGGCGGCCACATCAACCCGGCAATTACGATCGGCCTGTGGTCCGTCGGCCGGATCGAGAGCCAGAAGGCCCTGCTGTACATCCTCGCTCAGCTCCTCGGCGCCGTGTTCGCCGCCGTCATGCTCCGTTGGCTCATGCCCGTCCCGGCGGGCCACAACGCGCTGTACGGCGCGCTGAGCGTCGCCGGCGACATCACGCTGGCGGGCGCGATCCTCATCGAGGCGGTCCTCACCTTCTTCCTCGCCTTCGCGGTGATGGGGACGGCGGTGGACCCGAACGCCCCGAAGGTCGGCGGCTTCGGGATCGGCCTGACGCTGTGGGTGGGCATCCTTGCCGGCGGCCCGCTCACCGGCGCGGCTCTGAACCCGGCGCGGGCCTTCGGCCCCGCGCTGGTCGCGGGCAGCTGGGTCGGCCAGCTCGCCTACTGGGTCGGCCCGATCCTCGGCGCAGTCATCGCGATGCAGGTGTACGAGAGGGTGCTGCTGATGAAAGACTGACAGATGAGGGTGTAGGGTTTGGGGTGTAGGGTGTAGCGAGCGGGAGCTCCCGGTCTGCTACACCCTATCCCCTACACCCTACACCCATTCTCGTTACTGCCTCGATCTCCAGTACAGCCACGCAGCATACGCGACATAGATGATCCCGGCCGCGACGTACGCCGCGACCATGTACCCGCCGTTAGCGGGAGGCGTCGGCACGGTCGGCCTCGCTCTGGGCCCGCGCGTCCACGAGGCGCGCCCACGCGTAGCGGCGCGCGAGCAGCGCGAGGTAGAAGACGGTGAAAACGACGAACGAGCTGAGCAGCGTCAGCAGCATCGAGCCCGGCAGCTCCGGCTTCCCCGGCCGCAGCACCACGGGCATCGGATGCAGGGTGCGGAACAGGTACACGCTGACGTGGATGAACGGCACCAGCAGGGCGCCGAGGATCCCCAGGACCGCCGAGTAGCGCGCCCGCCGGCCCGGCTCGTCGACGGCGGACCGGAGGACCAGGTACGCCAGATAGATGAAATAGAGGAAGAGCGTCGAGGTGAGCCGCGCGTCCCAGGTCCACCAGGCGCCCCAGACCGTCTTGCCCCAGATCGGCCCGGTCACCAGGACCACGGTGGTGAACACGGTGCCGACCTCCGCCGACGACGCGGCGAGCAGGTCGAGCCGCGGGTCCTTCACGAACAGGTAGATCGCGCTGCAGATCCCCACGACCCCGAACGCGAGGAACGCGACCCACGCCGACGGCGCATGGATGTAGAAGATCTTCTGGGCCAGCCCCTGCGTGGCCTCTTCGGGGGTGAAGACGAGGGCGCGCACGTACACGCCGGCCATCAGCAGCAGGCCGATGGCCATCCAGACGCCGCTCCGCTTCAGCGCCCGCTCAGCCGTTGGGATCGCGGTCATTCCTCGAGCGTGAACTCGAACACCAGCGTACACAGCACGACGAAGGTGATGTCGTAGGCGGCGAGCAATCTAAGCCAGGCCGCCCACTCGGCGAAAGGACGGTGCGCGAACAACTTCGCCGTCATCTCGGCGGCGGCGCTCACCGGCGTCACGAGGAACGGCAGCACCAGGACCAGGAGCATCATCTCGCCGAACCGCGTGTTGACGGCCATCGAGCTCATCAGCGTGCCGACAGCCACGAAGCCGATGGTGGCCAGCGCGATGACCAGGATCAGCGGCCCGAGCACGTCGAGCAGCGGCACGTTGAAGAACAGCGCGAACAGCGGCAGCGCAATCGCCTCCACCGCGCCGACGAACACGAGGTTCGCGGCCATCTTCCCCAGGTAGAGCGCCGTCCGGCTGGCGGGCGAGAGCAGCAGTCCGTCGATGGCGCGGTTCTCCTTCTCCAGAGTGAACGCGCGGTTCAGGCCGAGCACGCCCGCGAAGGAGAAGGTGATCCACAGCACGCTCGGGGCCAGGTCGACCGACGACACCGCGGTCGGGTCGCGCGCGAAATTGAAGATCGCCAGCACCAGCGCGGTGAAGACGAGCGCCGAGAGGAACGCGGTCCTGCTGCGAAACTCCAGCAGCAGGTCCTTGGCCGCGATAGCCCACGCCTGCGCGAGCACCCTACCCACCGGCGGTCGCCTCCGCGTACCGCGCGCGGTACGCCGCGAGATCCCCGTCGCGCGGCCCCAGCGACGCGAACCGACCCGCGACCTGGATGGCGACGTGCGTCGCCAGCTCCAGCCCCTCGTCGATGTTGTGGGTGACCAGCACCATCGTGCGGCGCTCGGCCCTGAGGCGTCCGAGCAGATCGCGCAGCGTCGCGGCCGCGCGCTGGTCGAGCCCGCTGAACGGCTCGTCGAGCAGCATCACTTCCGGATCGTGGAGCAGCGCGCGCGCGATCGCCAGCCGCTGCACCATCCCGCGGCTGAACGTGCCCGCCGGATCGGACGCGCGCTCCGCGAGGCCCACGCCGTCCAGGGCACGCGCCGCCGCGGCCCGCGGCTCCGCCAGGCCGTAGAGCCGCGCGTAGAACACGAGGTTCTCCGCGGCCGTGAGCCCGTCGTAGAGCAGCGAATGGTGGGAGATCAGGCCGACCCGGCGCCGGTGGGCCGCGTTGGACCGGACCAGCCGCTCGCCGCCGAACTGCACCGTTCCCGCATCGGGCTTGAGGAGGCCCGCCAGCACGCGCAGCAGCGTCGTCTTCCCGGCGCCGTTGGGTCCGAAGACCGCGAGCGAGTCGCCGGCGCCGAGCGCGAACTCGACCCCGCGCAGCGCGCGCACGTGTCCGAACCGCTTGGTGAGTCCGGCTACCTGGAGTGCGGGCGCCTGAGCGCTGGCTATCAGCACCTCCCTGCGACGGGCGAACTCGGGTGAGCGACGGAGGGAGAATATAGCCGGCGCGCGCCGGGCCGCAGTGGCGAACGTCAGGCCGCGGGCGGCTCGAACTCGAAGCGATCGTCCAGGCGCGTCAGCACCAGCATGAAGCGCAGCTCCTCCGACGCCCCGCGAAGGCACACGGTGTGGCGCAACTCCGCGGCCCGCTGCTGCAGCATGATCAGTGCGCCCAAGCCCGCGCTGTCCACCCGCCTCGTCCCGGACAGGTCGATTACGAGGCGCCGGCCGGGCGCAGCGCCCAGCGCGGCCTCCACCTCGGCCAGGGCCGCGCGGCGGAACGCCGCGCGGCTGTCCCGGTCCAAGGTCTCCGGTGCCCGCACTACGAGGTCGTCCACGCCCTCACAACACTGAAGGAACGGTGCCGCGGCAGCCGCCAGATTCTAACTCGCGCACCCACAATGAATTGCCACGATGCGCGTGACCCAGGCCACGCTCGGTTCGCATTGCGCTTCGCAACACTGCGGAAAGTCGCCCATGCAAGCCCCGGTGCGAGCGGCCCCGAAAAACGGAAGGGGCCCGGGTTGTCCCGGGCCCCTTCTCTTCGACCGGTTCCAGCGGTTCAGATCTTGACGACGTTGGCCGCCTGCAACCCCTTCGGGCCCTCGCGGACCTCGAACTCCACCTTGTCGTTCTCCTTGAGCGACTTGAAGCCCTCGGCCTGAATCGCCGAATAGTGGACGAAGACGTCCGGACCACCCTCCCGCTCGATGAACCCGAACCCCTTCGCATCGTTGAACCACTTGACCCGGCCGGTGATGCGAGACATACGTAACGCTCCTCTGACAGGTGGCACTAATCACGAATCTCATGCCGCCTGCGCGAGGGCAGATCGCAGAGATCCGTAAATGAGCGCCATACCATAAGCCTCATCCTTCTTTAAGCGCAAGAGTCGCTGACACTTCGGCCCGGCAGCCCAGCCGCGAGGTATGCCCCGATGACCGACACAATCGTTCTGGATACGCTGCTCGATGAAACCAGGGTCTTTCCGCCGCCGGAGGGCTTCCGGTCCGCGGCGCTCGTCTCGACCGACGCGCTGTACGAGGCCGCCGAGCGGGATCGCGAGGGGTTCTGGGCGTCGTTCGCCGAGCAGCTGAACTGGTACCGTCGCTGGGATCGTGTGCTGGAGTGGACGCCCCCGCACGCGAAGTGGTTCGTGGGCGGGGAGATCAACGCGTCGGTCAACTGCCTGGACCGGCACATCACGACGGTGCGGCGCAACAAGGCGGCGCTGAT
The DNA here is from genome assembly GCA_035542295.1 of Gemmatimonadales bacterium. Lineage (GTDB taxonomy): Bacteria > Gemmatimonadota > Gemmatimonadetes > Gemmatimonadales > JACORV01 > Fen-1245. The sequence goes on along the minus strand of DATKLR010000030.1, from coordinate 11,112 downwards.
CTGGGAAGGCGAGCCGGGCGAGCGCCGGACGCTGACCTACTGGGACATGTACCGCGAGGTGAACAAGTTCGCGAGCGTGCTCAAGAAGCTGGGCGTCCACCGCGGCGACCGCGTGGCCATCTACATGCCGATGATCCCCGAGGTGGCGGTGGCGATGCTGGCCTGCGCCCGCATCGGCGCGGCGCACTCGGTCGTCTTCGGCGGCTTCAGCGCGGACAGCCTGCGGGACCGCATCAACGACGCGGGCGCGGTAGTGCTCGTGACGGCGGACGGCGGCTACCGGCGCGGCCAGGTGGTGCCACTAAAGCGCGCGGCCGACCAGGCCCTCGAGCACTGTCCGACGATCCGGCACGTCGTCGTCTACCAGCGGCGCCTCGGCGCGGCGGGCGACGAGGCGTTCGTCCACATGAAGGAGGGGCGCGACCACTGGTGGCACCGGCTGATGCAGGACGCCGCGCCCTACTGCGAGCCGGAGCGGATGGACGCGGAGGACGTGCTGTTCATCCTCTACACCAGCGGCACGACCGGGAAGCCCAAAGGGATCGTGCACACCACCGCCGGCTATCTCACGCACGTCCTCGCGACGACCAAGCTCGTCTTCGACCTCAAGGACACGGACGTCTTCTGGTGCACGGCCGACGTGGGCTGGGTGACCGGCCACTCGTACGTGGTGTACGGCCCGCTGTCGCTCGGCGCGACGCAGGTGATGTACGAGGGCGCGCCCGACTGGCCGGAGCGCGACCGGATGTGGGAGCTCGTGGAGCGGTACGGCGTGACGATCTTCTACACGGCGCCGACCGCGATCCGGGCGTTCATGAAGTGGGGCGCGGAGCTGCCGGCCCGGCACGACCTGTCGAGCCTCAGGCTGCTGGGCACGGTGGGCGAGCCGATCAATCCCGAGGCGTGGATGTGGTACCACCACAACATCGGCGGGCAGCGCTGCCCGATCGTGGACACCTGGTGGCAGACCGAGACGGGCGGGATCATGATCACGCCGCTGCCCGGCGTGGTCGCGACCAAGCCCGGCTCCGCCACGCGGGCCTTCCCGGGGGTCGCGGCGGAGGTCGTGGACGGCGCGGGGAAGTCCGTGCCGCTCGGCGGCGGCTTCCTGGCGCTCACGGCGCCCTGGCCCGGGATGCTGCGCACGATCTGGGGCGACGACGCGCGCTACCGGGAGATCTATTGGTCCAAGTGGCCCGGGATGTACTTTCCCGGCGACGGGGCGAAGCGGGACGAAGACGGCTACTTCTGGCTGCTGGGCCGCGTCGACGATGTGCTCAACGTGGCCGGGCACCGGATCGGGACGATGGAAATCGAGAGTGCGCTCGTGGACCATCCCTCCGTGGCCGAAGCTGCGGTCGTGGGGAAGCATCACGAGCTCAAGGGCCAGGCCGTGGCGGCGTTCGTGACGCTGAAGGCGGGCTTCGAGCCGCACGACGAGCTGAAGGACGATCTGAAGGAGCACGTGGCCATGAAGATCGGCGCGATCGCCCGGCCCGACGACATCCTCTTCACGGCCGACTTGCCGAAGACGCGGAGCGGGAAGATCATGCGTCGGCTGCTCCGGGACATCGCCGAGGGGCGCACCCTCGGCGACACGACGACCCTGGCCGATCCCGCGGTGGTGCAGAAACTCAAGGCGGAGTACGAGGAAGGCGAGGCGTGAGCGTGTTCAAGACGATCCTGGTGACTACCGACTTCTCCGCGAACAGCGCGGTGGCCGTGCGACCGGCGATCGAGATCGCGTGCCGGTTCGAGGGACGGCTGGTGCTGATCCACGCCCTGGAGGGCGGGAGCGCTGACGCGCAGGTGGTACCCGAGGAGTTGGAGGAGCTGGCCGCGATGTCGCGCGAGCAGCTCCACGAGTTCGGGACGAAGGAGATCGGGGCGCGGGCGCCGTGGACTGCCGAGGTGGTCTTCGGTCCCGCCTACCTCGCGATCACCGACGCCGCTGTCCGCCTCGGCGCCGACCTGATCGTGGTCGCCACCCACGGCCGGACCGGGCTGCTGCATCTCCTGCTGGGCAGCGTGGCCGAGCGGGTCGCCCGCATGGCCACCTGCCCCGTGCTCACGGTGCGGGTGCCCGGCTAGAGCTGGCCAGGCCGCCGATCGAGACGGCGCAGATCGCCAGGATGAGCACGCCGGACACGCTGCACCAGCGGCAGACGGCGTGGATGACGAACAGCTCGAGGTAGAGCAGGTAGAGGGAGAAGAGGACCCCGAGCGCCGAGAGCGCGGCCAGCCAGCGCGTGGTCGTGGGCCGCGAGACTCGAGTCCCCTGCAGTCCGTACAGCGCCAGGATCAGCAGCACCAGATACCCGCCCACCCCGTACGCGGCAACCGGAAGCCCGAGGAACGTCGAGTAGCGGCTCGCCTGCACCCGCTCGCACTCGCCCCCCGCGCCGCACACCATGCTGCCGATCACGCCGAGCTTGTAGAGCAGCAGATAGGTCGAGTCGAGCACGCCGCCCAGCGCCAGGACCGCGACCGCCATCCGGTGTCGCATCGGCGATCAGCGCTTGCGGCCCGCGGCCGGGCGAGCCGCGGTCGCCGCGGTGATCGAGTCGACGATGTGCACCAGGTCGTCGAAGGCGGGAATGGACGTGTCCGGCAGTTTGTGGCCGTTCACGAAGAAGGTCGGCGTGCCGTTCACACCGAGCCGGATCCCCTCGCATCTCTCGGCCTGGATCTCGGGCCAGGGGCGCTTCGCCGCCATGCACGCGCGGAGCGAGTCCGTGTTGAGCCCGATGCGGGTCGCGTATCCGAGGATGAGCCGCATGGGGTTCCTCTCCTCCGCCCAGTCGTTCTGCCCCATGTAGAGCGCGTCGTGCATCTCCCAGAACTTCCCCTGCTCCAGCGCGCACGCCGCCGCCAGATGGGCGACCGGCGAGTTGGGATGGACGTCCAGGGGAAAGTTCATGTAGCGCCATTTCACGCGGCCCGTGGGAATGAGCCGCTGGCGGACGTCGGGCTCCGTGAGGATGGCGAACCGCGCGCACCACGGGCAGGCGAAGTCGGAGAACTCCGTGATCTCGACCTTGGCGGAGTCGGGGCCGAGGGAGACGCCCTTCGGGGCGGGAGCGCCGGGCGCCGGAGCCTGGCAGTCGGACGATGCAGTCAGCCGGGGCATCGACGGACCGCCGCCGAAGACGGCGATCAGCACCGCGCCCACCACCGCGATCGCCCCGAGCAGCAGGTAGAACGGCTTCAGCGATCGTCCGGCTTCCGCCATGGCTCCTCCTCATCGGATCCGTTGTCCGTCTCGGGCGACCACTCACCCCCGGCTTCCTCGACGATGCGGCGGTGCTCGGCCACCTCGGGTGAGTCGAAGGTCAGCCGGACCTCGTAATGGAACAGCTCCGAGCGGATGTCCCCCAGCTCGCGGAGCAGCGCCGAGGAGTCGCCCAGCAGGCGCCCCTCGGCATCGAGAGCCATGATGCGCTGGGCCAGGGCGCGCAGCATCTCGACCAGCTTCTCGATCCGCTTGGGATCGTAGGTTTCGTCGGGAGTCACGTGGATGCATCATACCCAGGGCCGCCGCGGCCGCCAACGCCGCGGCGATTCCGCGTCCGGGCCGTCGCTCCGCGGGCGGCGCGCCTCGCACGCTGGGCGCCTGGTCCCTAGAATACGGTCCGTGGTCCCGCCCGCCGCCACCTCGCCCCGGCTCGCTTCGCCCCTCGCGCTCCTCGAGCTGGCCGAGATCGCGGCGGCGCCGCTGCGCTACGGCCACGGTATCCGCGTCCTCCGGGACGGCGCCCTCGCCTTCCCCGCCATGCTCGCGGGCATCCGCGCCGCCAGGCGGAGCGTGTGCTTCGAGAACTTCATCATGGCCGACGACCAGACCGGCCGGGACTTCGCGGCCGCGCTCCGGAAGGGCGGCGAGCGCGGGGCGAAGGTCCGGGTCCTGTACGACCCGGTCGGCTCGCTCCTGGTTCGCGGGGGGCCGGTCGGCCGCCTGCTCCGCAGGGCGGGGATCGAGGCGCGCGCCTTCCGGCCGCTGTCCCCGCTGGCCCCGTGGAGCTGGCTGCGGCTCCGGCATCGCGATCACCGCAAGCTCCTGGTGTGCGACGACCTCATCGCCTTCGTGGGCGGGATCTGCATCTCCGACCACTGGGCGCCCTCCGACCTGGGCGGCGCGGGATGGAGGGACACTGCGGTGTCCATCCGTGGGCCGGCCGTGCTCGATCTCCAGCTGGCATTCGACCGGATGTGGAGTCGCGCGCGCGGCGAGCCGCCGCCCACGCCCCTGTCGCGCCGGCCGCCCCCGGAGAAGGGCGAGGCGGCCGTCGTCGTGGTGGGGGACCGCCCGGGCCTCGGGCGCGTGGCCGCGATCTACGAGTGGCTGGCCGACCGCGCCGAGGAGAGCATCGAGCTGACCGATGCCTATTTCGTGGCGCCGCGGAGCGTCCTCGAGGCGTTCATCCGGGCCGCGCGCCGCGGCGTCCGCGTGCGGCTGCTGGTGCCGGGACGGAACAATCATCCGGTCGCCGGCCTCGCCGCGCGACGGATCTACCAGCCACTGCTGGACGCCGGCGCCGAGATCTACGAGTGGTCCGGGGTCATGCTCCACGCGAAGACGGCGGTCGTCGACAGCCTCGTCGCGCTCGTCGGCTCGAGCAACCTCGACCCGCTGTCGCTGCGCCGGAACTTCGAGATGAACGCGCTGATCGCCGACCCGGAGACCGGGCGAGCGATGTCCGATCTCTTCGGTTCCGACCTGCAGAATGCCGTGCGAGTGGAGAGCGCCGAGTGGCGCCGGCGCCCGCTGCGCGCGCGGGCTGCGGAATCGGCAGCCACGCTGTTCGCCGACATGCTCTGAGGTTTGCCCGGGTTCGGAGCCCCTCTTATATTTGGGGCTGCGGGAAAGCCCGCATTGACTCGAATGGAGGTGTGATGTCGAAGCGCAGTAGCCGCCGCAAGGTCCATGTGCCCACCGCGTTTGAGCTGGCCCGCGACGAATTGTTCAGCCATATCCTGCGTTGTGGAGTGCTGGAGGCGGCCGAGGAGCACCGGACAGAGTGGTTCGACGACACCATGGCGTATCTGGGCGAGCGGTACGAAGAGCTGACCGTCGCTCAGCTGAAGGAGCTCCGCACCCTGGGCGAGCGGTACTGCCGTCCGGTGGTGCCGCGGCCGGAGACGGTCGAGCCGGCCGGCGTTTCCTGACGGAGAGAGCGAGCGAAGCCTGACGTGTCGCGCCCCGGAGCCTAGCGGCCCGGGGCGTTTGATTTCCGCCACCGGTAGCCGATGGCGAGCCGCACGCCGCCTCCCACGCCGATCTCGATGAACGAGCCGCCGGCGCCGCCGGGGTTCTGCTCCGCCCCGAGCACCAGCAGGGCGTAGGGCGTCACCCGGCCTCCGGCCACGGCGGCGGTGAGCCCGCCGCCCCCGTAGATCGCCGTTCCATCACGCTTATACGGATCGAGCAGGAAGTGGATGGCGAAGTCGGCGCGCGCCCCGAACCTGCCGTTGCCGAGCGCACCGAGTGCCAGTGCCGGCGCGATGCGGCTGCGCTGGTTGTCGCGCCAGGCGAAACCGATGCCGGCCGCGTAGAGCGCCGGCTGCGACGCCACGGCGAGGCCCCACACCTGCGTCTCCCGAACCTGCGCCCGGCACGGGGCCGCCGCGGCCAGCGCCGCGCCGAGCAGCACGACCGCACTACCCCTCGAGCACCAGCTCATAGCGGCGCGCGATGTCCGGTGCCAGCGAGTGGGTCACCGAGCAGTACTTCTCCAGCGACAGATCGATGGCATGGCGCGCGCGCTCTTCCGGCACGCCCGGCGCGTTGATGCGGTAGGTGAGAGCGATCGACGTGTACCGCTTCGGATGCTCCGTCCGCCGCTCGCCGGTGACCTCGATGCTGAGGGAGCGCACCGGGAAGCGCATCTTCTCGAGGATCGAGACCACGTCGCCGCCGGTGCATCCCGCCAACGCGAGGAGCAGCACCTCCATCGGGCCCGGGCCGGTTTCCCCCCTGGAATCAATGGTGATCGGCGGCTTGCCTTCGGCCCCCCCCGCGAACGCCAGCCCGTGCTGCCAGGTCAGGGTGACGCGCTTGGTGTCGGCCACGTCAGGACCCCCCGCCGGTGCGCGTCGACAGCCCCACGAGGAACCGATGGCGGCCGAGCCGATCCAGCGCGTGGTACTCGATGAGCCAGTTGAACGACGGCCTGAGCTGCAGCTCGAAGCCGAGCGCGATCGTGGGCCAGATCGCGGTGCAGCCGTGGCAGTTGCTCATGTGCCCGACGCCGACCCCCACGTAGGGAATGGCCGGAGCGTTGTCCGGCTGGAAGCGGTACGTGATCTCCGCGGCCCAGTGCAGTGTCGTGATCGCGCTGGCATCCGAGGCGATCTCGAGCGACGGCCGAAACCGGACGCGCGGCGACCACAGCTCTGCGATGTCGAGCGTCGTGCCGAGCACCCATTGCGCGCTCCGCGACACGTCGACGCCGCCCCGCACCGAGAAGCTGTAGAGGTCCACGCCCGGGCCGCCGGGAGCCGACGCCGTGCCGCCGCCCGAGGGCGGATGGAATTCCTGGGCCCTGGCTGGCGGCGCCAGAAGCGCCAGCGGGAGCGCGAGCAGGATCAGCCGTTTCGCTGCGTGCATGCCATCCTCCTCAGGGTTGCGGTCGCTCTGCGCTCCGCACGGCCAGGCGGCCGTAGTCGGCGATCGCGTACAGCGCCATCGCGGCGGTCGCCCAGGCGAGCGGACGCAGGAACGTCGAATCGAGCAGCCAGGCGAACAGGGTCAGCGTCTGCCCCACCGTTACGGCCTTGCCGCCCACGCGCGCCGGCACGGTGAACGGCCGCCCCACCACCCGGCTGGCGAAGTACCCCAGCGGCGTGAGGACGTCCCGTAGGAGCACGCCCGCCACTTCCAGCCACCCCAGCGCGCCCGAGATCCCCAGCGCCCCGAACGCGGTGAGCATGAAGATCTTGTCCGCCACCGGGTCCATCCAGGCGCCGAGCCGCGACGGGCCGAGGCGCCGTGCCAGCGCGCCGTCCAGGAGATCGGTCGCCGCCGCGCCCGCGAGCACCGCCATCCGCACCCCCACCGCCGGGTAGACGGCGAACACCACAGCCAGCGGCACCCGCGACAGCGACACCACGTTCGCGGGCGTAAGTACCCGGCCGGCGCCGACTTGCTGCGGTTTCGGGCGGGGGGTAGCTTCACCCTCGATCACATGGACCTCGCGCTGCTTAAGCAGGCTGCCATCTTCGCCGATCTGGACGAAGCGGAGCTCGCCCAGGTCGCCGAAGTGTGCAAGGAGCAGAAGTTCCAGAGCGCGGCGACCATTTTCAAGGAAGGCGAGCCGAGCAGCCGCCTGTACATCATCGCCGAAGGTGACGTCCGGATCAGCCGCATCGTGCCGGGCAGCGGCGAGGAGGCGCTCGCCGTCCTCAAGCCGGGGACCTGCTTCGGCGAGATGGGGATCTTCGACCGCTCCGAGCGGTCCACGGACGCGATCGCGAACACCGACTGCACGCTCGTGGCCATCTCCCGCTCCGACTTCGAGCTGCTGCTCGACTTCAATCGCGACATCGCGTACAAGGTGCTGTGGGCCGTCGTCCGGCTCCTCTCCTCGAGGCTGCGCGTGACGAACGACAACCTCCGGTCGTTCCTCGCGATGTCGATGTTTTGACCCGCTTCACCGCCGCCGTCATTCCCAGCGCCGGTCTCGGCACCCGGATGCGTGCGCTGTTCGGGGACCGCCCCAAGGCGCTGCTCGAGGTCGCCGGCCGCTCGCTCCTCGGGCACGCGATCGCCGAAGCCCGCGACGCCGGTCTCGAGCGCATCGTGGTCGTCGCCAACCCCGCCGCGCACGACGCGCTGGGCGCGGAAGCCCGGCGCTTCGCGCCCCGGTCCCAGGTCGTGGACCAGGCCGTGCCGCGCGGCCTGGCGGACGCGATCCGCCTCGGCGCCCTGGTCCTCCCGGGGGAGGCGTTCGCGGTGCTCCTGCCGGACAACCTGTTCGTGCCGCCCAGCCCGCTCGCGCGCCTCGTCGCCATCGCCGCCGGGAGCGGCGAGCACGCCGTCCTGGTCGCACGCATGAACGCCGAAACGGCGCGCGGCAAGGGCGGCTCCGCACCCGCCTCGGTCGAGCCACTCGGGCCCGACCCCGACGCCGTTCGCATCCGCGCCGTCGGCGCCAAGCGACCGAAAGGGCAGCTCGAGCTGGGGCCGGAGGAGCGTTTCGACACGCCCATCGGCCGCTATGCCTTCCAGGGCGACATCGCCCAGGAGATCACCGCGGTCGAACGCGCCTTGAAGCCCGGCGAGGAGCTCGACGACGTGCCGCTGCTGGCCCGCCTCGCGGCCGCCGGCCGGCTCTGCGGCCTGCTCTACCGGACGCCGTTCGCGGACGTCGGCAATCCCGACGGCTACCGCGCGGCGCAGCAGCTCCTGGCTAGCGCGCAATCCGGAACCGCGCGTCCAGCGCCAGCACCCGGTCAGGGAACGCCACCAGCGGGTTGATGTCCATCTCCAGGATGGCCTCGTGCTCGCCGACGAGCTGCGAGACCCGCTGGATGATCTCCTGGAGCGCCACCACGTCCACCGCCGGCTCGCCCCGCACCCCCTCCAGAAATCCGTAGCCCCGGATCCCCCGCACCATCTCGCGCGCGTCCACGTCGGTCACCGGATGCACGCGGAAGACCACGTCCTTCCAGATCTCCACCGCCAGCCCGCCGAGGCCGAACATCAGCAGCGGGCCGGCCCTCGGGTCGCGCGTGGAGCCCACGATCGTCTCGCGACCTCCGGGGATCATCGCCTGGACGAGCACCGCCTCCGGCACGACGCCGGCGCGCTCCCGGACGCGCTGCAGCATCCGCGCGTAGCCCTCCCGCACTTCCTTCTCGGACGCAACGCCCAGCACGACGCCGCCCACGTCGCTCTTATGCATGATGGAGGCGCTGATCACCTTCAGCACCACGGGGAAGCCGATCTCGCGCGCCGCAGCCACGGCCTCGTCGGCGGAGCAGGCGCGGCGCCACGGCACGGTAGGAATGCCGTACGCCCCAAGCACCTCCATGGCCTCGGTCTCGGACAGCTTGTCCCGGCCCTCGGCCGACGCGCCCTCGAGGATGCCGGCGACCCGGCCGGCATCGGCGGGGAAGCGGTGCTCCGTGCCCTCCGGCCGCTCCAGCCACTCCCGGTAACGGTTCATCGCCGCGAGGGCGCGGGCGGCCGACTCGGGGAAGATGTACCCCGGCATCCCGGCGGCGAGCAGCTCACGCATCCCGGCGGGGATTCCTTGCCGGCCCATCAGCACGGCCATGACCGGGATGTCGCGCCGCGAGGCCGCGACCTGCACGATCGCCTCGGCGACGTCCTTGGCCTTGCTCCCGAGCGGCGGCGGCACGACCGACACGATCACGGCGTCCACGTTCGGATCGCGAAGGACCAGCTCGAGCACGTCGCGGTAGGTCTCCGCCGTCGCCGAGGCGATCAGGTCCACGGGGTTGCGGACCGCGGCCTCATCCGGCACGCGGCGGCGGATCGCCGCCTGCGTCCCGGCCGACAGCTCGCTTACCGACAGCCCCAGCGCCTCGCAGGCGTCCGCCAGGACGATCGCCGGCCCGCCGGCGTTGCTCACGATCGCCACGCGGTTCCCCTTGGGGAGCGGCAGCCGCGGGAAGGCCATGGCATAGTCGAACAGCTCCTCGATCGTCTGCGCGCGCATCACGCCGCACTGCTCCATCAGCGCGTCCGCGGCGAGGTCGGTGCCGGCGAGCGCCGCGGTGTGGGAGGACGCGGCCCGTGCGCCCGCCGCCGTCCGACCCGCCTTCACCACGAAGATCGGCTTCTTGCGTGTCAGCGCGCGGGCGATGCGGTAGAACCGGCGCGGATTCCCGAAGCTCTCCAGGTACATCAGGATCACTCGGATCCCGGGGTCGTCGGCCCAGTAGAGCAGGAGGTCGTTGCCCGAGACGTCCGCTTTGTTGCCGACCGAGACGAACTGATGGATGCCGATCCCCAGCTCCTCGGCGTAGTCGAGGATGCTGAGCCCCATCGCGCCCGACTGGCTGATGAACCCGACCGGCCCGTACGGCGGCATCGTGGGCGCGAAGCTCGCGTTCATCGAGAAGTCGGGGCTGCTGTTCACGACGCCCATGCAATTCGGGCCGACCATTCGCATCCCATAGCGCTTCACGACCTCGAGCAGCTTCGCCTCGCGCTCGACGCCTTCGCCGCCCACCTCGGCGAAGCCGGCCGTGATGACGACCAGCCCCTTGACCCCCTTCCGGCCGCACTCCTCGGCGATGCCCTGCACCAGCTGCTTGGGGACGACGATGATGGCGAGGTCCACCGCATCGGGGATCGCCTCGACGCTCGGATACGCCTTGATCGAGTGGATCGTCTCGGCCTTCGGATTGACGGGAAAGAGCGGGCCGTTGAAGCCGAACCGCAGGAGGTTGTCGAGGATCTGCCAGCCGATCGTGTTCGGCTGGCGGGAGGCGCCGATCACCGCGATCGATCGCGGGCGCAGAATCGCGTCGCTCACGCCGAACAACCTAGGCGGTTGTCCACGGAGAGTCGAGAGTTGAGGGGCCGCCCGCGACCGTGTAGACTGGGGCCGTGCCGCTCCGCGCCCGCTCGCTTCTCGCCGTTTCGGCCGCCGCGTTGCTCGCCGCCTGCTCGGGCAGCAAGGAGGGGGGCACCGGCGTCGCCGCCATCGTCGTCGCGCCGCAGGCCGCCGCCCTCTGCGTCGGCGACAGCCTGACCTTTACCGCACAAGTGCTCGACGCGTCCGGCGGCACGGTGACGGGCTCACCGGTCCGATGGTCGTCCAGCGCCCCGCAACTGGTGTCTGTGGACTCGGCCAGCGGGGTCGCCCGCGCCCTCGGTCTGGGCACGGCGCAGATCAGCGCGTCCGTCGGCAGCCTGCGCTCGGCGGCGCCGGGCCGGCTCGACGTGCCCTCGGATCTCCTGCCGGAATTCGTCCCGGACACCGTGGTGCTCGCGCCGTCGGACACCTTCACGCTCGGCGTGCGGCTCCGCCGCGCGTCGGCCGGCCCGTTGCCGAGCCGGACGCCGACGATCACGCCGAGCAGCGATGCGATCGCCAGCCTCGATGCGACGGGCCTCGTGACGGCCAAGACGGCGGGCAC
>DATKLR010000029.1:0-11320 GCA_035542295.1 Gemmatimonadales bacterium | reverse complement strand
CCGGTCGGTGCGCTCGAGGCGCAGATAGACGCGATGGATCCCGCCCGACCACTGGGCCTCCGCGAGCCCCGAGTAGAACGTGAAGAAGCCGGCGGCCTCGGAGTTGTATGCCCACTCCGCGAGGCCGTAGATCCGTCCGGCGCCGAGGGGCCGCTCCACCCGCGCGGAAACGCTGACCTTGTCCTGGTCGGGCCCGGCACCGGCGCGGTTCTCGGGCGACCGCACGTGCGCGACCGACGCCTGCAGCTCCAGCGCGGCGGAAGGGTCCACCAGCGCCCGCGCCGACCAGGAATCGCCGAAGCGGCTCCAGTTGGGCCACTGGTCCCACCGCTCCGGTTCGTCGCCGTTGAAGATCGCGCCCTCGATCGTGACCGGCCCGCGGCGCACCCCGAAGATGGCGAGGGCGCGCTCCAGGATCTGCGACCAGTGGTGGTTGACCGGGAAGGCCAGTGCCGGCCGCATCATCGGGTCGTCCGTGCCGTACGGTGCGAAGCCCTTGCCGGCGGTGAGGGACCAGTGGACGCCGGCAGGAAGCGCGGCGAGATCCATCACCGAGACGAGCAGCTCATGGGCCCAGGTGTGGGGGTGCCGGCGGTCCTCCCACCCTTCTCCGAAATCCCCGGTCGCGAGCACGCCGCCGGGCATGGTCCACCCCTCCCCGTCGAGCGTCGCGTGGAGCCGCAGGCGGCCGCCGAGGAGATCCGCGGTCCCCATCAGGACCGGCATCGTAAAGCGCAACTGGGTGAGCGAGGAGCCTCCGGGCACCGGATCGGCGCGCGTGAGCACGGGCGTGAGCTGCGCGCTGAACATCGCTTGCGCGGCGAGCGGGCCCGGCATCAGGGCCAACGCCGCGAGAGCGACCGGCAGGCGGCCCCGCCGCACCCTACGGTCCGCGGATCGTGCGGGACGCGGACTCACGGCAGGAGCGCCTTCTCGGGGGCGAACAGCGCGCCGAGCCAGAGGAAGAGCTGGCGCTGGCTGTCCTTCAGGTCGAGGAGCGCCTGTGACACGTCCGCCGCGGCCAGCTGCCCTCCGACGAGCGTGACATACGGTATGGCGCCGCCGTTGGTGACCCTCGCGTATTCGGTGCCGTTCAGGGCGATGGTCAGGCCGATCGATGGCAGGAGACAGTAGGTGCTGATGGCTCCCACCAAACGGACCGTCTGCGCCGCACTCGTGAAGGTGAAGTCCAGGGTGTCGTTGTAGTCAAACGGATCGAAGGTGGTTCGAGCGGCATACATGTCCAGACTGAAACCGTCGAGCGAGTCGGCAATCCGGGCGGAGACGGTGGTCTGGGTTGCGAGTGTGCCCGGGACCCGGGCGCCCGCAGTCGAATCACGGAAACTGAGCGTGTGGGCCCCGTCCGTGACGGTTCCGCTGAGCCCCGCGGTGTCCGCCGCCCGGGTGCCGGACAGTCCGATCAGATAGGTCGCGATCCCGGACGCGCCGTTGCTGACCTGCGACTGGACCTGCAGCGTCCCGCCCCCGCTCTTGTCAATGAGGTCGAGCCATCCGTCGGGAGCCAGCGGCACCGTCGGCAGTCCGTAGCTGTTCACCTGGTAGAGCACGAAGCGGATTCCGCCGGCAGGGCCGCTCGTGTCGGCGCTCACCCGATAGCCCCGCGCCGTCGTGTCGTACACGATGACGTGCCGGAACAGGGAGTCGGCGATCAAGCTGGTCGCCTGGAGCGCGACCGGGCGCGGGATCACCGGCGTCCGAGCCGGCGCGCTGCACGCGACGGTCTGGAACGCGGGCGGTGCGGCGGGAGGCGCCGCAGCCACGATCAGCTGCGGACTGAGCGCCGTCAGGCTCTGCATCGCGGGCGTGGCGAGGAGGCCGCTGACCGTCGCCAGCGCCGACTCGAGCGCGGCGGGATCGAGCCCGGATCGCGATGGGGCCGCCGGACTCTTCTCGCACCCGCCAAGGGCGACGACGCAGCAAGCGACGCATCCGGGTCCCCGCCACCGCACCACGGCGCCACGGAGTCGCTGCACGGCAGACCACACGGCCTCCGGCCGGGATCCGGGCGTCACGGTCGGGAAACGGGACGCTACGGCCGGACGACCGTCAGGGACACGCCGGCGGTGTCGCCGACGGAGTAGTCGGCGGCCGCCACGTCGGACAAGGCAACCCGGTAGTCACCGGCCTTGCGGACATCGGCCACGGCGAGGCGCGCGATCTCGCCGGCGGCGAGGCCACTGGCCTGCGGGGCGATCACCGCGATCCAAGAGGTATCTCCGACCGCGGACGTGTCGACGAGAACTCGGTAGGCCGCCCCGGTCCCCGCAGTCACGCCGTGCTGCGCCCCGACCACGCGAAACAGAACGGCGCGGTCGCTGCTGCGGGGCGTCGCGAGCCGCACCGACAGCTCCCCAGCGATCGGCCCCTGATCGCCGCTGCAGCCGAACACAGCGGCGGCGGCGAGCAGCAGGACCCCCACTCCCCGACTCACTGGTGGATCCTCCGCAGCAGTTTTTGCATCGCGGGGGACGCCGCGAGCCCCGGGTTCCGGTCGAGCCAGGCCACCAGATCGCCGAGGTCGAAGCGCCCGTTGTTGTTGCCGAGCTGATCCAGGAGCTGGAGCGTGGCTGTGGTGATGGGCGAAGACCCGGTCAGGAGCTGATTCACCACGTCGTTTGGCGACGCGAAGTTCGCGGTGACCGTGAACGGGTGCCCTATCCGGAGCTTGAGCGCCGCACCGCCGGCCGTCGTGTCGCCCGACCAGCCGAGGAAGCTCTGGCCGGCGGCCGGCGTGGCGGTCAGCGTCACAGTGTCGCCGGCGCTGAAGAAGGTGCCGTTGGTCGGATCGATCGCGCGGCTCGCGCCGACCGTGCCGCCGCCGGCGACCGCGACGTTGGCCCGGTATTGGGCAGTCACCTGTGCCACGTACGTCGCGCCGGTCGCGGTGGCGGTGATGCTGTGCGAGCGGGCGCCGCCGTCGGACCAGCTGTCGTACTGGTACTGTGACCTCCCGTCCGCGCTGAGCTGCGTCGAATCGACCGCGATCGTATGCGTCGAGCCTGCCGCAAGGAAGTTCCGGTACACGCCGACCGTCGCCCCGTCGACGCTTACCAGAGCCGTCGTGTCCGATGCATCGACTATGGTCAGGGCTCCGATGGTGAGCCGGAACGCCATCGCGCCGTTGGGCACCAGCTGCCTGATGGAGTCCACCGTGAATCCGGCGAAGCTGCCGTTGCTGTTCAGCTTCGGCGTTGGATTGGAGAGCGGGCCAAACATCATGTTGTTGGTGGAACCCGGATACGGATCGCCGGCGTCGCCCCGGTTGTTGCACGGGGAGGGATAGGTGCAGTCCAGGTTGCCCAGCCCGTCCGCCTGCATGAGCGCCACCCCGTGGATGGGCCCGTCGTTGACCTGGTTCCAGGGCAGAGTCGCCTGCTCGTACTGCGCCGAATCCACGTGCCAGATGAGGAGTCCGCCGCCGCCGTGATCGGCGATCAGTGCAGTGTCCGCAAGGAGCGCCTGGCGGTTCTCGAGCATGAAGTACTCGCCGCGCGGATTCGGCACGGTCGGTCTCACCACGAAGGCGGTGTCGCCGAGCTCGATCGGCCCCAGCTGGTACGTGCCGGACGCGGTGAGCGGCAGCACGGTGATCCACCCCAGCCGCGCCAGCGAGAATGCCTCCATGTGCGAGGGGCTGAGCGGCCGGGACCAGTTTCCCGACCCCATCAAGCCCCACTCCCCGATCCCCTCGGTGCTTAGGCCGGTGTCGTAGAGATCCGGCAGGGCGAGGCCATGCCCGGTCTCATGGCCGATGGTCCCGGGCGCCATGATGAAGCGCGGGTCGCAGCCCGTGATGCCGCCGACCCCGCTCTGAATCGTGTAGTTGTCCACGACGATCTTGCCGCCGCCGAACCGATTGGAGCTGGTCGGGATGGGGACCCCGGCGCCGTTGGGCCAGGCGCTGTAGTACCACCGATGGGACCAGATATCCCCGTTGATGTTGCATTCGGCGCCCGGCTTGGGATGAATCAGCCAGACCAGGTCGACGACGCCGTCGTCGTCCCCGGAATTCGGGATGCCGTCGGGCCCGTCGCTGTCGAACTGGCCCCAGTCGATGCCCGTCGAGTCCGCGTGCATCACCGCCCGGGAGATCAGCTGCGCGACATGGCCGCAGACGCCCAGCCCGTCGCACGTCCCCGTACCGGCGTACCAGGCATTGGCCGAATCGAGCGTGATCCACCCGATGATCACGCCCTTCACGGTCATGAGGCCGTGCGACATCTCCGAGTAGAAGGTCCGCACGGTGTACGGTCGTCCGTAGGGCGGCGTGGTCCCGAGGAGCACGCTGTCGTAGGCGCTGGGCGAATAGAGCGACGTCGTGTCGGCGTCCTTGAACCGGACGAGCAGCACAGGGATGCGCAGCGTGTCCGACACGGCCATCGTGGTGCGGAGCGGGGTGCCTGGCGCCAGGCTCAGGGCCCTCAGGTGGCGGTTGAGCGAGGTGAAGTCGCCCCGTGCCATGGCGTCGGCGCGCGCCCGGGCCACCGCCCGCGCCTTCGTGCGCCAGACGCCGTCCGGGGTGAAGTCGAAGCCCCGCGGCTCCCAGTCCCGCAGCGGCTGGCCCTGGCCGGCGGGCGGGTTCTGGGCGCGCAGTCCGGCCGGAACGCCGGCGCCGCCGGCGCACAACACGCTGGCGGCGACGGCGATCGGACCCAGGCGCCGGCCCCACAACGACGGCAAGACGACTCGAGGTATAATCCGGCCCCTACCCTTGACGCGTGATCAGGTTCCACCTGGCCGGGGACGCCAGGCTGGAACCTCGCGGCGTGTACCGGTTATACTGTCCGCACCAATGCGACACGGCTTCAGGTCCCGCGCCACGGCGCTCATCCTCGCCGCCCTGTTCCTTGGCGGCGCAGGCGGCGCATCGGACCTGGACGCCTTTCTGTTCCACCCGGCCGGCAACTCCGTGGCGGCCGGCGTGCCGCACATCGAGACGGCCGGCAACCCCAACTGCCATACCGAACGGTGCGTGCTGGCCCTGCGGCTCGCCAACGGGCGCGTCGCGCACGCGCTGGCGGTGCCGGTCCGCGTCGAGGGCATGCCGCTCATCGCCGTGCCGGCCCGCCCCGCGGCGGAGCCTCTTCGCTTCTTCCCCGGCCGGCACCGGCAGTCTCGCGCGCCGCCCGGCTTCCTCGCCTAGCTAGCCGCTTCCCACGCGTTCTATAGCCCGGCTCTCGTGCCCCGCGCACGGAGCGGGGCGCGAGTTCAATACGGCGACGCCGGAGACCAAACGTGAAGGTCCCCGCGCGCACCAACGAGGAGAACGACATGCAGCACCCTTTCTTCGGCCGGGCCCCTTGGGCGCTGGCCTTGCTCGCAACGACAGCGTTGACCGGGCCGGTGGCGGCCCAGGGGTCCCGCGCGGCTGACAACTCCGTGCCCAAGCCGGTGATGCGCGCGCTCACCCCGGACACCGCGACCGCGGACACTCTCACGGCCGACGTGGCCGGCAAGGTGACCGACAGCACCACCGGCGGCCCGCTGGCCAGCGCAGAGATCCTCATCAAGCGGGCCGGACGGATCGTGGCGCGCGCGTCCACGGACGGCCTGGGAAGCTATCGGATCCACGGCATCCGGGCCGGCGGCTACACCGTCGAGGCGCGCTTCGTCGGCTTCAAAGCCGACTCCACGCGCATTGCGATACGCGGGACGGAGGATGTGGTGAATGCGTCCTTCCACATGGTACCGGCCACGATCGAGCTGAGTGCGATCGAGGTCGCGGCCACGCCGCTCACCGTTGACACGCGCACCGGCGACCAGGTCTTCAAGGAGGACGAGTTCCAGGGCAGCCCGACGCTGACCACGTCGCAGATCGTGCAGCAGGCCATCGCCGGCGCCGCGCGGGCGCCGACCGGCGAGGTGCACATCCGGGGGCAGCACGCCGAATACACCTACTACATTGACGGCGTGCCCGTGCCGCCGGGCATCTCCGGCAGCCTCAACGAGCTGTTCGATCCCACGATCGCGAACCAGATCAACTTCCAGACCGGCAGCTGGGACGCCGAGTACGGCGGCCGGAACGTGGCCGTGATCAACGTGACGACCAGGATCCCCTCTGGCGGCTTCCACGGGAGCGTTTCGAGCTACGTGGGCAACTACGGCGCCGACGGCCAGACGTTCACCGCCAGCACCAACACCGGCAAGCTGGGCTTCTTCTTCTCCGGTACGCGGACCGAAACCGACTTGCGCCGCGAGCCGGTGGTGGCCCTCGGCGACACGAACGCCGCCGGGGAGATCACCCACGTCACGGGCTTCAAGAATTACAGTAACTACGGCCAGGACGCGTACTTCTTCGGGAAGATGCAGTACTCGGCGAGCGACCACGACGTCGTGAGCCTCGACGCCAACTGGTCGCGCAGCCACTTCCAGACCCCGTTCGACTCCGCCGCGGGTGTCATCCACGACTGGGAGCAGGACATCAACGACTTCGTGAACCTCGGCTGGCAGCACTCGAACATGAGCACCCCGGATCGGGGCACGGAGCTCTTCGCCTCCGCGTTCTACCGGCACGGCAGCCTCGGCTACACGCCGGGAGCCCAGGACCAGCCCAGCTTCACCTTCGCGCCGGACACGACGCTCTACAACATCAGCGAGAACCGGAGCTTCGACATCTACGGCGTCAAGCTGGACTACACCATCCACCTCTCCGAGCCGCTGACGTTCAAGTTCGGGACGCTCTCATCGGTGACGCGCGGGAACGAGAACTTCCAGGCGTTCAACGCGACCAATCCGAACGGCCCCACCTCCGCGTCGCCGCTCAACGGCAGCGACCTCGGCGTGTACGGGGAGACCGTGATCCAGCCCGTCGACCAGTGGCAGCTCCGGGTGGGGCTGCGCTACGACTCGCACTACTACCCGACCTCCGCGACCGACCACGCCACGGCCGACCAGCTGAGTCCGCGGGTGCGGCTGAGCTGGTTCCCCGACCCCGCCACCACGATGTGGGTGTATTACGGGCGGCAGTTCATCCCCACCAACATCGAGGACCTGCGCGCGATCACCAGCGCCTCTCAGGGCGGCGTCGTCAGCGCCCCCACGTTGCCCGAGCGGGACGATTTCTACGAGGTAGGAGTCACGCACCGGTTCCCCATCGGCCTCGTGCTGAAGCTGTCCGGCTATCACAAGAAGAGCAGCCCGGGGACCGACGACACCCAGGTGCCGGGCACGGCGATCACGACCGACGTGAACATCGAGCAGATCCGGGTCACGGGCATCGAGGGCGTGGTGGAGGTGCGACCCGCCGGCCCGCTGAGCGGGTTCCTCAACGTCGCGGTCGCCCACGCCTACGGCTCCGGCGCCGTCACGGGCGGGTTCTTCACCGCGACCCCGCCCGGCCAGCCGTTCGACCTGGACCACGACCAGCGCCTGTCCGCCACGGTGGGCCTGACCTTCAGCCAGAAGGCACTGCTGATCACCGCCACGGGCATCTACGGATCGGGGCTCAATGGCGGCCTCGTTCCCAACAGCCCCAATCTGGCGAACTATGACCCCACCCTGCCGAGCACCCCTCCGCTGGGGACCGGCTTGTTCGATTTCGACAAGGAGTTCCACGTAGCGCCCAGCTTCATCGTGAACGCCAGCGCCGGTTACACGTTCCTGCTCGGCACCGTCGAGGTCCGGCCCCAGCTCTTCGTGGACAACCTCTTCGATCTGAGGTACACGCTGAAGGGCGCGTTCTTCGCCGGCGCCCAGGTCGGGAAGCCGCGCACCTTCCAGTTCAGGGTCAACGTGGGAGTGTAAGTGGCGAAGCACCGCTGGACGGTCCTCCTGATACCTCACGGCACGAGCCGCACGCGGACCTTCGCGCTATCCGCGACCGCGCTGCGGCTCGGCGCCGGCATCATGACGGTCGTGGCGGCAGCCATGCTGGCGGCGGCGCTCGGCGTCGTGTCCCGCTCCGTGGATCTGTCGCGCAGTCAACTGCTGCGCCACACCAACCGCGCCCTCGCGGGCGAGGTCGAACGCCTCGGAAGGCGCGCGAACGCCCTGTCCGACACGCTGGCCGTCCTGTCGCGCCACGACGATGAGGTGCGCCTGGTTGCGGGGCTCGATCCGCTGAGCCCCGACGTTCAGCGCGCAGGAATCGGGGGACCCGTGGGCCCCTGGCCCGAGCGCGATCGCCTGTTGGCTGATGGCGGGACCGCCGGCCGGGAGGCGTTTGGGCTCCACATGGACCTCGATGCGCTGATCCGCCGGGCCACCATCATCGCGGTCTCCTTCAAGGAGGCCGCCGACAGCCTGGCCGCGCACGTCGCGCAGATGGAGGCGACGCCCACCATCATGCCCACGCCGGGCTTCCTGAGCAGCAGGTTCGCGTCCCTCCGCTACCATCCGATCCTGCACAAGAATCTCCCGCACGAGGGCATCGACATCACTGCGGCGTACGGCACGCGGATCATCGCGCCGGCCGAGGGCCGCGTCATCCAGGTGGGCCGGGAGAGCGGATATGGGCTCATGGTCGTGCTGGACCACGGGCACGGCCTCGAGACGCGTTACGCTCACATGGCGCGCACCGCCGCTCAGGTGGGCCAGGTGGTGAAGCGCGGTGACCTGCTCGGCTACGTCGGCTCGACCGGCCTCTCGACCGGGCCGCACCTCCACTACGAGGTGCGGGTCAACGGGCGCCCGGTGGATCCGCTGAGGTACGTCCTGCCCGACGACTTCGCGGACTGACCGCTGTCGCCGGCCGGCCGGTGCCTTGCGACGCCTCCCGCTTGCTCCTACGATACGCCCAGCGCTCGCGCTCCCGGAGTGGCAATGAACACCGTCCGCCGCCGGCCCGGCACCTTCGTCGCCGCGCTCGCCGTCCCGCTTCTGCTGGCCACCTGCAAGGGCTCGACTGAGCCGGCGGCGGTCGCGACGACCATCGCCGTGTCCCCGGGCACGGCGACGCTGACCGCGGTCGGCTTCACGCAGCAGTTCTCGGCGCTCGTGCTCGATCAGCGGAGCGACACGATGAAGACCGCCGCCGTCACCTGGTCCTCCAGCGCGAGCGCCGTGGTGGCCGTCAGCGCGACCGGCGTCGCCACGGCGGTGGCCAACGGCACGGCGCAGGTCGTCGCCACCAGCGGGAGCGCGTTGGGCCAGGCCACGGTCACCGTGGCGCAGGTCGCGGTGCAGATCATCAAGAACTCCGGCGACGGCCAGTCCGGCGCGGTCGGCCAGGCGCTCGCCAACCCCGTGGTCGTCCAGGTCGGCGACGCCACCGGGCATCCCGTGCCGGGGGGCAGCGTTTCGTTCACCGCGCCCGCGGGCTCCGGATCGGTCACTCCGACCAGCGCGACGACGAATGCCGGCGGGCAGGCGCAGGCCGCCTGGACCCTCGGCACCGTCGCGGGAGCGAGCCGCGACACCCTGGTCGCGCAGACCGGCGCCGTCATGGCCCGCTTCACCGCATCGGTGAGCCCCGGTCCGGCCACGCAGGTCGCCAAGACGGCGGGTGATCTCCAGAAGACCCTGGCGGGCGCCGCGGTCGCGGTGCCGCCGGCCGTCGCCGTCAGGGACCAGTATGGCAACGGCGTGCCGGGCGTCCAGGTGACCTTCGCGGCCGCCTCGGGCGGCGGCAGCGTCACCGGCGGCAGCCAGGTCACGAGCGCGGCCGGGACCGCCGCCGTCGGGAGCTGGACGGTCGGAGCGTCCGCCGGCGTCAACACGCTGACGGCGACGGCGGCGGGGAGCGGCCTCGCGGGCAACCCGGCCACCTTCACCGACACGGCCTACGTGCCGGGCGCCCCGGCCAACCTGGTCGCTTACGCGGGGACGAACAACCAGCCCGGCCTCGTCGGGTACAAGGCCAACCTCCGGCCCGCGCTCCTCGTGACGGATGCGCTGAACAATCCCGTGCCGAACGCGGTCGTCACCTTCGCCGTCGCATCCGGAGGCGGGAGCGCCACGCGCCTAGTGGACACGACATCAACCAGCGGCGTGGCGCAGGTCGGCTCCTGGACGCTCGGCGCGACGCCCGGCGTCAACACCATGACCGCGACCGCCGGCGCGGCCTCACCGTTCACGTTCGCGGACACCGGCGTAGCGGGCGTGTTCACCATCCACGTGCAGTTCTACGGCCCCACGCCCAGTGCCGCCGAGCAGGCCGCGTTCTCGACCGCCGCGACCAAGTGGGAGCAGATCATCTACCGGCACTTCGGAGGGCCCGTACAGATCACCGATACGGCCGGGACGTGCGGGGCGGGTGAGCCCGCCGTCAACCAGGCGATCACCGACGTCCTGATCTTCGCGTCCTTCAACAAGATTGACGGGCCGGGAGGAACCCTGGCGGAAGCGGCTCCCTGCTGGATCGCCACCGGCGACGACCCCAACACGGTGCTGCCCGTGGTCGGCACCATGCTGTTCGACAGCTCCGACGCGGACACGCTGGTTGCGCACGGCCAGCTCGCCGCCGTCGTCACGCACGAGATGGGCCACGTGCTCGGCTTCGGAACGCTGTGGGATGTGATTGACTGGGGGGACACGGGCCTCCCGCCGGTGGACTGCCTCCGGCTGCCGTCCTCGCTGCCGAGCCCGCTCGCGGACACGTACTTCTCATGCGCGGGCGGGACGACGTTCGCCGCGGCCGAGTTCGACTCGTTGGGCGGTACCAGCTACACCGGGGCGGGAGAGCCGCTCGGGAGCCCGCTTCACATTCCCCCGGTGGAGAACTGCGCCAATTCGCCGTACACCTACCCCACCTGCGGCGCCGGGACGGTCAACTCCCATTGGCGGGAAACGGTGTTCGGGAACGAGCTGATGGTGGGGTTCCTGCCGACGACTCCCCAGCTGAGCGTGGTCACCGTGGGGACCATGCAGGACCTCGGCTACACGGTCAACTACGCCGGCGCCGATCCGTACACGCACACCTTCATGGCCCCGCCGGCACCCGGTGGGACGCGGGTCCTGCTGGGGGACGACATCCACCACGGCCCCCTGTACGCGATCGACCGGTCGGGACGAATCAGGCTGGCGCGCCGGCGCCAATAGCCCGCGCCGTCGGAAGCCGCTCGCCCGGCTGGAGGCCTGAAGTCCTAAGATCTCCGGACGCGCTCTAACCCATTGCCCGGCAACGCGATTCCGAGTAATGTTGTCCCGCTTTCCCCTCTCCATCGGAAGAGCTCGGCATGGCCAGGAAGCCACGACCACGTTCGCGTGGGCGTCCCCGCATTGCCGGCGTGACGGCGCGGCGCCAGTCCGCGCTGCTCCGGCTCTCGGCCGGCATCGCAGCAGCGTTCGACGAGGACGCCGTGTGCGCCGCGGTCGTGAACGGCCTGCGCGACGAAGCACTGGGGTACGACTTCCTCGGCGT
>DATKLR010000028.1:0-7417 GCA_035542295.1 Gemmatimonadales bacterium | reverse complement strand
TAGAAGCTGCTGTCCACCATGCCGCGGCGGACGTAGGGGCTCATCACCAGGAGCGGCGAGCGGTGGGCGTCGACGTGGTCGGGGCCGTTCTGGGCGTCGTCCTCCAGCACGAAGACCGCCGTCTCCTTCCAGAATCGCGACCGTGACAGCGCCTCGATCATCCGGCCGAGCGCCCGGTCGTTCTCCGCGACCATGGCCCGCGGCGTGGGGCGCCCCGCCGCCCGGCCGTATGTGTGGTCGTTCGGCAGATCCAGGATCATCAGCTGGGGCAGGGTGCCGCCGGCTTCCGCCTGGTGCAGCTCGCGCAGGAACTCGTCCACCCGCACGCTGTCCTTGACGTCCAGGTCCCAGCCCGTGTATTGGAGGTCGGTCACCGCCTCGAGGCCCTTGTCATCCGCGTGTGCGCGGAGGGCGGTGCTGTCCCACTGGGTCATCTCGCCGTAGTTGCGCACCGACACGCCGGCGCGGCGCGCCGCGTCCCACAGGTAGCCGGCCAGGGGATCGAGGACCGGGAGTCCGGCGAGGAAATCCCACTCGCGGCGGCCGCTGTAGTTGGCGGGCCAGGTCTTGTCCACGTAGTCGCCCGCGTACGCCGCATCCGACCACATGTGCCCGTCGGCGCTCACGTCCCCGTCGACGTAGAAGTTGTCGAACAGCGCGAACGCGCCCGCGAGCGCGTGGGCGTTCGGCGTCACGCTGTCGCCGAAGATCGCGAGCGACGGATCGCCATCGCCGCGGGCGACGTCGCCGAACACCTGGTCGTAGGTGCGGTTCTCACGGATCACGTACAGCACGTGGCGGATCGGCGAGGGCTGCCCCACCGTCCGCGGGATCGGGGAGGCCGCCGGCCACAGGGCGTGCTCCAGCAGCGCGTCGCGATACGGTGAATTGGCCATCACCTGGCCCGTGTAGCCCCGCAGGGCGGCCGCATCGGGGACCGGGATCGCCGAGAGGCTCCCCCTAAGGAGCGCGCCGACGTACTGCTCGCGGCGCTGCCCGGGCGCCGTGGGGCCCTCCGGGTTGGGCAGCGAGCCTCCGCCCTTCCCGTTGGCCACGTAGAGGGTACGGCCGTCGGCGGAGAGCGCCACCGCGGTCGGATACCAGCCGGTGGGGATCAGCCCCTTCACTCGGGGCTCCTCGCTGCCGAGGTCGACGACCGCGACGGCGTTGTTGTCTGCGTTCGCGACGTAGAGCGTCTTGCCGTCGGCCGAGAGCGCCAGCGCGTTCGGCGTGCTCCCGTGCGGAGCGCGCGACGTGAGGGAGAGGGCGATGGTCGCCTCGACCCGGCCCCCCCCTTCGGCGAGGTCCAGCACCGAGACCGCGTCGGCTCCGGCGTGCGCCACGTACAGCGTATGCCCGTCGTGGCTCAAGGCCAACGCCGACGGACGCGGAGCCACCGTCAGGCTGCGCAGCGCGCGGAGCCGCCCCTCGCCGACGGTGAAACGGCTGACCGTGCTGTCGTTCCAGTTGCTCACGTAGAGCGTGCCGCCGTCGGGCGAGAACAGCGCCGTGTACGGGTGAGAGCCCGTCCGCACGGCGGCGGTGCGCTGCAGCGTGGCGGCGTCGAGCAGGTACACCGAGTCGGCGAGGTTCCCCACCACGGCGAGGTAGCGCCCGTCGGGCGTCAGCGCGAGGCCCGCGGCGAACAGTGCCGCGCCCGAATCGGCCAGCACGGCGCTGTCGGCGCGCTGCCACCCCCCAGCGGCCTCCCGCAGCCGCCACACGCGGTTGGTCGTGCCGCCCGACGCGAAGACGTCGCCGCCGGCGGCGGCCGCGAGGCCCAGCCACGCCGCCGGGAGCGGCACAGAATCCGTCACCGCCCAGCGCCGCTGGTCCACGACGACCAGCCCGTTGGCCGCGTAGCCGCTCAGCAGTGCCGCTACCCTCCCGTCGGGCATGGTCACCAGGTTGAGCGGCAGCGTCCCCACGGGGACGGATCTCCCGGCGGGGCTGATGCGCCATCCGTTGGACAGCAGGACCGTCCCGTCGGGAAGCCGGCCCGGCACGAGACGCTTGGCGGCGGAAGCGGCCACCAATACGGTAGCGGCGAGGAGGACGGGAACGGCGAAGCGCAGGCGCATTGGGTCGCTTGGCGATGGGGACGCGTGTAATTTGAGCACCTATGCCCGCTCCACTCAAGTCGCCCGCGGCCGACCTCGATCTGCTGTGCATCAACACCATCCGTACTCTGGCGATGGACGCGGTCCAGGCCGCCAACTCCGGGCATCCGGGGACGCCGATGGCGCTGGCGCCGGTCGCCTACGTGCTCTACACGCGCCATCTGCGCCACAACCCGCGGCATCCGGACTGGCCCGACCGCGACCGCTTCGTGTTGTCGGCCGGGCACGCCTCCATGCTGCTGTACGCCTCGCTGCACCTGGCCGGCTACGACCTCTCGCTCGAGGATCTGCGCCGGTTCCGGCAGTGGGGGAGCCGGACGCCGGGGCACCCGGAGCACGGCGTCACGCCCGGGGTAGAGACGACAACGGGCCCGCTGGGGCAGGGTTTCGCGAACGGCGTGGGCATGGCGATCGCCGAGGCCCATCTCGCGGCGCGCTTCAACCGGCCGGGACACGAGATCGTCAATCACCGCACGTTCGCCATCGCGAGCGACGGCGACCTGATGGAGGGGATCTCCCACGAGGCGGCGTCGCTGGCGGGCCACCTGAAGCTGGGGAAGCTGATCTACCTGTATGACGACAACCACATCACGATCGAGGGGGCGACCGACCTCGCGTTCAGCGAGGACGTGGCGCAGCGGTTCACCGGATACGGGTGGCACGTCCAGCGCGTGGCCGACGGCAACGATCTCGCCGCGCTCGACGCCGCGATCCAGGCGGCGGAAGCCGAAACGGCACGGCCCTCGCTGATCGCGGTGCGCACGCACATCGGGTGGGGGAGCCCGCACAAGCAGGACTCCGCCGAGGCGCACGGCTCGCCGCTCGGCGCCGAGGAGATCGCGCTGACCAAGGCCGTCTACGGCTGGCCGCCGGACGCGAAGTTCCTGGTGCCTGAGGAGGTGCGCACGCACTTCGGCCGCTGCGTCGAGCGCGGCGAGAAGCTGCAGGCGGAATGGGAGGCACGCCAAGCCGCGTACGAGAAGGCGTTCCCCGACCTCGCCGCCGAGTGGCGCGCCGCCCTGGCGGGCGAGCTGCCGGCGGGCTGGGAGCGGTCGCTGCCCGCCTTCAAGGCGGAGGACGGCGCGCAGGCCACGCGCGCGTCGTCGCAGAAGGTCATCAACGCGATCGCACCCGTCGTGGCGACGCTGGTGGGCGGCGCAGCCGACCTGGCACCGTCCACGAACACGCTCATGAAGGGCGCCGGCGACCTCGAGGCGGGCAGTCTCGGCGCGCGCAACATGCACTTCGGCATCCGCGAGCACGCGATGGGCGGCGTGCTGAACGGGATGGCGCTGCACCGCGGCGTGCGTCCGTACGGCGCGACCTTCCTCGTCTTCTCCGACTACATGCGTCCGTCGCTCCGTCTGGCGGCGCTGATGGGGCTGCCGGTCATCGTGGTGTTCACGCACGACAGCGTCGGGCTCGGCGAGGACGGGCCGACGCATCAGCCGATCGAGCAGCTCGCAGCGCTGCGGGCGATCCCCGGGATGACGGTCATCCGACCCGCCGACGGGCCGGAGACCGCGGCGGCCTGGCGCGCGGCCCTGCTCAACACCGGGGGGCCGACGCTCATGGTGCTGAGCCGGCAGAAGGTGCCGCTGATCGACCGCACGCGCTTCGCGCCGGCGGACGGGCTGCTCCGCGGAGGCTACGTGCTCGCCGAAGCGGACGGCGGGAAGCCACGGCTGCTGCTGCTGGCGACGGGCTCGGAGGTGGGGCTCGCGCTGGCGGCGCGCGAGATCCTGGAGAAGGAGGGTACGCCCAGCCGCGTGGTGAGCATGCCGAGCCTCGAGATCTTCGCGCGCCAGGACGCCGGCTACCGGGACGCAGTGCTGCCGCCCGCGGTGACCGCTCGCCTGGCGGTCGAGGCAGCGGCCGGCTTCGGGTGGCATCGCTGGGTGGGCTCGGCGGGCGACGTTGTGAGCATCGAGCACTTCGGCGCGTCGGCCCCGTACGAGCGGATCTTCCAGGAGTTCGGCTTCACCGCCGAGAACGTGGCGAAGCGGGCCCGCGCCGTGCTGGCGCGCGCCGGCGGCGCCTGAGGAGGCCACGTGGGCCCAATCGAGAAGCTGCTGCAGCTCGGCCAGAGCGTCTGGCTCGACACGATCGATCGCGACCTCCTGACTTCGGGCGCTCTGAAGCGCCTGGTGGACGAGGAGGGGGTGCGCGGCGTCACGACGAACCCGACGATCTTCGAGCAGGCATTGCGGCACGGCAGCGCCTACGACGCGTCGGTGGCCTCGCTCGCCGCCACGGAGCTCGACGCGGCGGCGCTGTTCGAGACGCTGGAGGTGGCGGACGTCGCGGCGGCTGCGGACGTGCTGCGGCCCGTCTACGAGGCGTCGGGCGGCGCGGACGGCTTCGTCTCCATCGAGGTGTCGCCGATCCGGGCGTTCGACACGGCCGGCACGATCGCGGAAGCGCGCCGGCTCTGGTACCGCGTGGACCGGCCGAACGTGATGGTGAAGGTCCCGGGCACAAAGGAAGGGCTGCCCGCCATCGAGCAGCTGATCGCCGACGGCGTGAACGTGAACATCACGCTGCTGTTCGCGGTGGCGATGTACCAGCGCGTGATCGAGGCATACTTCGCCGGGCTGGAGCGGCGCGTACGCGCGCACGAGCCGCTGGAGACGGTCCACTCGGTGGCGAGCTTCTTCGTGAGCCGCGTGGACACGGAGGCGGACAAGCGGCTGCTGGCGGCGGCCCAGGCGGCGGCCGACCCCGCGGCCCGGTCGCGCATCGAGGGGCTGCTCGCGAAGGCCGCCATCGCCAACGCGAAGCTGGCCTACCAGGCGCATCTCGCCGCGGTCGGGACGCCGCGGTGGAAGGCGCTCGCGGCCAAGGGGGCGACGGTCCAGCGCCCGCTGTGGGCGAGCACCAGCACGAAGAACCCCAAGTACCCCGACACGATGTACGTGGACGAGTTGATCGGGCCGGACACGGTCAACACGCTGCCGCTCGCCACGCTCCGGGCCTTCGCCGACCACGGTAAGGCGGAGCGGACGATCGACCGGGACGTCGAGGGGGCGCGGCGTGTGATAGCGGAGATCGAGGCGGCCGGCGTCAGGCTCAATGACGTGACCGACTTCCTGGTGGTCGACGGCGTCAAGAAGTTCTCGGATTCGTACCACGCGCTGCTGGCGGCTCTCGAAGCCAAGCGCGACCGGCTCCTCGCGGAGCGGCCGGCGCACTCGTCGCGCCGCCTGCTGGCGTTCGACGCAGAGGTCGACGCGCTCCTCGCCAGGGACGGCGCGCGCGTCGTCCGCGCGCTGATGGCCCGCGACCCGGGACTCTGGTCGCAGGACGAGGCGGAACGCAAGGAGATCGCGGAGCGGCTCGGGTGGCTGGGCCTGCCGGCCGCGATGGCGCCCAGGGTCGGCGAGATTCAGGCGTTCGCGGAGCAGGTGCGCGCGGCCGGCTTCACGCGCGTGGTGCTGCTGGGGATGGGCGGCTCGAGCCTGGCACCGGAGACCATCGCGAAGGTGTTCGGCCCGCGGCCGGGGTGGCCGACGCTCACCGTCCTGGACTCGACGGACCCGACGCGCATCGCCGCAGTCGAGCGCGGGGCGCCGCTGGCCACAACGTTCTTCCTCGTCTCGAGCAAGTCCGGCACGACGCTCGAGACCAGCGACCTGTTCGAGTACTTCTGGCAGCGGACCGGCGGCGGCGCCGGCGGGCAGTTCGCCGCCATCACGGACCCGGGCACGCCGCTGGCGGCGCTGGCGGCGGAGCGAAAGCTGCGCCGCGTTTTCGAGAACCCGCCCGACGTCGGCGGGCGGTACAGCGCGCTGTCGTACTTCGGGCTCGTGCCCGCCGCTCTCGTCGGCGTGGACGTGGCCGGTGTCCTCGGCCGCGCGCGCGCGATGGCGGAGGCGTGCGCGGAGGCGGAGACGGTGGCGGCCAACCCGGGCGCGAGGCTCGCCGCCGCGTTTGCCGCCGGCTTCGGGGCGGGGCGGGACAAGGTCACCATCGTGACCTCACCGGAGCTGGCGTCGTTCGGGGCGTGGGCGGAGCAGTTGCTGGCCGAGAGCACGGGGAAGCGGGGCAGGGGACTCGTGCCGGTGGCGGGCGAGCCGCTCGGCGCGCCGGCGGCCTACGGCAACGACCGGCTGTTCGTCGCGCTGGGACTCGAGGGGGCGAGCGACGCGGGGGCGCAGCCGCTCGCGGCTCTGGAGGCGGCCGGCCACCCCGTCGTGCGCCTCGCGCTCAAGGACCGCCTCGACCTCGGCGCCGAGTTCCAGCGCTGGGAGGTAGCGACGGCGCTGGCGGGCGCGTGGCTGGGCATCAACCCGTTCGATCAGCCGAACGTCGCGGAGAGCAAGCAGAACACCGATCGCGTGCTGCGGCAGCTGGTGGAGGGCCAGCATCCGAGCGTGCCGGCCGCCGTCGAGCCCGGGCAGCTCGGCGAGGCGCTGGCTGCGTGGGCGGCCGGGATCGCGCGGGGGGACTATGTGGCGCTGCTGGCATATTTGCCGCCGTCGCCCGAGCACGACGCCGCTCTGGCCGCGATGCGGGTGGCGCTCCGCGACGCACTGGGAGTCGCCACGACGGCGGCCTACGGGCCGCGCTATCTCCATTCGACGGGGCAGCTCCACAAGGGCGGCACCGCGCGCGCGGCGTTCCTGGCGCTCGAGGCGGACGGCGGGCCGCAGCTGAGCGTCCCCGGAACGGACTACGCGTTCGGCACGCTGGAGCTGGCGCAGGAGCTGGGGGATCTGATCGCGCTCGAGCGGCGGGGCCGGCGCGTGCTGCGGGTGCGGCTGGGCTCCGGCGGACTGGACGAGGTGCGGAAGGCGCTGGAGCAGGCGCTCAAGGCGCGGACCTAGCGTCAGACGGGAGGTAGCAGAAGCGCGGATGTCGGGAGAGTTCTCAGACGCCACGGTGTCAGTGGTTCCCAGCTGCCAGACGTTAGAGAAAGAACAGGCCCCGTCGCTGCAACGCGGCGGGACCTCTGGCAATGGTCTGGGAACTGACTCTATCAACCTGTAACCACTGGCAACTTGGCGTCTGGCAACTGCTCTGATCCCTGCTCCGTGCCGCCTGCCGTCTGCTACGCGACCGCCACGGAGGACTGCGGCCCCGTGAGGGGCAGCTCGATCCAGAACGTGCTGCCGCGGCCCGGCGTCGACTCCACGCCGATCAGGCCGCCGTGCATGTCGACGAACCGGCGGCACAGCGCGAGCCCGAGCCCCGTGCCCTCGAACCGGCGGCTGAGCGACGCGTCCACCTGCGTGAACTCGGTGAAGAGCCGCGGCAGATCCTCTTTGGTGATGCCGATGCCGGTATCCGCGACCGAC
>DATKLR010000027.1:0-27134 GCA_035542295.1 Gemmatimonadales bacterium | reverse complement strand
GCGTTCGTCTCCTCCGCGGTGCCGTAGCCGGCGTACTGGCGCATGGTCCAGAGCCGCCCGCGGTACATGGAGTCGTGGATGCCGCGGGTGTACGGAAAGGCGCCGGGCGCTCCGATCCGCTGCTCCAGGTCGGGCGGCACGTCGCCGGGGCCGTACAGCGCGCCGGGGGACCCGGCGCCGCTCCGGTGATCCGTCACTCGCAGAGGCCCGACACCATGCGCTCGGCCAGCTCCACGTCGTCCCGGCTGCCGATGTACAGTGCCGAGCGCTGGTGCAGCTGCTCGGGCTCGATGTCGAGGATGGGCCGGCAGCCGTCCGACGCGTAGCCGCCAGCCTGCTCGCAGATCAGCGCCAGCGGCGCGCACTCGTACATCAACCGCAGCTTGCCCTGCGGCGACTTCGCGTCCGCCGGATAGCAGAACACGCCCCCCGCGATCAGGTTGCGGTGGAAGTCCGCCACCAGGGAGCCGATGTACCGCGAGTTCTTGGGCTCGTGCCCGCCGTCGAGCCCCTTGTACCTCTTGACCAGTGCCTGCACCTGCGGGGCCCATTCCGGGAAATGGCTTTCGTTGACGCTGTAGTACTTGCCGACGCGCGGCGTCGTGATGCTGGGATGCGACAGGAGGAACTCGCCGATGTTCGGGTCGTAGGTGAAGCCGTGCACGCGCTGGCCCGTCGTGTAGACCATCATGGTGCTGGAGCCGTAGAGGACGTACCCCGAGGCGACCTGCGTGCGCCCGTTCTGCAGGCAGTCCGCCAGCGTCCCCGGCTCGCCCTCGGGCGAGAGGCGCTTGTGGACCGAGAAGATCGTGCCGATGGACACGTTCACGTCGATGTTCGCCGATCCGTCGAGCGGGTCGTACAGGACGACGTACTTGCCCGACCCGTACTCCGGCGGCGTGGGCACCGGATGCTCGTCCTCCTCGGAGCCGACCAGGCAGACGCGGCCGGTGTGCAGGAGGGCGTGCTTCATCGTCTCGTTGGCGAACGTGTCCAGCTTCTGGACGACCTCGCCCTGCACGTTGATCAGCCCGGCGCTGCCCAGGATGTCCGCCAGCCCCGCCATCCGGATATGGCTGTTGATGATCTTGGCGGCCAGCGCGATGTCGTAGAGGAGGTTGGAGAGGTCCCCCGTGGCCTCGGGGTGCAGCTCCTGCTGGTCGAGGATGAACCGCTCGATCGTGATGATGCGCGACAGCGGCGATTTCACGGCTCCTCCCGCGTGGAAATGAACGACGTATCACGCGCACCGGCCGCAACGTGCACCGTGCGGCCGTCCGTCTCGACGGTGACGGCCCCGTCGGTGTCCGTCCGGAAGATGTCGCAGCCGGCGCGCGCGAGCGCGCCGAGCACGCGCGGGTCCGGCTGGCCGAAGTGATTCGGCCCAACCGAGACGACGCAGATGCGCGGCCGCACGGCAGCGACCAGCGCCGGGCCCGTCGCGCTGATGCTGCCGTGGTGCGCGACCTTGAGGAGCGTGGCCCTCGGCAGCTGTCCCGCTTCCGCCTCCTCGAAGGCAAGCCCCGCGTCGCCCGCCATCAGGGCGCGGAACGCGCCGTACTCGAGCGCGACGACGACCCCGTTCTCGTTGGCAGGAAGCCCCCGCTCCATCCACGCGCTGTCGGGATGGAGCACCCGCACGATGACGCCGTCCACCGCGACGCTGTCGCCAGCGCGCCCGCGCCGCCAGCGGCTCCCGGCTTCGGCGACCGCGCCGAGCCAGGCGCGATAGCTCGGCTTCGGGAGCGGCTCGCCCGGCTCCAGCACGAGCGCCGGGGGGAAGGCGCGCACGACCGCCGGGAGCCCGCCAAGGTGATCCTCGTCCCCGTGCGACGCTACGACGAGGGCGAGCCGTCCCGGCCCGGCGCCCGCGCGCCGGAGGAACGGGACGACCACCGCGCTGCCGGCGTCGTAGCCGAAGGTCCGCGGGCCTCCGTCCACAACCACCCAGCGTCCGCCGGGCGTGCGGATGGCGGCCGCGTCTCCCTGTCCGACGGCAAGAAAATGTAGCGCCAGCCAGCCGGCCCTGTCACCGGACGGGGAGCCGGGAACCAGGGGCCACCAGACCGCGGCGCAGAGCGCGAGGGCCGCAGCCAGCGCCGCCCGGGCGCGCAGGCCGCGCCACGTCCCGTCTCTTGCCCGTGCCCGGAGCGGCCCGAGAAGCATCCACGCCACTCCGGCGAGCAGCGTCGCGGCGAGGAGGCGGCGCTCGATGCCGATGCTCGCCAGCGGCAGCGCCCCGGCGAGCCGGGCCACCGCATCCAGGCCGTCGAGGCCCACGGCGGCGACGGGGGCCACCCACCGGGCGGCCGCCGGAAGGACAGCCGCCAGGAGGACGGTCAGCGCGAGCGCCGGCATCGCGATGCACGCGAGCGGAACGGCGAGAACGTTGGAGACCAGAGCGGCCGGCGACATCGTGCCGAAGGCGACGACGCTGAACGGGGCGGTGGCGAGCGTCGCGCCGCCCGAGACCGCCGCGACGGAGAGGGTGGCAACCGCGCGGTTCCGCGGCACCACGCGCTCCCTGCGGAGCGCCGCCCACACCCGCGCGCCCCTGGTGCAACCCCAGGCACCGGCGAACGAGAGCCAGGCTCCGGCCTCCGCCGCCGCGAACGGCTCGACGGCGAGCACCGCGAGCGCCGTGCTGGCCAGCGCGGCGCCGGGAACCATGGGCCGCTGACGGACGCGCGCCCAGGCCCAGAGCGCAATCAAGCCCAGAGCGCGGACCGCCGGCGGCGGCAATCCGAGGAGAACGACGTACGCCGCCACCAGGGCGGTCCCGGCGAGCCGCGCTGTCGCATCGCCCACGCGCGCCGCGCGCAGGACCAGGAGCAGCGCCGCGGCGAGGATCCCCACGTGCAGGCCGGAGATGGCGAGGATGTGCGCGATGCCCGCGCGGGCGAAGCGCCGCCGGATCTCCCGGTCCAGCTGGTCGCCCGCGCCGACCGTCAGGGCCGCGGCCAGGCCCGCGCGGGCGGGCCCAAACAGCGCCACGATGCGGCGCTCCGTGGCCAGGCGCAGCGCGCCGCGCACCCCCGGATAGCGGGCGACGCTGCGCACCCGCCGCGCCACGAGACGCCCCAGACGCTCGGGGCGCGCCGGCCAGAGCGGGCTCAGCGCCGTGCGATGCCACGTTCCGACGATCACTGCCGCCGTTGCCGGCGCCTCTCCCCATGCAGGCCACAGCACCTCCAGTGGTCCCGCGCACGCCTGGGGCCAGTCGACCACGGTGCGCGAGGCCGCGCCCGGCGTCGCGGCATCCCACAGCCGGACCTGGACGGCTACGCGCTCCCCCTCCCGCCAGCGGGACCGGCAGTCGCGCGCCGCGCGCGACGCGGACGCCGCGCCCCACACCACACCCGCCGCTGCCGCCGTCAGCGCAGCCCAGGCGCTCCGCCTGGAGCGGGCGGCGACCGCGGCGGCCGCGCAGAGCGGCGCCAGCGGCCACCAGGCCCCCGAACGCAAGAGGCCGGCGAGGTCGCCGGCCACGAATCCGATCGCGCACCACACGACGGCCGGCATCCTACCGCGGCGCGTTCCAGCACAACGGCAGCGTTGTGCGGGCGGCGCGAAAGAAGCCTCGTCTCTGGAATTGCCTCCGCCGGCGCCGGCCCCGACTCGTCAGCGCGCCTTGGTTGCCCGCTTGCCGTGCCGTGGGGCCGACGCGACCACGCGAATGCCGTCCATCAGCGCCACCGCGATGTCCGCCTGCCCCTGCACCTTCTCCATTTCGACGCTGGAGATCACCTCGCCCACGGGCGTGGCGACGTAATGCGGCTGGATTCGGTTCAGGGCGTACACCAGCACGTCCTCGCGGCACACGGCGCAATCGCACGCGCCGGGCACCGTCGGCAGCAGCCGGTCGTACTCCCGGATCACCAGGGCCTCCACCACGTTCTTCATACGCGCCCCCCCGTCCCGGCCGCCTCGCGGTGCTCGGGGACCGGTACCGCGCTGAAGGTTGCGCCCGTCGTGCCCGTGAACCGCACCATCCGGTAGCTCCCGATCCACTCCGCCGGGCCGCCCACCATCGCCACGCGGTGCTGCCGCGTCCGACCCTGCAGCAGCGCCCCGCGCCGAGCCACCTGCTCAACCAGAATCTCGTGCGTCGTGCCCACGAGCCCTGCGTTCCGCGCCCTGGCGACCCGTCGCACCTCCGCGATGAGCCGCTCGAGCCGCTCCGCCGCCACGCTCTCGGGCACGGCGAGCGGCAGCCGCGTCGCCGGCGTCCCGTCGCGCGGGCTGAACCGGAAGGTGAAGGCGTCGTCGAAGCCCACTTCGGCGACCAAGCCGAGCGTCGCGTCG
The DNA here is from genome assembly GCA_035542295.1 of Gemmatimonadales bacterium. Taxonomy (GTDB): domain Bacteria; phylum Gemmatimonadota; class Gemmatimonadetes; order Gemmatimonadales; family JACORV01; genus Fen-1245. The sequence continues at coordinate 22,829 of DATKLR010000027.1, read as the reverse complement.
AAGTCGGCGTCCGTCTCGCCGGGGAAGCCGACAATGAGGTCGGTCGTGAGCGCGAGGCCGGGAACGGCCGCGCGCAGCCGCTCGACCACCCGCAGATACTCCTCACGCGTGTACCGCCGCAGCATCCGCTTGAGCACGGCCGAGGAGCCGCTCTGCGCGGGCAGGTGCACGTGCTCGCACACCGCTTCCACTTCCGCCATCGCAGCGACCACCCGATCGGAGAAGTCGTTGGGGTGCGGGCTGGTGAACCGGACGCGCCGGATGCCCCCGACCGCACCCACGGCGCGCAGCAGATCGGCGAAATCGTGCGCACCGTCGAAGTACGAGTTGACCGTCTGCCCAAGGAGCGTCACCTCCGTCACCCCGCGCTCGGCCAGGCCCTCCGCCTCGCGCACGATGTCGGCCAATCTCCGGCTCCGCTCCGGGCCACGCGTCATCGGAACTATGCAGAACGTGCACCGGTAATCGCAGCCGCGCTGGACCGTGATCCAGGCGCTGGCCGCCGTCTCCCGCACCGGCACGATGTCTTCGTAGTGCTCCGTGGAGCGCAGGGCGGTGTCGGCCGCCCGCTCGCCGTCGCGCGCTCGGCGCACCAGCTGCGGCAGATCGCGGTACGCATCCGGCCCCGCCACGAAGTCCACGTGCGGCGCCCGCTCCAGCAGCCGTTCCCCGAGGCGCTGGGCCATGCATCCGACCACGCCGAGGACGTCGCCGGGCCGTTTGTGGCGCTTCAGCTCGCCGACCCGCCCCAGCACCCGCTGCTCGGCGTGGTCGCGGATCGCGCAGGTGTTGACGATGACCACGTCCGCCGCGTCCGGGGAGGCCGCGGGCGCGAACCCGTCCCTGCTCAGCACGCCGGCCATCAGCTGGGCGTCGGCCGCGTTCATCTGGCACCCGTAGGTCTCGATGAAGAAGGAAGGACTGGTCACGCGTTCACCGCCCTGAGCGCGTGGCCGCTGGCCACCAGGCGGGCGGCAACGCGCGTCCGCCCCAGCACCCAGGGTGCGTCCGCGGGCACCTTCGCGCTCAAGTAGTCCTCGGACACGGCTTCATGCTCTCCGCCGCGCCGGGCCTCCAGCACGAGGTCGGCGCGGCCGCCCGCGCGGGCGCGGCGGTGCGACGCCGCCTTCGCGTCGCCGAGCGCCCGCAGTTCCGCGCTCCGGGCGCGCATCGCCCCACCCTCCGGCGGCGGACCCAGCCGAGGCGCGGCGGTGCCCCGCCGCGGCGAGTAGGGAAAGACATGCAGGTAGGTGAACGGCAGATCCTCCACCAGCCGTACCGTCGCCCTGTGGTCCCGCTCCGACTCACCCGGGAAGCCCACCAGGATGTCGGCCCCCAGACCGAGTGGGGCGACGCGCGCCGCGAGCCGCTCCACGCTCCGCCGGTACGTGGCCGCGGTGTACCAGTGCCGGCCCATGCGCCGGAGCAGCCGGTCGCTCCCCGACTGGAGGGGCGCGTGGAGGTGCGGCGCGACGCGGTCGGGGACCGACGCCATCAGCGCGACCATCGCGTCGTCGAGCTCCGTCGCTTCGACCGACGTGAGGCGGAATCGGACGCCCGGAACCTGCTCCACCAGCAGCGCCACGAGCGCGGAGAGCGTCCACCGTCCCTCGAGGTCACGGCCGTACGTGCCGATGTGCACTCCGGTCAGGACGATCTCGGCATGCGAGGCCGCCAGCTGCCGCGCCTCGCGGACCAGATCCTCGGGAAGCCGCGACCGGCTGGCTCCCCGCGCGAGCACGGTCGCGCAGAAGGTGCAGTGTTCGTCGCATCCGTCCTGGATCTTGAGCCAGGCACGGGAGAGCGAGGCAAACCGCCGCAGCCCGCTCTCCGCCGCGCCGCCTCCGGGCAAGGCGAGGGCGCGCGCCACCGCCCCGTCATCCGCGCCGGGCACCACGGCGGCCACGTTGGGGAGCGCCGCGATGCGGCCGTCGTCCAGCGCCGCCGCGCACCCCATGACCACCGTCCGGATACCCGGATTCCGCCGCGCCAGGCGCCGCACCAGAGCGCGCATCTTCCCCTCGCCGACATGCGTGACCGTGCACGAGTTCACCACCGCGGCGTCCGCCCCGTCGGGCGACGGCACGACGCGGCACCCCGCGTCCTCCAGACGCTGACGCACCACTTCCGTGTCGTACTGGTTGGCCTTGCAGCCGAAGGTGTAGAGGAAGACGTTCATGGGAAGATCGAGAGGCCCACCAGGATCGTCGTGAAGCTCTCCTTCAGCGTGCCGGCGGTACGCGAGCCCCCCTGCACGGCCAGGTCCAGGTTCGCGCGGCCCCCCGCCAGCGAGAAGGTGATGCCGCCGGATGCCGCCCGCTCGCTCACAAAGAGGGCCGTATCCACGGGAAACGGCAGCTGGCGCCACCGGTACCCGGCCCGCAGCGGCACCACCTCTCCGAACATCCTGAGGAGCGCGATCTCCGCGCCGACTCCCACACTCCACACGTCCCGGGAGGGGAGTTGCCCGGCCGCCACGAGGTCGGGCGCCGCGACGCTCCAACTGTCATGGATGATCGTCGTAGCGACCGTGATGCCGTCCCACGGCACGACGTACAGCCCGCCCGCCAGCTCCGAGGGCAGCCGCACGCTCGCATTGCCGCCGGGGTTGGTCGCCGACAGCCTCCCATTGAAGCGGGCGCTGGCGCCGACGACCAGCCGCTTGGTCGGCGACGCGAGCAGGCCCAGCGACACGCCGAAACCGCGGTAGTCCGTCTCCGTCACCTGGGCGAAGGTGTGATACGTGGAATCGGTCGGGAAGTCGCGCTCCACGGCGGTCTGCGCCGAACCGGAGAGCGTGTGGAGGCCGATGCCCACCGCGATACGGCTCGAGACCCGGTACGCCGCCGCGAAGCGGACGTCACTCACACCGCCCACCGAGCGGCTGTGGTCCGCGACCGGCACCGCCAAGCCCCGTGGCCACACCGTATCCGCCCGCTGCACTTCCCAGTTCCGGTTGAGGTACTCGGAGACAGTGACGCCGACGACCAGTCGGTACCCGACGGGCGTGGCGAAACCGAACGTGGGGAAGCGCATCGAGTTCAGCGAAACCGCCCCGCTCCCGGGGTTGAAGCTGCGGTTCGACTGCGCCCCCACCGCCCATCCGGCCAGCTTCTGCCAGGCCGCGAGAGACGCCGGGCTCACGGCCGAATTCCCGTCGAACATCGACTCGCCGCCTCCCATCGCAGCGCTGTGTGCCGAGATAGGCTGCGCGAGGAATCCCAGCCCCCGGACCCCGAAGACCGACTCCTGGGCCGCCGCCGGGCGCGCCGCAAGCAGAGCGGCCGCGATCAGCAGGCTCGTCCGGGTGCGCGTCACGGAACCCCGACCTCGTGTTTCTTCACGTACGTCACGTCGAGCAGCGGACCCCCGCCGCTTCCCGAGTGCCCCCAGACGTCCACCTCTCCGAGGGTGTACCCCTCGGCGAGCACGCCCAGCATGACGGCACGCGGCATGGAGTCTCCGACGGTCGTACCCCACAGCCGGAGGACCCGCGCGAGGTCCAGCTCCACTTTCCCCGTCTGGCCGGCGTGGACCACCGCCACGCCCACGAGCGTCGTGTCCGGCAAGAGCACCGACTTCGGGCCGTAGTCCCGGAGGATGGGGACTGCGTTGACGAAGAAGCTGTCGCCCGGGAAGCCGACGACCGGGCGCACCAGGTTCAGGATCAGCGTCGCCCGCACGATGCCCGCCGAATCCACCACCACGCCGGGGAGCGAGAAGTGGATGAGCGAGTGGGCCGCCGGCAGGCCACCGATCGCGAGCACACCCGGGGGCGGCTGGCCGGCAGCGGGCGACTGAACGAAGGTCGTGAAGGTCGCCGTGTCGACGAGGTTCCGGGTCAGCGAGTCCTGCGGCGGCTGGCCGTGCACGAAATACCAGAGCTGTGGCCACGTGGTGCGGCTGTGCCCCGACGAGAAGGCGACGACGGTCGGGGAATCCGCGATGACCCTGGCGCCGATGGACACAATGCCCGAGTCGCCCGGCCCCGGGACCAGCCCGGTCGGCAACCGGGCCTCCATGCTCCCGGTGTCGGGGACCGCCACCGTGTCCAGCACCGCCGAGTCGACGAAGTACGCCTGCGCCTGCGCGTACGTCACGGTCGTGTCGAACCACGCCGGGAGGCGGTAGAACACGATCCGCGGATGGACGGTGGTGTCCCGGAAGACGAGCGGCAGCTCCACGAAGACGCTGTCCGGCGGATAGACGGCCTGCACGGTGTCCGTCGCGGTCTGGGCCCACTGCGTCTGCACCGGCGCGAAGCGGATCAGGAACACGCTCTTCAGGGAATCGAGGCTCGAGGCCGCAACGTAGGTGGCCTCATTCGTCAGCACGTACCCGCGGGCCGTCGTGTCCGCCACGTCGGCCCCGGTGAGCAGCGTGTCCACGAGCTGCACGCTGTTGCTCGGGCACAGCTCCGGGCAGCGCCCGGGGGTCGTGAGCTTCTCGTTGCATCCCCCGGCCGCGACCAGGCCTGCGAGGAGGGCGCTACGCCAGGCGGACGTTCTTGCCATGCGCCTCGAAGCTGTCCACGATCGCCATGATCACCGCGTCCACCGGACGGTCCTTCGTCCCCGGCGTCTGGCGCGCCGAAGAGCCCGAGGCGTACAGCACGACTTCACTCGCCCCGGCGCCCACCGTGTCCACCGCCACGACGTACCCGCCCTCCGGCTTCAGGTCGGGCGACAGGTTCTCGACCACCAGGAACTTGGCGCCGACCAGGGACGGGTCCTTGCGGGTCGCCACGACCGACCCGACGATGCGCCCCATCTTCATGCGCGCTCCCGCAGGCTCTTGCTGGTGAAGGCGTGAGGCAGCAGGGCGTCGAGGCGCCAGGTTTCCCGGCCGCCCCGCGCCCCCACGGACACGATTTCCAGGTCCAGCCCGAACTCCGCCAGCAGCTGGCGGCACAGCCCGCACGGCGCCACCGGGTCGTCGGCGTCGCTGGTGATGAGCAGGCGCCGGAAGGCGCGATGCCCCGCCGCGATCGCCGCCATCACCGCGCCCCGCTCGGCGCAGATCGTCCCGCCGTACGACGCGCTCTCCACGTTGCACCCCGCGATCACGGCCCCATCGGCCGTCTCGATCGCCGCCCCCACGCGGAACCGCGAGTAGGGGGCGTGTGCCCGCGCCTGCGCCGCGCGCGCCGCCTCCAGCAGGCGGTCGGTGGCACTCGAGCCAGGGCGAGTCCCTGCGGGCGGCGCGCCTGCTGCGCCGGTGGCAGGTCGTCGTGCGCCCGGTGCGCTCACGTCAGCATCTCGCGCAGGAACGACGTCCCTGACTCCAGCGGCCCGACCCCGAAGTACTCCGCCGCGGTCTGCCCCAGGTCGGCGAACGTCGCCCGCTCCCCGAGCGACACGGGCTTGACCCGCGGGCCGCACACCAGCAGCGGCACGTTCTCGCGCGCGTGATCGGTGGAGGCCGTCGTCGGATCGTTGCCGTGGTCGGCCGTCAGCGCGAACAGATCGTCCTCCCGGAGCAGCCCCAGCAGCGACCCGAGCTGCCGGTCCAGCTCCAGCAGCCCGCGGTGAAAGCCGGCGACGTCGTTGCGGTGCCCCCAGCTCTGGTCGAACTCGACCACGTTGGCGAACACCAGCCCGCAATCTACATGGGCGATGGCGTCCCGAAGAAGGCGGTACGCGTCGGCGTTGGTCGGGGTATGCGTGGCCGTGATGTTCCTGGCGGCGAACAGGTCGTCCACTTTCCCGATCCCGGTACGCGGAATCCCACCCTCCGCGAGATAGTCCAGCAGCGTCGGCCCGACCGGGTCCAGCGAGAAGTCGCGGCGGTGGGCGGTGCGGGTGAACGCGCCCGGTTTTCCGACGAACGGCCGCGCGATGACGCGCGACACGCCGTGCGCGCCGGTGAGCATCGCGCGCGCCTCGGTGCATCCGCGATACAGCTCCTCGAGCGGGATCTTCTCCTCGTGCGCCGCCACCTGGAAGACCGAATCGGCCGAGGTGTAGACGATCCAGTCGCCCGTGGCGAGGTGACGTTCTCCCAGCTCCGCGATGATGGCCGTGCCGGAGGCCGCCTTGTTGCCGAGCACGCCGCGGCCGGTGCGCCGCGAGAACTCCGCCACCACCTCCGCCGGGAAGCCGTTCGGATACGTGGGGAACGGCCGCGTCACCGTGAGCCCGCAGATCTCCCAATGACCGGTCGTGCTGTCCTTTCCCGCGCTCGCCGGCCGCATCGACCCGTAGGCCGCCCGCGGCTCGCTCACCGCTGCGACCCCGGCGATCGGGCGGATGCAGCCCAGGCCGAGCCCCTCCAGCACGGGAACGCGAAGCCCCCCCACGGCGCGCGCCACGTTGCCGATCGTGTCGCTGCCCGCGTCGCCGTAGGCGGCGGCGTCGCGCGCGGCCCCGCACCCCACCCCGTCGAGGACGATGAGGAAGAAGCGCTTCACGCGTACAACCGCGCCACGCGCTGCCCCAGGCCGGTGAGGATCTCGTAACTGATGGTCCCCGCCGCCTCCGCGACGTCGTCCAGCTCGATCGTCTCGCCTCCGTCGCGTCCGATCAGCGTCGCCACGCTCCCCACCCGCGGCGCCCAGCCCGTCGCGGCGACCATCGTGAAATCCATGGTGACCCTCCCGGCGATCGGGAGGCGGCGGCCCTCGACCAACGCCGCGCCCGCGTTCGAGAGGGAGCGGCGCAGCCCGTCGGCATACCCCGCCGCCAGCGTCGCCACGCAGGTGCGCGCCGCCGTGGTGTAGGTCGCGCCGTAGCTCACCGTCTGCCCCGCCTCCCGCCATCGCGTCGCGAGCACGCGGGCTCGCCATGCGACCACGGGCCGCGGACGGTACGCCCCCGCCCGGCCTCCGAACAGGAAGATCCCCGGCCGCGCCAGGTCCCCGATCGTGTCAGGATAGGTCAGCGCGGCGGCGCTGTTGGCCGCGTGCACCAGCGGCGGCCTCCGCGGCAAGGCCGCGACCACCGACTGCAGCCGCGCCCACTGCTCGCGAACCGTCTCGGGCTTCTCCACGGGCGAATGGAAGTGCGTGAAGACGCCCTCGAAGCCGGGCGCGTCGGCGAAGGCGGACGCCTCCGCCCCGAACGACTCCCACCACAGTCCCCACCGCGCCATCCCCGTGTCCACCTCGACGTGAAACGGCCGGCCGGGCGCCAGCGCGAGCCAGGCGGCGATCTGCTCGACGGATCCGAGCGCAGGCGTGAGATCCTGCCGGACGAGCAGCTCCAACGTCTCCGTCTGCGGGCCCATCACGAGCACGCGGCGGCGGATCCCCGCCTCGCGCAGCTCGCACCCCTCGTGGGCAGTCGCCACGGCGAACCCCCAGGGGTCGACGCGTTCGAGCGCGCGCACCACCGGGACGACCCCCAGGCCGTAGGCGTTGGCCTTGACCATCGGCAGGAGACGCGCACGCGGCGCCAGCGCCTGGATGGTCCGGGCGTTGGCGACCAGCGCCTCCAGATCCACCTCGATCCACGTGCGCGGATGCTCGGTGGCACTCGGCGCTGGGCGGGACCGTGCGGGCGGCGCAGCGGAGGTGTCGCTCGCTGGTCGGCGGTCGTCCGGCGCGGGGGTTTGCCCTGGTTTCACGACTTGAGTACCGTACCCGGCCGGGAGGCTAAATGCAAGACGATTCGACGTTTGGCAGCATTCTGGATCTGGTCCGCGACCTCCGGAAACGGTGCGACTGGGACCGGGTCCAGACGCGCGAAACCCTGCGCCCGTATCTCCGGGAGGAGGTCGCCGAGCTGGACGAGGCGCTGGCCGCCGGAGACGAGGCGCGCATCGCAGCCGAGCTCGGCGACCTGATCCTGCACCTCTGCTTCCAGCTCGTCATCGCCGAGGAGCGCGGGACGTTCACCCTCGCCGAGGTGACGGAGGCGCTGGGGCGGAAGATGCGCCGGCGGCATCCACACCTCTTCGCGGGCGAGACGAAGCCCGACTGGGAGCGGCTCAAGGCGGAGGAGCGGCGTCGCGAGCATCCCTCCGGCGATCGACCGAGCGTGCTTGGGTCTCTCCCTCCCGGCCTCCCCGACCTGGAGCGGGCCTACCGGTTCCAGGAGCGCGCCGCCTCGGTCGGCTTCGACTGGGACGGTCTCGACGGACCCTTCGACAAGCTGGAGGAGGAGGTGCGCGAGGCCCGCGCGCATCCGCAGGCAGAGATCGGCGACGTCCTCTTCGCGGCGGTGAACGTGGCGAGAAAGGCCGGCGTGCACCCGTCCGTCGCCCTGCGCGCAGCCACCGACAAGTTCGTCCGCCGCTTCCGCGCGCTGGAGCAGAAGGCGGCGGCCCGCGACATCGAGCTGGGCCGCGCGGACCTCGCGGCCCTCGACCGGCTGTGGGACGAGGTGAAGGCGGCGGAGGCTACGGGGTGAGGCGGTAGATCATCCGCGGGAACGCGATCGTCTCGCGGATGTGCGGCGTGCCGGTGATCCACGCCACCGTGCGCTCCACGCCGAGGCCGAAGCCGGAGTGCACGAACGTGCCGTACTTCCTCAGGTCGAGGTACCAGCCGTACGCCTGCTCCGGGAGGCCCTGCTCCCGGATGCGCGCCAGCAACCGGTCGTAGTCGTCCTCGCGCTGGCTCCCGCCGATGATCTCGCCGTACCCCTCGGGGGCGAGGCAGTCGTCGCACAACACTGTGCGCGGATCGGAGGGATTCTCCTTCATGTAGAACGCCTTCGCCGCGCGCGGATAGTTGTAGACGAAGACCGGGCGATCGGCGCCCTCCGTGATCGCCGTCTCGTCCTCGGCGCCGAGGTCCTGTCCCCAGGCGATCGAGGATCCCTTCGCCTGGAGCCGCTCCACGGCCTCGGTATACGACACGCGGGGGAACGGGGGCACGACGCTCGCCAGCTTCGACGTGTCGCGCTCCAGCTCCTGCAGTTCCTCGAAGCGCCGGTCGAGCACCCGCGCGACAATCGCGCTGATGAACTCCTCCTGCAGGCGCATGTTGTCGGCGGAGTCGTTGAAGGCCACCTCGGGCTCGACCATCCAGAACTCGGTGAGGTGCCGGCGCGTCTTCGACTTCTCGGCGCGGAACGTCGGGCCGAAGCAGTAGACCTTGCCGAGTGCGGCGCACGCCGCCTCGACGTACAGCTGGCCGGTCTGCGCGAGATACGCCTTCCCCAGGTCGAAGTACTGGGTCTCGAAGAGCGTGCCCCCTGACTCACCGATGCTGCCGGTCAGAATCGGCGTATCCACCAGCACGAAGCCGCGCTCGTGGAAGAAGTCGCGGATGGCCTGGATGATCTCGTGCCGGACCTTCATGATCGCCACCTGGCGCCGGCTCCGGAGCCAGAGGTGGCGGTGGTCCAGCAGGAACGGCGCGCCATGCTCCTTGGGCGTGATCGGGAAATCGGTGCTGGGCCCGAGGATCTCGATCTCCCTGATCCCCAGCTCGACGCCACCCGGCGACCGCTTGTCCGCGCGGACCTCCCCGACCAGCCGCACGCTGGTCTCCTGCGTGAGCGCGCCGAAGCGCTCCCACGTCGCAGGGTCGGCCTCGGACTTGGCGAGCACGCCCTGCAGGTACCCGGAGCCATCGCGGATCACGACGAACGCGATCTTCCCGGATGAGCGCGTCGTGAGCACCCACCCGTGGACGGCGACCGTCGAGCCGATCTGGCCCGGGAGCGCGGATATCTCGAAGCGTTCCGGCACTGGTCCGGCGATTCTAGCGGGGGGCCCTGCCCCCGTCAACGCGTGGGAAGCCTACCTGCAGTGCGTCTCGAACGCGGCCACGAGCTCCTGCGAGATCTCCGGCGCGTCCCGGCCCTCGATCTGGTAGCGGTGCATCATCCAGACGAGCTTGCCATCCTTGAACAGCCCGACCGACGGCGAGGAGGACGGCTGGCCGACGAAGTAGCTGCGCGCGCGCTCCGTCGCCTCGCGATCCTGGCCGGCGAAGACCGTCCGCAGGATCCCGGGGCGCACCGGGTGCCGCATCGCCAGCGCGATGCCCGGGCGCGCCCGGCCCGCCGCGCACCCGCACATGGAGTTCACAACCACCATCATCGTGCCCGGGGCGTCCTTGAACTGCGCATCCACCTCCTCGGCGGTGCGCATCTCCTGGAAGCCGAGGTCGGTCAACTCCTTGCGCATCGGCGCGATGAACCGCTCGTCGTAAAGCGTCTGCTGCGTGGGCGCCGGCTGCCGCATAATCCTGAGTGGGTCCATAGTATTTAATAGTAAGAGGGTCGCGGCCAGGTTCCCACCCCCTGCTATGGATGCTGGCGCCGGTCGTCGAGGCTGAGCCGCAGGACGTCGGGGCGGCTGTAGTGCCCGCTCACGTCCAGGGTCATCGCTTCCCGCGTGATCTCGGACAGATCGCAGTCCGCGAAGAGCACGGCCTCCGTGTCGTAGACGGGCTCCGTGAGGTAGCGGCCGTTGGGCGCGATGATCGCGCTGCCCCCCCTGATCGCCAGCCCGGACGGGTCGTTGGCATACTGCTCCGCCGGCGGCAGCTCCTGGGGCCAGTCGGCGAAGGGGAGAATGCTGCCGACGGCGATGACGAAGCACCGCCCCTCGAAGGCGTAGTGGCGCGAGGCGATCTGGTGCATCTCCTGCACGCCGGGCCAGGCGGCGACGTGGATCTCCTCGCCCGTGTCGTGCATGGCCTGGCGCGCCAGCGGCATCCAGTGCTCCCAGCAGATCAGCCCGCCGACCTTCGCGCCGCCGGCCGGCACGGCCTTGAGGCCTGCGCCGTCCCCCTGGCCCCAGATCATCCGCTCGTGGTAGGTGGGCATCAGCTTGCGGTGGTGATTGGCGAGCGCACCGTCGGGTCCGAAAGTGAGGAGCGCGTTGTAGAGCGTGCGGCCGCTGCGCTCGTGCGCGCCGACCACCAGGGTGGCGCCCAGCTCCCGGGCGAGGGCCGAGAGCGCCTGCGTCGCCGGGCCCGGCACCTCGACCGCGTTTTCGGCCAGGCGCTGGAAGAGCGCCTTGGCGCCGGCGTGCCCCCAGAGCGCCGCATCGCGGGAGGAGTCGAGCCACGCCGGATATCCGGGGATCCAGGTCTCGGCGAACGCAATGACCTGGGCACCGTCCTTCGCGGCCCGCCGTGCCCACGTCTCCAGGCGCACCATCGTCTTGTCGAGGTCGAGGAAGGCGGGGCTCGCCTGGACGGCGGCCACGCGCACACTGCGGGATGTGACCATGGTCCGCCCAATTACAGGATTGCGGCTCCGGATGTCAACGCGTTGGCCGCGGCGGGCCCATGCGCTAGGTTACCAGGACCGACGAGCCGATGTCCCCGGCGTTCCGGAGGAGGCTGCCGTGCGTCATACTCGGGCGATCCTCGCCCTGGCCGCTGCTTTGGGCGCCCCGGTGGCCGCGGCGGCGTGCCTCGGCGGGACGGACAACGGCTGCGTGGCCGCCGTCCCGATCCACAACTACGCGCTCGGCGATGCGACCGCGGACACGGTCACGTCGCAGACGTGCCGGCACCTCTATCAGTTCACGGTCGACAGCCAGACCAACGTCCGCTTCAACGTGACGTCGCCGGGTCTCCGGACGTACCTGCAGCTCTTTGACCAGCGCGGGGCCATCGTCATGAACTCGGCGCTGACTCGCTCCCCGGACACCGCGACAAGCGTTCGGTTGATGCTGGGGAGCGGGAACTACCTGCTCGCGGTGATCCCGGCCAACCTGGGCCAGCGCGGCACCTTCAGCCTCGCGTCGGTCACCGACACGGCGGCGGTGAGCGGCTGCGAACGGGTGTGGGTGACGCCGGGGATCACCACCTCGCAGACGATCACGGCCGCGGACTGTGGGCTGGGGCCGTCGGGGTCATCGTACCCCACGCACGCGTACGTGCTGGTGCTCCTGCAGTCGCAGACGGTCACCGTTACCGAGACCTCCGCGTCGTTCCCGCCGGAGCTGCAGCTGGCCGGTCAGGGCAACACGGACATCGCGACGCCCGACACCACGGGCACCACGGCCTCGCTCGCGGCCATCGCCCAAGCGCAGGGGGCGTACACCCTCTGGGTCGGCAGCTCGGTCGCGGGGAAGACGGGCAGGTACACGCTGCAGATACGTTGAGACTTCGCCTTCATCCCGGTATCGCCCTGAAGAGTTCCAAGCCTCGCTCGAACCGGCGCCCGATCTGGGCCACGACCGGCCTGAGGCCGGGCGCCTTGAGCGTGGGGTCGGCGGCGATGACGTCGCGCGCGAGGCGGTGGGCCAGCGCCAGCAGATCGGCGTCCTTCGACCAGTCGGCGAACCGGAACTCCAGGGCGCCGGCTTGCTTCGCGCCGACCAGCTCCCCCTGGCCGCGCTCCTGGAGATCCAGTTCGGCGATCGCGAAGCCGTCCTCGGTCGCCGCGAACCGCTCCAGCCGCTCTCTGGCTTCGCCCTCTCCCACCATCAGGATGCAGTGGCTCGCGGCGGCGCCGCGTCCGATCCGGCCCCGGAGCTGGTGGAGCTGGGCGAGGCCGAAGCGGTCGGGGTGCTCGATCACCATCACCGTGGCGTTGGGGACGTCGATGCCGACCTCGATCACCGTCGTCGCGACCAGGACGTGGATCTCGCCAGCCCGGAAGCGCCGCATCACGAGGTCGCGCTCATCGGCCGGGACCCGTCCGTGGACCAGCCCCACGGTGAGGTCCGGGAAGATCTCCTTCGAGAGGTAGTCGGCCATCCTGGTCGCCGCTTTGAGATCGAGCGTCTCGGTCTCGTCGATGACCGGGTAGACGATGTACGCCTGATGCCCCGCCCGGACCTCGCGGCGCACGAAGTCGAAGACCTTGGCGCGGGAGCGCTCGCCGCGGATCGCGGTCCGGACCGGCTTGCGGCCCGGCGGCTGCTCGTCGAGGCGCGACACGTCGAGGTCCCCGTAGAAAGCCAGCGCGAGCGTCCGCGGGATCGGCGTGGCCGAGAGCAGCAGGACGTCGGGAGCCGGGCCGGCGGTCTTCTCGGCCAGGAGCGCGCGCTGCTCGACTCCGAAGCGGTGCTGCTCATCGATCACCGCCAGGCCGAGCTTGCGAAACGCCACGCCCTCCTGGATGAGGGCGTGCGTGCCCACGACGAGCCGCGCCCCGCCGCTCTCGAGGCGCTCGCGCGTCAGCGCCTTCTCGGCGTTCGTCATGCGGCCGATCAACAGCTCCGGCATCATGCCGAGCGGCGCGAGAAGCCGCGTGAGGGTCGCGGCGTGCTGCTCGGCCAGCAGTTCGGTCGGCGCCATCATCGCGGCCTGGTAGCCGTTCTCCACTGCAACCAGCATCGCGAACAGCGCGACCACAGTCTTCCCGGAGCCGACGTCGCCCTGCAACAGGCGGTGCATCCGCTCGGGGGCCGTCTGGTCGGCGACGATCTCCCGGATGCACCGCTTCTGCGCCGCCGTGAGCTCGAACGGGAGGTGTTGCCGGAGGCCGGTCGTGAATTCGCGGCGCACCTCGAAGCGGATGCCGGTGCGCGAGCGCTTGGCGAGCCAGCGGGCTCGCGCCAGCACCAGCTGGAACAGCATCAGCTCCTCGAAGGCCAGCCGCCGCCGCCCCGCCTCGGCGAGGGCGAGGCTCTCGGGCCGGTGGACCGCTGCGAGGCTCTGTCGCAGGTCCGGCGCGCCCGCCGCCGCGCGCCAGGCGGCGGGCAGCTCGTCGTCGACGCTGGCCAGCAGGCCATCGAGATGCTGGTCGAAGAGGTGCCGCAGCTGCCGGACGGTGAGCCCCTCGGTCACGCGGTAGACGGGAAGCAGCTTGCCGCGCGGCTCCTCGTCCTCTTCCGCGAGGATGATGAACTCCCGCGGCTGGAGCTGCTTGCCGTGGAAGTGGCGCACCGGCCCGGTCACGAGCAGGAGCAGTCCCTTGGTGATCTGGCGCTCGAGGAACGGCCGCCCCGGCCAGCCGCATTCGATCAACCCCGAGGCGTCCTGGAGCACCGCCTGGAAGACGCGGAGCCCCCGCCGCGTCGGGATGACGCCGGTCGAGATCACGCGGCCGACCACGGTGACGTCGCTGCCGACGCGCGCATCCCGCACCCGAGCGATGGGCGTGATCTGCGTGGCGTCGAGGTAGCGGAACGGGACGTGGAACAGGAGATCGCGCGCGGTGCGGATGCCGAGGCGGGCGAGCAGCTCGGCGCGACGCTCGCCGACGCCCTTGAGAAACTGGACGGGCGAGTCGAGGCGGAACGCGGCCCTAGTCGTCAAGCAGTCTCCGCGCGTACGCTCGCGGCTCGAAGACCTCGAGGTCGTCCGCGCCCTCCCCGACGCCGATGAACCGGATCGGGAGCCCCAATTCCTTGCGCATGGCGACCACCGCCCCGCCGCGCGCCGTGCCATCGAGCTTGGTGACGAACAGGCCGGTGATCGGGAGCGCCGCCTTGAACACCTTGCCCTGCGCGACGGCGTTTTGCCCGGTCGAGCCGTCGAGCACGAGCAGGGTCTCATGCGGCGCACCGGCGGACTTGCGCGCGGCGATCCGCGCGATCTTCTGCAGCTCCTTCATCAGATCGTCCTGCGTGTGAAGCCGCCCGGCCGTGTCCGCGATGACCGTGTCGAGCCCCCTCGGCCCCGCCGCCTCGATCGCGTCGAAGACGACTGCGGCGGGATCGCCGCCCGCCGTGCCCTTCACGCACGGCACGCCGACGCGTTCGGCCCACTGCTCCAGCTGCGGAACTGCACCGGCGCGATAGGTGTCAGCGGCGACGAGCAGCACCTTCCGGCCCTCCCCCGAGAGCCGCTTGGCCAGCTTGGCGGTGGCCGTGGTCTTCCCGGTCCCGTTGACGCCGACCATCAGGATCACGGTGGGGCCGCGCTCGCTGCGTGCCACGGCGCCCGGATCCACGCCCGGCTGCGCGAGGATCGCCACAAGCCGCTCCTCGAGCGCCGCGCGCACATCCTCGGCCGTCTTCACCTTGCCGCGGCGGATGCGCTCCTGGACTTCGGCCACCAGCTCGCCGGCGGCCGCGACGCCGAGATCGGCCTCGATGAGCGTCCGCTCGAAGGCCCGGAGCTCGTCCTTGCCCAGCCCGCGCAGCAGCGCGCCGACGTCGGTGACGGCGAGCTGCCTGATGCGTCCCCATAGCCCGGCCATCTATCGCATGCCTCTCCTGCGCCTCGCGATCCACTCCAGCATGAGGGCGCCCAGCGCGATGACGTAGGCCCAGGGCGTCTGCCTCACGGGCACCGTGGCTCCGGTGGCCGCCCGGCTGAGCCCCGGCTGCGCGGCCAGCGTCGGCTGCCTCGGCAGGTACTCGTCCAGCCCGCGCGTGAGCGAGTCGCGGACCGCCTCCAGCGCAGGCGCGCGGCGCTCGGTCGCGCCCAGGACCCAGTCCGTCACGGCCGCCATCAGCGCGCGGTATCCCTCCAGCGCCATGCCTCCCTGACTCGACCAGCGCCACAGTCCCGCGCCCGTCACCCGCACGCTGCGGCGGCCCCCCGCCTCCGCGCCGGTGATCACCGCCCGCGGACGGCCGCGGCGGGCGAGCCGGGCGACCAGTCCGACCCAGGCCGATGTGTCGGGTGCGCTGGCGCCCACCGCTTCGAGCGGCGGCAGGCTGTCCGCCGGGATGCCCGCCAGAGCCTCCCCCACGGGCGACGGTGCCTCCGTCGGCGTCACGTACCAGTCGCCCGCCGCCCCGGGGTCCCGGTCCGGCGCCCAACGCCAGACGCTGTGGCGGGCGCGCGCGACGATGGCGGACACCCCCAGCGGCGTGCCGTGCGCGACGACCAGGGCGGCATCCCGCGCGGCGGCGGCCACGGCGGCGTCGGACACCGGACGCAACGTCGCGACTTCCCGCCACGGGCCGCCGGCCAGGTGGACGAAGGCCGAGACCGGCACGCCGCTCGTCGCCCTGAGCGCCGAGACCAGCGTGCGGAAGTCCCAGTCCGGGCTGTCGGAGAACAGGGCGATGGTGCTGGCGCGCGTGACCTCCGACACCAGCGTGCGCGCGTCGTCCCGTGGCTCGGCGTCGCCTTTGACTCCGGAGACGCGCGCCTCGTAGCGCCGCACCTCCCGGTCGGCCCCCGCCGCAGGCGGGGTCGGGACGAACCGGAGCTCCCGCCGCATCGTGCCCCCGCCGCCCACGGCCACGCGCTCACGCGCCACCACGCGCGAGCCCTCCCGCAATTCGACTGTCGCCGTGTCCCCCGGCGCCGTGCGCGCCGCAGTGAGGGACAGGACGGCCGTGACCGTGTCGCCCGCGCGCACCGAGATCGGGAGATCGAAACCCGAGATGCCCACGTCGGTGCGCTCGGGCCGCGGCAGCACGACGACGCGCGTGGCCCTGAAGTCCTCCGGTAGATCGCGCGCGTCATCCACTTGCCCGTCGGTCACGACCGCGATCGCCCCGCCCAGCGCCGCGGCCTCGCGCCAGGCCGGCAGCAGTCTCGTGGCGGCAGCGGATGGCCGTGCTCCGGGACGCAGCGACACCGGCTCGTCGCCGAAGAGAATGACGTGGCCCCTGGATCCGGCGATGGCGCGCGCCGTGTCGAGCGCCGCCAGCCACCGCGCCCCGCCCCCGCCCGCGACCGGGTCGCCGGGATCGGACATCGAGAGCGAGGCGTCGAGGAGCACCACCGGGGGCTCGCCCGCGCCGCTCCGACGACATCCAGGGTCGAGGAGCAGCAGCGCGACGGAGCCCCAAGCCAGCGCACGCAGCACGGCCAGCGGGATCCCCTTCGCTCCGGTCCGCTCCACGCCAAGATAGAGCGCCAGGGCGGCGGCCAGGGCCGCGACTCCTATCGCGACGAGCACGCCAGCGCCTCGCGCAGCGTGAACCGCCCCTCGTACAGCGCACGCCCGACCACGGCGCCGGCGAGGCCCGCGTCACGGATGCTCGCGATCTCCTCCAGGCTCCGGATGCCGCCCGATACGACGACCTGGACCCCGGCTGCCCGCGCGAGCGCCGCGGCGCCGCCGACGTCCGCGCCGCCCAGCCGGCCCTCGAGTCCGAGGTCGGTGTAGACGACCGTGTCGATGCCCGCTGCCTTCGCCGCGCGCGCCAGCGCCTCGGCGCCCGCGTGATCGGGCGCGCCGCGCGTCGACGCCCCAGCTCCTTCGACATCGAGGGCCACGGCGAGACGTGCGCCGCCACAGCGACGCACCAGCTCCTCGAGTCCCGCCGCCCCCGCGGACGCACGCACGACGACGCGCGAGACGCCGCAGCCGAACAGCGCTTCGGCCTCCGCGGCAGTGGTCGCGCCGCCGCCCGCCTGCCAGCGGAGCGGGACGCGCCGCACCAGGCCCCCTAGCAGCGTGGTCTGGTCGCCCGCGCCGAAGACGCGGTCGAGGTCCACGACGTGGATCCACCGCGCGCCGTCCCGCGCATAGCGCTCGGCCACGGCGAGCGGGTCGTCGTGATAGACGATCTCGGAACCGGGATCGCCGCGGCGCACGCGCACGACCCGCCCGGCCCGGATGTCGATGGCGGGGTAGAGCTCCACGCGCTGTAAGATGGAGGTTCCCGGCGTGCGGCGCCGGGAGGGGGGGCTCAGTCGGTCCGGGCGATCGCCGGACCCACCTTCGGCTCCAGCACCTCGAGCATCATGTCCTTCGCCCGCTCGAACTCCGCGCGCCGCGCCGCCGTGATGGGCGCCCCGATGCCGCTGCCGAGTTTGGTGCGTGGATTCACCGCCCGGCCCCAGATCCGGACCTCGAAGTGCAGGTGCGGGCCCGTGGCCAGGCCGCTCGCACCGACGTTGCCGACGTACTGGCCCTGCACGACGGCGACGCCGGCGTGGATCCCCGGGGCGAACGCCGACAGGTGCCCGTACCGGGTCGTGACGCCGTTGGCGTGCCGGATCTCGACCATGTTGCCGTAGTCGCCCTCGCGCCCGGCGAACGACACCGTGCCGTCGGAGATGCTCCGGACCGGCGTCCCGTAGGGCGCCGCGAAATCCGTCCCCTGGTGCGCGCGGTAGTAATGGAGGATCGGCTGCCAGCGCGACGTGCTGAAGCGGCTGCTCACGTACTTGTACTGCAGCGGCGCCCGGAGGAAGTCGCGGCGCAGCGACCGGCCGTTCTCGTCCCAGAACTGCGGCGTGTCGCCGTCGTCGTCGCGGAAGGCATAGTGGCGCTTGCCGCCGACGTCGATCCGCGCGGCGAGGATGCGCCCGAAGACCACCTCGCCCTCGGCGGACACGAGGCGCTCGGCGTACACCCGGAAGCGGTCTCCCGGACGGATGTCGCGCGCGAAATCGATGTCCCAGTCGTAGACGTCGGCCAGGGCACCGGCGAGGCGGCTCCGCTCGGACGCAGACAGGTCGCCCGGGACCGTGGCCTGGTCCATCGCGTCGTACAGCGTGCCGTCGATGGTGCCGCCGATCACCAGCGGCTCCGTCCGCCACGCGATCCGCTCGAGGCTCGCCGACCAGCCGGTCGACACGCGCCGGAGCCACAGGCGCTCGTCGCGCGACACGCGCGCGTTGACCGCATAGGGCGACGTTTCGCCGTGCCGCTGCTGGAACAGGAAGACCAGTCCCGCCTTGACGCGCTGCGGATCGAAGCTGCGCACCGCCTGGGCCAGGGCCGCCCAGTTCACGTCGTTGACGCCGCGCCGCACGAACAGCTGCGAGACCGTCTCGCGCGCGTGGAGCGTGTCGGAGACCGTCCGGACCGGCACCGAGACGACCACCGCCGGCGCGCTCTTGAGCCCGCCCAGGTACCCGTGGTGGCGGGCGATGCCCATGCCGACGGCGCTCGCCAGAGCCAGGGCCGCCACCAGGGCGGCTCGGGTTCTCCGCGTGCGCGGACTCAATCCATCTGCCTTCGGATGAAGGTCGGGATCTCCATGTCGGAGAGCGGCTCCGAGACCGGGGCCGCCTGAGCCGGAGGCGTGAGCTGCGGCGAGCTGCGCCGCGCCGGAGCGCCGGCGGCCGAGCCGCCGCCGGCCGCCGCGACCTGCTGGCCGGAAGCCCGGAGGTTCGCGACCTGCCGCTGCGGGAACTGGATGACGCCCGCCGCGCGGCCGGCGCCCGCCTCCTTCGCCTCGCGCCGGTCGAAGCCGGTCGCGATGACCGTCACGCGGACCTCGCCCTCCATCGCCGGATCCACCACCGCGCCGAAGATTACGTCGGCGTCGTCCCCCGCCGCGTCGTGGATCGTGTCGCTGATCTGCGTCACCTCTCCCAGCGTGAGGTCGGTGCCGCCGGTGATGTTGACCAGCGCGCCCGTCGCGCCGTTGATCGAGACGTTGTCCAGCAGCGGGCTCGAAATCGCCTGCTGCGCCGCCTCGAGCGCCCGGTTCTCCCCCTTGCCGGTGCCCGTGCCCATCAGGGCGGAGCCGCCGTTCTGCATCACCGTGCGGACGTCGGCGAAGTCCACGTTGACCAGGCCCGTCACGCTGATCAGCGTCGAGATGCCGCGCGTCGCGTTGAGCAGGACCTCGTCGGCTTTCTTCAGGGCGTCGAGGAAGGGCATTCCCTTCCCGGCCACGGCGAGGAGGCGCTCGTTGGGCACGACGATCATCGTGTCCACGTGCTTGCGCATCTCGGCGATGCCCATCTCCGCCTGCTTCATCCGCTTCTTGCCCTCGAACAGGAAGGGCTTGGTCACGATCCCGACGGTGAGGGCGCCCATCTCGCGCGCCATCGCCGCGATGATCGGCGCGGCACCCGTGCCGGTGCCGCCACCCATCCCGCAGGTCACGAAGACCAGGTCGGCGCCCTGGAGGACCCGCCCGACGTCATCGCGGTTCTCCTCGATCGCCTGGCGGCCGATCTCCGGCCGCGCGCCGGCCCCGAGACCGCGCGTGAGCTTCTTGCCGATCTGGACCTTGATGTCCGACCGCGAGTTCAGGAGCGCCTGGGCGTCCGTGTTCACCGAGATGAACTCGACGCCTGTCAGGTGCTCCTCGATCATCCGGTTCACCGCGTTGCCGCCGCCGCCGCCGATGCCGGCGACTTTCATGCGCGCGTTCTGCTGAACCGTTTCCTCGAGCTCGAAGATCATGACCTCGCTCCCGCTTCGCTTGTGGACATCAGAAGAAATCGGTCAACCAGCGGCGCACCGAGCCCAACACCCGGTCCACCGTCACCGCCCGCGCGCTGGCCTGCGCCGCGCCGCGCGACATTTCCTGGATCGCGTACATCGCCAGCCCCGTCGCGGTCGCGAACCGCGGCTGCTCCACCGCGTCGATCAGGTTCCCCGACAGGTGCTGGCCCGGCACGCCGAGGCGCACCGGCATCCCGAATACCTCGCGCGCCAACTCCACCACGCCGGCCAGCTGCGCCGTCCCGCCGGTGAGGATCACGCCCGCCGGCAGCTTCCCCACGTAGCCGACCCGCTCGATCTCGCGGGCCACCGCGCCCAGCACCTCATCCAGGCGCTGGTGGATGATGTCCGCCAGAATGTCGCGCAGCACGTGCCGCGGCTCCTGCCCCGCCGGGCTCGGCAGCTCGATCGTCTCCTGCGGGTCCACCAGCGGCCGGTACGCGATCCCGTACTGCTCTTTCAGCCGCTCGGCGTCGGCCTGCGTCACCGACAGCCCCATCGCGATGTCGCTCGTCACGTGCGCGCCGGCGAAGCCGAACGTCCACAGGTGCCGGAACTTCTCGTCGTGGAAGATGGCCAGGTCCGTGCTGCTCCCGCCCAGCTCCACCAGCGCCGCGCCCAGCTCCCGCTCGTCCTCCGTCACCGTGGCGTAACTCGCCGCCAGCGGCTCCAGAACGAACCCCGCCACGTGGTATCCGGCGCGCTCGATCGCCTTGCGCAGGTTCTGGCCGACCGACGTGGACATCGTCACCAGGAAGACGTCCACTTCCAGCCGCGTCCCCGCCATCCCGACGGGGTCCGAGATCCCGCGCTGCCGGTCCACGATGAACTCCTGCGGAATCACGTGCAGGATCTCGCTGTCCGGCCCCAGCACCACCGCCCGCGCGACCTCGATCACCCGGTCCACGTCCGCCTGGCGAATCTCGGGGCTCGTCACCGCAACCACGCCCGGCGATGTGATCGCGTGTACGTGCTCGCCCGCGATCCCGACCCACACTCCTTCGATCTTGAAGCCCGCCATCCGCTCCGCGGCGGCCACCGCCTCGACCACCGACCGCGTCGTCTCGTCGATGTCCCGCACCACGCCGCGCCTGACCCCGCTGGTCCGGGCCCGTCCGACGCCGAGGATGCGCGCCTCCGGGGAGCGCGGCTCCCCTGCCACCTCGGCGATCACGGCACAGGTCTTCGTCGTGCCGACGTCCAGCCCGCACACCAGGCGATCGCGCATCAGGCCGCGCCGGACGAGAGCCAACTAACCGCCGCCGCGTTCGTCGCGCCGCTCCGCGGATGGCGCTCTGACACGAGTGCTACCGCCTTCGCGCGGGCGCGGCGCGCGGCCGCCGGCCTCGCCAGCCTGGCGGGCGCGGCGTGCGCCCCGCCCCGCACCACCACCCAGCCCTGGAACCTGCCGTCCAGCTCCTGCCACGAGCGCCCGCGACTGCCCAGGTCCCGCCGCACGGCCGACATCGCGCGGACCACCGCCGGAGAAACCGGCGTCCCCACGAGCAGCCGTCCGCTGTCCAGCTCCAGAACCACTCCCCCTTCTGCACCACCGTTGCTGCGGGCCGCCGCAACAAGCCCAAAGAGCGCGGGATCGGCCGATTGCACGGTCGCCAGCGCGGCCATCAGCTGCGGCGTCGCCCGCTCCACGACCGGCGCGTCCACCGGCGCCGTCGCGGGATCGTACGGGAGAGGCCGGCCGTCGGCTCCTACCGGCACCAGTCCCGAGGGGCCCGCCGCCAGCGCCACCGGCTCCACCTCGGTCACCTCGACATGCAGCGCCGCCGGCAGCTGCCGCGACACCCGCACCGAGGCGACCCCGCCCAGCAAGCCGACCCGCCGCTTCATCGCGCCCAGATCCTGCCAGACGCTCGCGCCCGGCTTCAGCTGCAGCGCCTCGACGATCTGGAACGGCGCGAGGTACCGCGCACCTACCACCTCGACCCGCCGCACCTCGAAGAAGGCGAACCGCCTCAGCACCACGGGGCCCCACCAGGGCGAAAGGGCCGCGATCACGAGCGCCACCGCAATCGCAAAGCGCTTGACGCGCATCACGCCCGCTTCCGCCTCTCGACCAGCGCGCGGATCTCGCGCGCCGCCGCCGTGATGTCACCCGCGCCCAGCGTCACAACCACGTCGCCGTCCCGGGCGAGACCCGCCACTTCGGCGGCAAGATCCGCGCGAGAAGGAACCCAGTGCACGTCGCTTCCTTCTGCCCGGGCCGCGTCGGCCACCGTCCGCCCGCTCACGCCCGGAATCGGCGCCTCGCGCGCCGCGTACACGTCGGTCACGACCACGACGTCCGCCGCCGCGAGCGCCTTCCCCATCGCCGGACCGAACGCGGCGGTGCGCGAGAAGAGGTGCGGCTGAAACACCGCCACCAGCCTCCGGCCCGGGTACGCCTGCCGCGCCCCCTCCAGCGTCGCAGCGATCTCGGTCGGGTGGTGGGCGTAGTCGTCCACCAGCGTCACCCCGCCGACCGACCCGACCAGCTCGAACCGGCGGCCCACTCCCCGAAAAGCGGCCAGGGCATCCAGCGCCGGCTCGAGCTTCCCCCCCATCTCCACGGTGACCGCCAAAGCGGCAGCAGCGTTCCTCACGTTGTGGAGGCCCGGCAGCGTCAGCCACAGCCCCACCGTCCTGCCCCCCGGCAACGACACGCTCGCGGTCGTCCCGGAGGGCGTCCACGCGAGGTCGGCGATGCGCACATCCGCTTGTGCCGCAACGCCTACCGTCCAAGTCGGGCGTCCGGCCCGCGCGGCCACCCGGCTCGCCCCCGCGTCGTCCGCCCCGGCGATTACGCGCCGGGCCGGTCGACAGAACTCCACGAACGCGTCCTCGAGGTTCTGCAGACTTCCGTAGCACTCGAGGTGGTCGGCCTCAACATTATTGATCACAGCGACTTCGGCGGACAGCGCGAGACACGAC
>DATKLR010000026.1:0-9772 GCA_035542295.1 Gemmatimonadales bacterium | reverse complement strand
CCGCTGGTGATGGACGACGACGGCGTCGCGGTGCGCGGCGTGCTGCTGCGGCACCTGGTGATGCCCGGCTGCCTCGACGAGACCAGGGCCATCCTGGATTGGATCGCGACCGAGCTGGGCCGCGACACCTACGTGAACCTGATGGACCAATACAGGCCGGCCGGAAAGGTCAGCCGCGAGCGCTTCGCCGAGATCGACCGCCCGCTCTCCTCGGCCGAATACCGCGAAGCTCTCGAGATCGCCCGGCGCGTCGGACTCTGGCGCCTCGACGGCCGCGCGCCGGCGCGCCGTGCCGAGGCCTAGCGTGCCGCGCAACTCGTTCTCGCACGTCGTGGGCTTCGACGACGCCCCCTTCCTCCGCTATCACCGCGGCGACGTGCCCGTCATCGGCGTGGTCTACGCCGGACTGCGCCTGGAGGGCATCCTCGCGGGGCGCGTCCGGCGGGACGGCTCGAATGCCACGCAGCGCCTGGCGCAGCTGATTGCCGGATCGAAGTTCGAGCGGCAGCTCCAGCTGGTGATGCTCCAGGGGATCGCGCTGGCC
The DNA here is from genome assembly GCA_035542295.1 of Gemmatimonadales bacterium. Taxonomy (GTDB): domain Bacteria; phylum Gemmatimonadota; class Gemmatimonadetes; order Gemmatimonadales; family JACORV01; genus Fen-1245. The sequence continues at coordinate 9,228 of DATKLR010000026.1, read as the reverse complement.
GGGTTCAACGTGGTGGACGTGGAAGCGCTGCACCGGGTGCTGGGGCTGCCGGTCCTCGTCGTGGTGCGCAAGCGGCCCCGCCTCGAGAAGGTGCGGCGCGCCCTGCTGGCGCGCGTGCCGGGCGGCGAACGGAAGTGGCGCTTGATCGAGCGCCTCGGCCCGGTCGACTGGGTGGCGGGAGTGTACGTCCAGAGAGTCGGAATGACGCTCGAGGAGGCGGCGGATGTGATCGGGCGGCTGGCGGTGCACAGTCACATCCCCGAGCCGTTGCGGACGGCACACCTCATCGCGGGCGGGATTGTGCTGGGCCAGAGCCGGGGGCGGCCCTAGAGTCCTAGCAGGTTACGTGGAAGAGCCCGACGGTGTCCTTCCCCGCAGCGTTCCACGCCTCGAGCGCCTGGGGCGTCCGCTGCAGGCGCACTTCGACCTCGCGCTTCGTCAGGTACTCCGCCGCCTCCGGTGAGAGGGAGACGCAGCCGTCCTGCCCCGTGCCGACGATCAGGACCCGCGCCCCCTCCTCGAAGACGTGCTCGGCCTCGGCGCGCGAGAGGGTGTGCGACGTCCCGTAGACCTGCTTCGACAGCTTCTTCTTCCGCCGCTTGATCTTCCCGCCGAGGCGGATCAGGACGTCGTGCTCGTAGCGCTGGCCGTCGATCTCGATCCAGCCGAAGCCGGTGGCGTCGCAGTGCGGCCGCCGCATCGTCGCCCTAGCGGGCCAGCCTCACGACCTTCGGCTTCACCAGCCGCACGAAGTCCGCGAACGGGAGCTGGACCATCTCGGTGTGCGAGCCCGCGTTGAACGCGATCTCGGGGTCCGCGGCGAGCCCCTCGTCCACGTAGACGTCCATCCCGAACAGGTTGCCGAAGGGTGGCATCGCGCCGACCTCGCAGCCGGGACACAGGTCGCGGAACTCCTGCTCCGTGGCCAGCTCCGCGGCGCGCGCGCCCGCTGCGTCCTTCAACAGGTCGAAGATGACCCTGCACGAGGCTGGCACCACGGCCATCGCCATCTTCCCGTCCAGCTTCACCATCACCGTCTTCGCCCACTCCTTCCCGGACACGTGCGCGAGGGCGGCGACCTCCTGCGCCGTGTAGGCCGGGGAGTGCTTCACGGTCACGTACTTCACTGCGTTGGCGTCGAGAAACTGCTTCAAGCGCTCGAGGGGCATGGGTCACCTCCGCTCCATGGACTGACCCGCTGCCTCACCGAATATGGCCCCTGCGCCCCGTTCGCAAACCGCTGGCGGGCGCCAGACCGAGCAAAGCTGTCGGAGTTTGCGCTTCAGGCCCGCGCGTGGCGGCGCCGCGCTGCGATCCAGGCGTAGATGGCCAGATTGAGGAGGAGGGCGAAGGAACCGAGCCCCACCTGCACGCCGCGTGTCAGCCCGGCGGGATAGAGCACCGCCGTGACGTAGTGCGCGATGAAGCCTCCCGCGTAGCCTGCTTCCCCGCCCCGGATCCGCAGCGAGACTTCCCAGGGCGTGAGCGGGCAGATCCACCCCGCAAACTCGATCAGGACGCCCCAGGCCGCACAGGGAAGATGGAGCCATGCGAGCTTCGGCCGGCGCAGCACGAGCAGCCCGCCGAGAACGACGAACAGCACGAAGGCGAGATGGAGGAGCAGAACGAGATCGGCGAGAGCGCGGTACAGCACTCGTCGGGCGCGGGCTATCGGTCTCGAACGACTCGGCTACCGCCGCTGGCGCGCGTAGGTGCCCATCAGCGACGTCTCCGCCAGCACGTGGCCGCGCATCGCGCGCTCCACGTCCTGCTTCGTCGCCCCGGCCTTGAGCGGCAGCGCCGCGCCGAGGGCGTAGAGCTTGAAGAAGTAGCGGTGCGCCTTGCCCGGGGGCGGGCACGGGCCGCCGTAGCCGATGCGCCGGAAGTCGTTGCGGCCCTGAAGCGCGCCGCCCAGGTCCGCAGGGGCTTCCGTCTTCGCCACGCCCTCCGGCAGGGCCGTGAGCGTGCCCGGGAGGTTGAACAGCACCCAGTGCACCCAGGTGCCGGCCGGCGCGTCGGGATCGTCCGCGATCAGCGCGAATGCAGCCGTGCCCGGCGGCGCGCCGCTCCACGCCAGCGCGGGCGAGACGTCCGCGCCGTCGCAGGTGTACTTGGACGGGATGCTGCCGCCCGCCGCGAACGCGCCCGTCGTCAGGATGAACGCCATGATGACCTCCACGATCGTCGCCACGGCCCTAGCTTAGTGCGCGGCGGGCGGGAGGGTAAGACGCCGCCCCGCCTCAGCGGGACGAGGTCAGAACCGGCATCTCCCTGTACAGGCGGGGGAACCTGTCGCGGAGGTGCGCGACCTTCGGCAGATCGTTGATCACGATGTACGGATAGTCCGGATGGCGGGTCGCGAAGTCCTGATGGTACTCCTCCGCACGGTAGAACCCGCTGAACGGCACCACCTGCGTCACGACCGGCCGCGCGTACGCATGCGCCGCCGCCAGACGCGCGATCGCGGCCTCGGCCGCGCGCCGCTGCTCTTCGTCCATGTAGAAGATCGCCGAACGGTAACTCGCGCCGACGTCCGGTCCCTGCCGGTTGAGCTCAGTCGGATCGTGCCCCACCGTGAAGAACACGTCGAGCAGCGTCTCGTATGAGACCACCGACGGATCGAACGTGATCTGCACCGACTCGGCGTGCCCCGTGGTCTCGCTGCTCACCCGGTCGTAGCTGGCCGTCTCCGCCCTGCCCCCGGCGTAGCCCGCCACGACCCGCGTCACGCCGTTCACGTGCTCGAACAGGTTCTGGATGCCCCAGAAGCAGCCGCCCGCGAGGACGGCGGTCTGCCGCGGCGACTGGGCAGCCAGAGGAATCGCGGCCAGGGGCAACAACCCGCCGCAGACGAGGATCCGCACGATCCTGCGCATGTCACATCTCCGACAGAGTGATTCGGGAATTTATGGCCGCGCAGGCCCGAACGCGCAACGGCCACCCGGATCGGGCGGCCGTTGGCATTCCGAGGGAGGCTGCGCCTACTTGGCGGCCACCTCGCAGCGCGAGGGCGGCATCGTCGCAGTCGGCGCGACCCTCGCGAAGTAGAGTTTCCGCACGGCCGGCACCGGGAGTGGGCCGTAGGAGAGCGCCCGATCGTGGAAGCGGCACAGGTTGAAGGCGCTGCCCTCCTCAGCCTCGACCGCCCGCCGGAAGTCCCACCACTCCCTGAGGCCCACCGGATAGGTGTTGAGCTGCACATAGTCGAGCTGGGCGCGCTGCAGCTTCGCCACCGCTTCCGGCCGCTCCTGGAAGGCGTCGCGCACCATCAGCGCGACCGCGCTGTCGCCGTTCATCCCCAGCGTGTGGAGCCGGACGTCGAGAATGACGTTGGAATAGAGCCGGAGGTCGGCCTTGAGCGCGACCAGATGCGCCTTGGTCGCGTCGCCGCCGTTCTCCCCCAGCGCCTCCATCATCTGCTCGGCGTAGACCGCCCACCCCTCGATGTAGCTGTTGGGGCCGAAGACCACCCGGAGCAGGCGCCGCCACTCGGGCGTCACCCGGTTGGCGTAGTCTCCCTGCACGATGTGGCCCGGCATCGCCTCGTGGATCGTGAGGGAGAGCATCTTGTAGCGGTTGTACTCGCGCAGCTTCGCCTCCGCCTGCGCCGCCGGCCACTCTTTCGGGACGGGGGTCACCCAGTAGAAGGAGCTGAGCTTGGGCTGGAGCGCCGGCGCGAACACCGCGCCGCCCACGCCGTAGATCCCGCGCTCGAACACCGGCGTCGGGATCACCTTGAGGTTCGAGAAGTCGGTGTCCGAGAGCACGCGGTGATCCACCACGAACTTCTCGAGGTCGGCCACGGTACGCTGGCCCGTTTCGACCAGCGAATCGCGGTTGGTGTGGTCCTGGCCGATCCGCGCCAGCACTTCGCCCACGACCGCGTTCAGCACCGCGGCGCTGTCGCCGGTGTGCTTGTGGCCCGGGAACCACGACGCGTGCAGCGGTCCCGCCAGCAGGAGCATCTCGTGTCGGATCGTCCGCATGCTGTCTTCGGCCGACTTCAGCATCTCCTCGGGCGTGACGGATGCCTGCAGGTAGTACTTCCACTTCTGATCGAACATCGCGCGGCCCATCCGCCAGTCGGACGTCCCCTTCTTGGGGAGCGTGTCCTTCACGAACGCCGCGTAGTGCGCCAGGGCCGCGAGCGCCGGACCCTGGGCCGCCTGGTAGCGCGCCTCCGACGGCGTGCCCCTCACGAACGAGGCGCCGAGACCCTTGATCAGGTCCACCACGCCGCTCATTTCGTCCAGGGCCACCTTGCGGTAGACGTCGTTCGAGGCGTTGAGGTTCAGCACGGCGACGTTGACGAACCACGGCACCTTCTCGAGCCGCGCGGTGAGGTCGCGCGCCCGGGTCGTCGTGTCGGCGTACTCGAGGCTGATGTTCGCGAACAGCGCGCTCCCCAGCACCTCGGGATAGAGCTGCGGCTTCCGCTGGTAGAAGCGCTCGCTGTCGAGGCTGAACGCCGCGAACTTCATCCCGTTGTAGAGCAGGTCGTAGTCTGCCTGCGTCTGCGGGTCGAGCCGATCGCGGCCGATGGCCGTGAGCTGGGAGTCCACGCTCCGGTAGTACGCCCTCTCGCGGGCGATCGCCGCGGACGAGAAATCGTCCAGCATCCCGTCGAGCCGCAGGGTGTCCCCGGTCTTCGGGGCCACGTAGACGTGGAGCCCCACCTGCGTCGCGCCCGATGGCGAGAAGCTCAGGGTGGTGAAGACGAAGTCGTTGGCGAGCGCGGGGAACTTGTCGCCCGCGCGGCCGCAGGCCGCGGACAGGGCGAGGGTCAGCGCGGCGGCGGCGTACAGGATCTTCCGGTGCATGTGGCGTCCTTGTCGTGGAAAGACGAAGAGCGGCGGCCACAATCTGCGCCACCGCTCCCCGCTCCGCCACGCCTAAACCCGAGTGAGCTACTGCCAGTTCAGAGCTGTAGCGTCTGGCCCGGCGTCATGACCTTGAGCCGGCGGTCGCCGCGGAACGCCGCGCGCACGTCGGCCGCGGTCGCAAGACCCGGGAAGGTCGCGTAGTGCATCGGGATGATCACCGCGGGCCGGAAGTACTTGCGAACCGCCCGCGCCGCCACGTGCGGGTCTTCGGTGTACGGCCCGCCGCCCACGCACAGGAGGATGATGTTCGGGTGGTACGCCTCCTGGATCAGCGACATGTCGCCGAAGATCCAGGTATCGCCGGTGTCGTAGAGCCGCCGGCCGTCGGTGAACTCGAGCACGAAGCCCAGCGGCCGGCCGTCGGGCACGCTTCCGTGCATCGCCGGCACGGCGTGGATCACCACGTCGCCGACCTTGGCCGTCCCTCCGACGTTCATGCCGATCACCTGGCTGCCGGGAAGGCCAAGCGTCTGCGCCCAGTCGTACGACGCGACGATCGGGGCGCCGCTCGCCTGCGCGATGGCCCTGGCGTCGGCCGTGTGGTCGAAGTGGGAGTGCGTCACCAGGATCGCCGCCGGGTGGTAGCGCGAGGTGTCCTTGAGCGAGTCCGGCGTGGACGGATTCTGGCGCAGGAATGGGTCGATCAGGATCTGGGTTCCGCCGGGTGACGTGACCAGGAACGCGGCGTGGCCGAGCCAGGTGACGGTGATCTTGCCCGCGGGGCGGCTCGCGCGGCGCCCCTGCGCGGCGGCCGGGCGCGCGGACAGGGCCGCGGCGCACAGCAGCGCCAACGCGCTCGCCGTGAGGCGGGTCGGACGACGAAGCATGCTGCGACTCTCCTGGTGGACGGTGTAGGGCCACAAACATAATCGGGGACCACCGCCCCGCGGCATCCCTTGCACGAAAGCGCCCTGGCCCGCAGGTCGGCTGGCTCGATGCCCTGGATGAGGGCGTCGAGCCGGCACATCTCAATTTCCGAACGAACATTAGTCCTGTTCGACGGGGGCCGCCCGCGTACATTGGGCGACCGTCGATACCCCCGATCGCGGCGGCCCTGGATTCATGATCGTGCGAGCATTCCAACACCTTCGCGGCACCAAGTCGCTCCTGCTGCCCTTTCTGCTGATGGTCGCCCCTGTGAGCGCCGTCGGCCAGGGCACTATCACGGGCACCGTTCGCGAGATGACCGGCGCGCCCCTGGCTGGCGCCGCCGTCGCGGTCGTGGGCACGGGGCTCGCGGCGCTGACCGACGCCGAAGGCAGGTTCGTGATCCGGAGCGTGCCGCGCGGCGCGCACGACGTCCGGGCGCGGATCATCGGCTTCGCCGCCGCCGCGCAGCGGGTGGATGCTGCAGACAGCACGGCCGACATCGAGTTCGCCCTGGAGCCGCTCGCCGTGCCGCTGGCCGAGATCGTCGTCTCCCCTAGCCGCTACAGCGCGCTCACCGCGCAGCCCGCCGCGACGGCCACGCTCACGCGCGAGAACATCCAGACGATGCCGCAGCTCGGCGAGGACGTGTACCGCTCCATCACACGCCTGCCGGGCATTGGCGCGAGCGACATGTCGGCGCGGTTCTGGGTGCGTGGCGGCCCCAACGAGGAAGTGCTCGCGCGGCTGGACGGTGTGGACCTCGTCGAGCCGTTCCACCTGAAGGACATCGACGGCGCGCTCTCCATCCTCGACGTCGGCACCATCGGCTCGCTCGACCTCACGACCGGCGGCTTCACCACCGAGTACGGCGACCGCCTGACAGGCGTGCTCGACATGCACTCGCTGGACGGGAACGCGCCGGGGCCGCGGACCTCGCTGGGCCTGAGCATCACCAGCGTGAGAGCCTCTGCTCACGGGACGTTCGCCAAGGACGCCGGCCAGTGGCTGGTCGCCGCGCGGCGCGGCTACCTCGACCTCGCGCTCAAGCTGACGGGGGCGAACACGGACGTCTCGCCCGTCTACTACGACGTCTTCGGGAAGGTCGAGTACCGCGTCGGCCCGCGCCACACCGTTTCGCTCCACGTGCTCCAGGCGGGCGACGCCCTCACCTGGTCCACCGCCACGGACCCGGGCCTCCGCACCCGCTACGGCAGCAGCTACGCCTGGCTGGGGTGGCGGGCCATCGTGGGCCAGAGCGTCTCCGCCAACCTCACAGCCACGCTCGGGCGGCTCACCTGGCGCCGCCTCGCCGACGGGGTAGAGCACCAGAGCGACACCCTGCACCTGGCCGACGTGCGCAGTCTCGACGTCGCCGGGCTCAGGCAGGAGTGGTCCTGGTCCATGAGCGAGAGCGCGCTGCTCAAGTGGGGCGCCGAGGTCAGGTCACTCGGCAGCTCCTACGACTACCTGGGCTGGCTCGACCAGAACATCGTCCGGAACGATAGCTTCGTCGTCGCGCGAGACACGACGCAGGCCACCTTGAGTCCCGGCGGCACGACTGTGGGCGCCTGGCTGGCCGTGCGCGCCCAGCCCTGGGCCCGGCTCACCGTCGAGGCCGGCTTGCGGTGGGACCGTCAGTCCTACACCGGCGAGCACACGCTCGGCCCGCGCCTCAACGCCGCCTACGCGCTGGATCGGCTGACCACCGCGCGCGCGGCGTGGGGGATCTACTACCAGGCCGAGGGGCTCCAGCAGATCGCGGTCGGCGACGGCCAGACCGCCTTCTACCCCGCGGAGCGCGCAGAGCACCGCGTGCTGGGCCTCGAGCAACAGCTTCCCGGGGGCGTGGGGCTCCGGCTCGAGGCCTACGAGCGGCGCTACTCCCGGCTGCGGCCGGAGTACCTGAATCTGAGGGACAACCTGGACCTCGTGCCCGAGCTGCAGGCCGACCGCGTGCGGTTCACTCCCAGCACGGGACGGGCACGCGGCGTGGAGGTGCTGCTGGAACGTCGGCTCGGCGGGCGGTTCGACTGGGCAGCGAGCTACGCCCTGGCGCAGGCGGTGGACGAAGACCAGGGTCGCGAGGTTCCTCGGGAGCGCGACCAGCGCCACACAGTCTACCTGGACGTGACCTACGCGCCCGACGCCTTCTGGCGCCTGAGCTGCGCGTGGCAGTTCCACTCCGGCTGGCCCTACACGGCGACCACCCCCTCGCTGGACACCGTCGCGACGGGGTGGCGCGTCGTGAGCACCGCCTACGGCCCCATCAACGGTCTGCGGCTGCCCGCCTATCAGCGCCTCGACCTCAGGGTGAGCCGGCAGTGGCCGCTGCGGGGAGGCGTGCTGCGAGCGTTCCTCGATCTCTTCAACGCGCTCAACAGAGCGAATCCGCGCGGCTACAGCTACTCGTACTCCGTCAGTGGCAACCAGCTCGTCGCGAGTGCGTCTCCGCGCAAGCAGATCCCCTTGCTGCCGTCGTTTGGCGTGAGCTGGGAATTCTAGCCGGCCGCTGGAAGGGATGTCCCTTGCTCGACCTCGAAGCGCCCAGTCTCTTGGAAGCGTGAGTACCACGCGCGCCATCCTCATCGAGCGGCTCGGACCGCCCGAGGCGCTGGTCGAGCGGGAGGTCCCTCTCGCCGATCCCGGCCCGGACGAGGTGCACCTTCGAGTCCGGGCGGCCGGCGTGAACTTCGCCGATCTCCTGATGCGTGCCGGGCTCTATGGCAGCGTGCCGCCACGCCCCTACAGCGCCGGCTTCGAGGTCGCCGGCGAGGTGGTCCGGGTCGGCGCGACGGTCACCAGCTGGCGGGCGGGCGACCGCGCGGCCGCCCTGCTCCGCTTCGGGGGACAGGCGCGCGACGTGATCGTCCCCGCGGCGCAACTGTTCCGGTATCCGGAGGCACTCACGCCGGTCGAGGCCGCCGCCGTCCCGGTCACCTACCTCACCGCCTGGGTCGCGCTGTTCGAGGCGGCCCGCGCGCGAGCCGGCGAGACCGCTCTGGTCCTGGGCGCGGCGGGCGGCGTCGGCACGGCGGCGACCCAGCTCGCGGTGAAGGGCGGGCTCCGCGTGATCGGCACGGCCGGCCACCCGAGGAAGCGCGAGTTCGTGGTGCGGGAGCTGGGCGCCGCGGCCTGCTACGAATCGCGCGGCGACTGGGAGAGCGACGTCCGGCGCTTCGCTGGCCCGCGGAGCATCGACGTGGCGCTCGACGCCGTGGGGGGTCGCGCCACCGCGGCCTGTCAGCGCCTGCTCGCGCCCCTGGGCCGCCACGTGTTCTACGGCTTGAGCGACGCGATGCCGGGCGCGGGCCGGAACTGGCTCCGGGCCGGCGTCGCCTGGCTCCGGACGCCGAGCGTGCGGCCGCTCGCGCTGATCGAGCGGAACACCGGGATCTTCGGCATCCACCTGCTGCATCTGCTGAGTCGAGAAGAGATCCTGCGCGCGGCGCTGGAGGAGATCTACCGGCGCGTTGCG
>DATKLR010000025.1:0-2272 GCA_035542295.1 Gemmatimonadales bacterium | reverse complement strand
TGCGGATGCTGGGCGCCACCGTGATGCCGACGCCCGACGACCTCTGCCCGGTGGACAATCCGCGCGACGGAGCGATCGCCCTGGCCCGCGCCGTCGCCGAGAGCCCGGCCCACCGCGGCCGCTATGCCATGCCGAACCAGTACGCCAACCCCGACAACGTGCGCGCGCACTACGAGACGACGGGCCCCGAGATCTGGGAGCAGACCGAGGGCCGCGTGCGCGTGTTCGTCGCCGGCTACGGCACCTGCGGCACGATCAGCGGCGTCGGGAGGTTCCTGAAGGAGCGAGACCCGGGCATCCGGGTGGTGGCCGTCGAGCCGCAGCGCGGCCACCGGCTGCCGGGGCTCAAGAATCTGCAGGAGGCGAAGCCGCCGGCGATCCTCGACCGCTCGGTGATCGACGACGTCGTGCGCGTGGACGACGGCCCGGCCTACGCGATGGCGAAGCGGCTGTTCCGGGAGGAAGGCCTGATCGTCGGACCATCGACCGGCGCGATCGTCGCGGCGATCGCCGGGCTCGACGCGGAAAGCGTCGGCCTCGCGGTCGGCGTCTCGCCGGACGGCGGGCTCAAGTACGCCTCGTTCTACGCCGACTACCTGGGAGAGGAGGGGCAGCCCCGATGACCGATCGCATCGCGCAGTCGGACGTGGCGCAGGCCGCGGCGCCGGCCGCGGACGCCGAGCTGGACTGCAAGGGTCTGCTCTGCCCGCTGCCGGTCTACCGCACGTCGCAGGCGCTGAGCCGGCTTCAGGCCGGGCAGGTGCTGCGCGTCCAGTGCACCGACCCCGGGTCGCTGGCCGACTTCCCGGCGCTGGCGCGCCAGCGGGGCCTCACGCTCGTCTCGGCGGTAGAGCGGGACGGCGTGCAGGTGTTCTACCTGCGGAAGGAGGCCGAGTGAGGCAGGACGCACGGGGAGGAAATGGCGGCGGTCGCCGGCGCTTGGCGCTGGTGGCCTCGAAGGGGACGCTGGACGGGGCCTACCCGCCGCTCATCCTGGCGGCGACGGCGGCGAGTCTGGGCTGGGAGGTGGGGATCTTCTTCACCTTCTACGGGCTCGACATCCTGCACAAGAAGCGGCACAAGAAACTGAAGGTCGCACCGCTCGGAAACCCGGCGATGCCGGTGTCGGTGCCGAACCTGGTGGGCGCCCTGCCCGGGATGACGGCGGCCGCCACGCGGATGATGAAGGGGTGGATGAAGCGAGCGAACCTGCCGGACATCCCGCAGTTTCTGGAGATCGCGCGGGAATCCGGCGTGAAGCTCTTCGCGTGCTCGACGACGATGGGCGTGATGCGTGTGCAGGCGAAGGATCTCGTGCCGGGGGCCGACATCGCGGGGGCGACCGCGTTCCTCGATTTCGCCGCGGACGCCGACGTGTCGCTGTTCGTCTAGGAGGTCAGGCCGGCACCACCTCGTGGACCATCCGGTTCTTCCCTTCGCGCTTGGCCGCGTAGAGCATCGTGTCGGTGCGCTCCAGCAGCTCGTCCACGGTGGCCGGCGGATACGCGAAGGTCACCATCCCCACGCTGACGGTCACTGAGCGGCAGCTCTCGGGCAGGGCGGCGGTACAGTCCTCCCGCAGCCTCCCCAGCACCAGCGCCGCCGCCTCGGCACCGGTCTCCGGCAGGCAGACGGCGAACTCGTCCCCGCCCAGGCGCCCGACCACGTCTGTCGCGCGCAGCCGGTTGTGGACGGTGTGCGCCACGGCCCGCAGCACCTCGTCGCCGGTCTGGTGGCCGAACCGGTCGTTGATCTGCTTGAAGCTGTCGAGGTCCAGGTAGGCGATGGTCATCGGCCGCCGGTAGCGGCGCGCGAAGGCGAGGGCCGCGGACGTCAGCTCGATGAAGTGGCGCCGGTTCGACACGCCGGTGAGCGGGTCGGTCCGCGCCGACTCTTTCTCCCGGTCGAGCGCGTGCCGCAGCGCCGCGATGACCTCGACGAAGACGAGAAAGAGCGCGGTACGGAGCACGAACTCGATTACCAGCGCCGGCCACGAGGAGAAACGCTGGCCGGCGAGCAGGTCGCTCCCGACGCCCGCCACCGAGCTGAGAAGGGCGAAGACCATTCCGGCCGACCGGCCGACCCTGGCGGATGCGACGAAGATCGGAATGAGATAGAGGACGGCAATCTGGACTTCGAAGCCGGTGAAGTAGTCGACGAGGGCGATTGCCGCGAGCAGGCCGGAGCTGACGACCAGCGCGTTCGTGCGCGAGCGGCCTGCGGGCTGCGCCTCCAGCAGAGCCCGACCCATCATCGTGGCGCGTCCCGGCAT
>DATKLR010000024.1:0-11624 GCA_035542295.1 Gemmatimonadales bacterium | reverse complement strand
CGAGCGCGCGCACGGCGCTGGCGGTGTCGCTCCCGATCTGGGCGTTGCTGTTCGTGCTGTACGGCCTCATGGGCGCGGACCCGCGGGTCGCCGTCGGTCCGCTGTCGCTCTCGGCGCCCGGCATCGCGCGGGCGCTGGTGTTGGGCGGGCGGGTGACCGCGATCGTTCTGGGGTTCCTCACGGCGCTGGCGACCACGTCGCCGCACCGCCTGGTCGAGGCGATGACGGCCCGCGGAGTGCCGTTCGGCCGGACGTTCCTCCTGGCCTCGACGCTCACGGTGCTGCCGCGGATGCAGGAGCGCGCCGCGCGGATCCTCGAGGCGCAGCAGTGCCGGGGCCTGAGGCTCGGAGGCTCGGTGCCGGCGCGGCTCCGCGCGCTCGGGCCGCTGGCGCTCCCGCTGATCTTCGGAGCGCTCGCCGAGGTGGACGAGCAGGTGCTGGCGCTGGACGTGCGCGGTGCCGCGACCGGTGGCCGGCGCACGCCGCTGGATCCGCCGCCGGACACCCGGCCGCAGCAGGCACTGCGGTGGGGGCTGCTCCTGCTGGTCGCCGCGGCGTACGCCTGGAAGTTCTGGAGGATGCGCGCATGACGCCGCGCCTCGCGCTGGCGGGCGTCACGTTCACCCATCCCGGCGCCGATCGCGCGGCGCTCCGCGGCGTGTCGCTGGAGCTGACGGCCGGGGAGATCGCGATGGTCGCGGGGGCGGCGGGCGCGGGCGCCTCCACGCTGCTCCTGGTGGCGACGGGCCTCGCGCCGCGGCTGGTGGGCGGCACCCTCGCCGGGAGCCGCACGATCGGAGCGCGCCGCTGCGGCATCGTGTTCGCCCGTCCCTGGACGCAGCTGACGGGGCTCTGCTCGACCGTCGAGGACGAGGTGGCGTTCGGCCCCGCGTCCCTGGGTCGTCCGCTCGCGGAGGTGAGGGCGGCGGCGTCGCACGCGATCCGGCAGCTCGGCATAGCGCACCTGGCCGGCCGCGATCCGGCGCACCTCTCCGGCGGCGAGCTGCAGCGCGTGGTGGTCGCGGCCATCCTCGCCCTCGGGCCCGAGCTCCTCGCGCTCGACGACCCCGCGGCCGAGCTCGATCCGGCGGCGGCGGACGCGCTGTACGCGCTGCTTCCGTCGCTCGCGGCGGACGGCATGACGATTCTCATCGCGACGCCCGACGTCGAGCGGGCGGCACGCGTCGCGACCCGCGCCCTGGTCCTCGAGCAGGGTACCGTCGTCGCCGACGGGCGGCCGGCGGACGTACTCCCGGTCACCGAGGTCGGGTCCCTCGCCCGCGCTGCGGGCTGCCCGCCGCCCTACCCGCTGGACGTGCCCGCGCTCCTGGCGCGGATCGCGCCCGACGCCGGCGGACGTGCGCACGACAGTTCCGATGCGCCGCCCGCTGGATCCGGCCCCGACACGGGTGCCATCGCGCGATGAGCGGCTGGGATCTCCGCATCGAGGACGTCCGCTACGCGTACGCGGAAGTCGAGGCGCTGCGGGGCGTTTCCCTGGCGATCCGCAGCGGAGAGTCGGTGGCGCTGGTCGGGAAGAACGGCGCGGGGAAGACGACGCTGACGCGGCTGCTGGTGGCACTGATCCGTCCCGCCGCAGGACACGTCGCGGTCGGCGACTGGGACGTGGCGCTCAGGCGCCCGGACGAGATGGCGCGACGGATCGGCTACGTCTTCCAGCACGCCGACCAGCAACTCTTCGCGCGATCGGTCCGCGAGGACGTGGCATTCGGAACGCGCCGCCTCGGAAGGCACGGGCCGGTCGACGCCGTGCTCGAAGAACTCTCGCTCGCGTCCTACGCGGACGTGCATCCGTACGACGTGCCCGCCCCGCTCCGGAAGCTCGTGGCGCTGGCGGGCGTCCTCGCCATGGAGCCGGGCGTGTTCGTCCTCGACGAGCCGACCGCCGGGCTCGACCGCTCGCAGCGCGAGCTGGTCGTCGCGGCACTCCGGCGCCGCAGCGCGCTCGGCGTGACGGTACTCGCGGTCTCGCACGATCTCGGCTTCGTGGCGGAGACTGCCGAACGGGTGCTGGTGATGGAGAGCGGCCGCCTGGCGGCCGACCGGCCGGCGCGGGAGTTCCTGTACGATGCCGGCGCGCTCGCGGCGCTCAGCCTGCGCCCACCCGCGACGGCCGAAATCGGCAGGGTCCTCAAGTTGCCGGACGCGCCCATCCGCTCCGAGGAGGTGGCCGCAGCGATGCGCGGAGTCAGGTGGAAACAGAATCCAGAGTAGTTGCCAGACGCCAAGTTGCCAGTGGTTCCAAGGCGTGAGTCTGCAGTCACAGAAGAGGCCCCGCCTCAGCTTCGAAGCGGGGCCTTGCCTGTTTCTTCTGTTACTCGCCTCTGGTAACCACTGGCAACTTGGCGTCTGGCAACTGTACCGACTCAGTTCACCGCCTTGAGGATGCCGAGCAGGAAGTTCCAGAACTTCTCGACCGTATCGAGGTGGATCTTCTCGTCGGGCGAGTGGACGCCCTCGAGCGTGGGACCGAAGGACACCATGTCCATCCCCGGGATCCGCTCGCCGATGATGCCGCACTCGAGCCCCGCGTGGATCGCCTTGACCTCGGGCTCCTTGCCGTACAGCGACTGGTAGGTGGCCTTCGCGATCTTGAGGATGGGCGACTGCAGGTTCGGCTTCCACCCCGGATAGCCGTCGGACGTATGGGCGTCCGCGCCGCCGAGCTCGAAGATGGAGCGCACGGTGTCGCAGATCTCGTCCAGCTCCGAGGCGACCGAGCTCCGCTGGCTGGTGGCCATGGTGACGGCCGCGGCTTTCGTGTGGATCGCGGCGACATTGGTCGAGGTCTCGACCAGGCCGGGGATGTCCGGGCTCATCTGGGTCACGCCGTGCGGCAGCGCCGAGATGGTGCGGCACAGCTTCTGCTGGATCGGGCGCCTCAACACCTTGCCCTTCTTCCCCTTCAGCGCCGTCAGCGTGATCGTGAGAGCCGGTTCCACCGTCTTGTATTCGGCCTTGATAACCGCCTCGAGCTTCTTCACGATGCCGGCGGCCTCGTCCCACTGTTTCGCCGGGACGAAGACCAGGGCCTCGGTCTCGCGCGGAATGGCGTTGTGCTTGTCGCCGCCCTCGATGGAGGACAGGCGCGCGCCCGCCGGCGCCAGGGCCAGCAGGACGCGGTTGGCGATCTTGACCGCGTTGCCCCGGCCCTTGTCGATCTCCAGGCCGGAATGTCCGCCCTTGAGCCCCGTCACCTTGAGCGCGCCGGCCACCGCGCCCGCGGGCGCCGCGTCCCACGCCGTCTTCCAGCTCGCGCTCGTGTCGCGCCCGCCGGAGCAGCCGACGTAGAGCGCGCCCTCCTCCTCCGAGTCGAGGTTGAGGAGGGTCCGGCTCTGGACAAAGTCGGCGGCGAGATTGCTCGCGCCGGTGAGCCCGGTCTCCTCGTCCACCGTGAAGAGGAACTCGAGCGGCCCGTGGACGAGCGACCGGTCCGCCATGATCGCGAGGTTGGTGGCGACGGCGATGCCGTTGTCCGCGCCGAGCGTGGTGCCGTTCGCCATCAGGAAGTTGCCCTTCCGCACCAGCTCGATCGGGTCCTTCGAGAAATCGTGCACCGTCTCCTTGTTCTTCTCGCAGACCATGTCCAGGTGCCCCTGGAGGGCGACGCTGTTCACCCGCTCCTTGCCCGGCGACGCCGGCATCTTCACCACGACGTTGCCGAACTTGTCCGCCTTGGCCTGGAAACCGAGCTGCTTCGCCGTCTCCAGGACGTACTTGGTGGCCCGCTCCTCGTGCTTCGAGCACCGCGGCACCTGCGCCAGCTCGGCGAAGTACTTCCACACCAGCTCGGGCTTCAACCCTTCAATGGCGTTGCTCATTAAGATCGCTCTCCTCTGAAGTCGAAGGTCTCTACATGACCGCGCTCGGCGGCGCGGGCTGGTCCGGCGCCCCGGCGTTCCAGAGCGGGACCTGCACCAGCAGCCAGCCGAGGAACACGAGCACCACGAGCGCGAACCAGAACCCCAGTACGGCTCCGCTCGGCACCAGGAATGTGGCGTAGTTGACGCTGCCGAACGCCAGCGCCGCGAACAGGAGGCCGATGAGCGCCTCGCCGGCGATCAGGCCGGCGGCGAGCAGGATCCCGGTGTTCTCCACCCGGGCCTTCTGCGCGGCATTGTGCTTCAGCCGCTCGGTGAACCAGTTGACGGTCGCCCGGATGACGCCGCCGATGAAGATGGCGAAGGTCGTGCCGAGATTGATGTACATCCCGACGCACACCAGCATCGGGCTCGGCACGCGCATCAGGATCATCGCGATGCCGAGCATGATGCCGACGATGATGAGGGGCCACGCCATGTGGCCGCCCACGATCCCCTGGGAGAGGAGCGCCATCAGGCTGGCCTGCGGGGCGGGGAGGATCGGGCCCCCGAACCCGCCCTGATAGGGCGGCACCGCCATCTGGCCGGCCCTGATGTCCCCCATGTGCAGGACCACCAGCGGGAGGAACATCACGGATGCGGCGAGCGCCATACCCAGCAGGTCCCCGACCTCCATCTTCCACGGCGTGCCGCCCAGAATGTACCCGACCTTGAGATCCTGCAGCATCTCGCCCGCGACGGCGGCCGACACGCAGACGACCCCGGCGACGCCGAGCACCGCCGCCACCCCCTTCGTCCCCGTCATCCCCAGCGCCACCATCAGGAGCGCCGCGATCACCAGCGTGGAGAGCGTGAGGCCGCTGATCGGGTTGTTGCTCGAGCCGATCATCCCCACCAGGTAGCCGGACACGGCGGCGAAGAAGAAGCCGGCGACGATCATCACGATCGTCGCGACGAGCGCGGCGCCGGCGGCGTGTCCCGTGAAGAAGTCGTAGATGAAGAAGGTCAGCACGCCGGTGGCCAGGATGCCGATCATGATCCAGTTGAACGGCAGGTCGCGCTCCGTGCGGTCGCCGACCGGGATCCCCGCCGCCGCCTTCTTCACGTCCCCGACCGACCGCTGGATGCCGGCGATCAGGCTGTTGCGCATCCGGAAGAGCGTGTACGCCGCGCTCATCAGCATCCCGCCGATGGCGATCGGCCGCACGATGGTGAACCACACGTTGTTCGCCAGCGCGATCCACGCGTCGGCCGTCGGCGCGGGCCCGCCGGCCGTGAAGATGGTCGGCGCGATGAAGTACGTGAGGATCGGCACCATCAGGCCCCAGGCCACCACGCCGCCCGCGAAGTTCAGCGAGGCCAGCTTGGGGCCGATGATGTACCCGACGCCGATGAACGCCGGACTGATCGAGGGCGAGGAGAGCAGCATGCCGCTCTGCCCCGTGGCGCTGCCGCTCGACCGGAGGCCGATGGTCGTGCGCGCGAACGACACGAACTTCTGCCAGCTCGACGTGAACAGGTTGATCTGCGCCAGCCCCTGGATGACGGCGCCGATGCCCATCGCGCCGAACAGGAACTTGGCGCCGGTGCCGCCGCTGCGCCCCGCCTTGTGGATCTCGGAGGCCGCAACCGACTCCGGGAAGGGCAGCTCCTTGTCCTCGACCAGCACCCGCCGGAGCAGCGCGACGAACATGATCCCGAGCACCCCGCCGGCGATCATGATGAGGGTGGACTGCAGGTAGTGGCCCGTCGTCGCGAAATCGGTCCAGATGCCCGCGATGTAGAACGCCGGGATCGTGAAGATCGCGCCCGCGGCGACCGACTCGCCGATCGAGCCGACGGTGCGCGCGAAGTTCTCCTCCAGGATGGATCCCCGCATGGTGCGCAGCACGGCCATGCCGATCACCGCCGCGGGATAGGTCGCCGCGATCGTCATCCCCGCCTTGAGGCCGAGGTAGGCGTTGGCGGCGCCGAGCACCACGCACATCACCAGTCCGATGACCAGCGCGCGGACCGAGAACTCCGCCATGTCGGTGTTGGCAGGCACGTAGGGCTTGAACGGTTCGCTCATGCGGGGCTCCGCTGCGTCAGAAGGGGATGAAGGAGGTGCCGCTCGTCAGGCGCCGCGCCCAGGCGGCAAGCAGCGCCGCCGCGCGGTCGAGGTCGTCCAGCGCGACCATCTCGTTGGGACTGTGCATGTAGCGACACGGCACCGAGACCAGCCCGGTGGCGATGCCCCGCCGCGACGTGTGAATGGCGTCCGCGTCCGTCGAGGTGCCGCGCGGCGCCGCTTCGATCGTGTACGGGATCTGCTCCGCCTCGGCGGCCGCGACCAGCTGGTCGAAGACCACGGGGCTCACGGCCGAGCCGCGGGAGAGCGCAGGCCCCGAGCCGAGCTTGAAGTCGCCGGCTTCCTTCTTGTCCACGCCCGGGTAGTCCGTGGCGTGCGTCACGTCGACGACCACTGCGGCGTCGGGCTCGAGACCGAAGGCGCTGGTCCGCGCCCCGCCCCCGGAGTACGCGATCTCCTCCTGCGTCGTCCCCACCGCCAGCACGCCGGCAGCCGGCGGGTTCTTCGCCAGCCGCCGCAGCGCCTCGAGAGCCACGAAGGAGCCGATCCGGTTGTCGATGCTGCGCGAGACCAGCCGCCGGTTGGGCAGGTCGAGCGGGGCGGCCGCGAGCACGCCGACGTCCCCCACCCGCACCCGCTCGGCCGCCTCAGCACGGGTCGCGGCGCCGATGTCGATCCAGAGGTCCGTGATCTTCGAAACCTTGTCCCGCTCCTCCGTCTTCATCAGGTGGATCGCCTTCTTGCCGATCACACCATCGACGGGGCCGGCGCGGCCCTCGAGCCGCACCCGCTGGCCGACCAGCACTTGGCTGTCCCAGCCGCCGATCGCCGCGAAATGCACGAAGCCCTCGTCGTCGATGTGCACGACCATCAGCCCGATCTCGTCGAGGTGCCCGGTGAGCATCACCCGCGGCCTGCCCTCCGCATTGAGCCGCGCGATCGAGTTGCCGGCGACGTCCGACTCCACCGTCGCGAAGGTCGCCGCCTCCTCGCGCCACAGGCGCGCGGGCACGCGCTCGAACCCCGACGGGCCGGGGGCGTCGAGCAGTCGCTTCAGAAACGCCAGGGCACGCTCGTCGAGCATCAGTCTCCTTCGGACGGAAGCAGCCGGGCGGTGGCCGTCCCCACAAGCCGGAACGCGGCGAACAGCATCACGACGAACATCACGACCGTCAGACTGCTCCACGTGCCGTAGGCGACCTGCAGGAAGAGATACCAGCCGATCTCCACCCCGACGTTGAGCGGCCGCGCGAGCACGGCGATGGCGACGATCAGGGGGACGGCGCTGACGAGGACGATCAGCCCGCTCGCCGCCCCGGTGAGCGGGTGCCGGGTCGGGCCGATCCAAGGCCAGAGCCACGCGGCCAGCACGAACAGCCAGACCGCCGCGAACGGGTTCTGCAGGATCGTCACCACCACCACCAGGAGCAAGGTGGTCAGGGCGGTGGCCCGCCCGGCGAGCGGGTGGGAGAGCGTGAGCCCCGGCCTGCGGCGCATCGAGTTCAGCAGCAAGCCCACCACCACCATGATCGCGAGCACGGCCAGCACCGGCAGCCAGCGGGTCGAGTAGAGGAACGGGTCCCGCACGGCGGGGGGCGCGCCGTCGTACTCCGGCAGCAGCCCGACGCGCACCGTGGACCACGTCGCCAGGAGGCCCGCAACGCCGACGAGCCACCAGCCCCCCGCGCGCACCAGCTCCGACCGGAGCGCGAGGCGGGACGCCGGATCGGAGCGGGCCGCCTCCCACGCCTCCCAGGTGGCGAGCCCGAGGGGGATGAAGAGCGCGATGGCCGCCAGGAGGATCGCCCATCCCTTCACCATCCGGTCGCCGCCCAGTCCGAGGTAGTGCATGGGCCCCTGCGCCCGGGGCGCGGCGTCGAGCGCCGTGACCATGCGCTCGGTCCCGATCCCGAGCAGCGGAAAGGCGCGGCGGTCGAGCGTCTCCCAGCGGTCGCCAGGCGTGTGGTAGAGGAAGGTGGCGTAGTCCGGCCGGCGCGACTCGACCTCGAGGTTGATCGCGGGGACCCGGGCGTCGATGAACGGGCCCTGATCCGTCAGCGTGACGCCGAGCGTGCGATGGATCCACTCCTCCAGCGTCCCGACGTCCGACGTGCGCACGCTGCCGGCCCGGAACGCCTCGGCGGCCGCCCGGCGGAGCCACAGCGGCGCGTAATCGTCCTCGATCCCCTCGCCGCCGATGAGGATCCCGCCCGCCGGGCCGTTCTCGATGTGATCGAGCGAGATCGCAGCGACGATCTGCCGGGGATCGTCGAGGAGCTCGATGAAATGCCGGCTGCCGGCCATCCCCCATTCGGTCGCATCGGCGGCGAAGTACACGATGGTGCGGTGGTGGCCTTCGTGCTCCAGGACGCGCGCCAGCTCGAGCAGCGCCGCGACCCCCGCGGCGTTGTCCCCCGCGGACTGGTCGGATGTCGTCTGCCCGTCGTAGTGGGCGAGGACGATGATCGTCCCCGGTTCCCGGCCCCGGCTGCGGGCGAAGATGTTGCTGCCGCGCAGCAGCACGCTCTTGATGACGATCGGGAAGTCCTGCCGCTCGGGTCTCAGGCCGAGCGCACGGAACCGGGCCGCGATGTAGGCGGCAGCATCCTGGGCGTGCAGGCTTCCGGTGACTCGGTTCCCGAAGCTCTGGGCGAGGATGCGGGTGGCGAGGAACGCGGAGTCCCCGTCGAACTGCGGGACGGTCTTGGGGATCGACACCCGGTCCGCGTGGGCCCCAGCGAGGCGCAGGAAGAGGAACGCGGCGACGAGCGCTCCGGCCAGCGCGGACAAATCGATCGCCGGGTGGCGATGCAGTCTGATGCCGCGGACGTCCATGCGGGCACCAATGTACGGCGCGGCGGGGTGCCCCTCAACCGGGCGGCAGAGTGCGGGCGGCGCGGAAGACTGTTTCCAAGGCCGGATGGGCTTGCGGCGGCGCGGGAGCGCTCAACCGCCGTCCGGGCCGCTCTCCGGTCCGGCGCTACGTCAGATCGTCGCCGATGGCGTCCAGCGTCGTCCTGAGGCGGCGCACGAACTCCGGATGCGGCACCTCCCGTGCCGCGTACGCCTTCACCAGCGCGTCCAGGAACCGGAGCTGGAATTCGTACTGCGGGTAGCAGTGGGCGCACGCCGCCAGATGCTCGCGGATCTCCTCGGCCTCACCCGCAGGCAGCTCCCCGTCGAGGTACTCCCACAGCTGCCGGATCACGCTCTGGCAGTCGCTCATGCGTCGCTCCCGGGCGGCGGAAGGAGCCCGGCGTCGCGCGCGTAGTCGACCAGGGCCTCCTGCAGCAGGCGGCGGCCGCGGAACAGCCGCGACTTCACCGTGCCGAGCGGGACCCCGAGCACCTGCGCGATGTCGGCGTAGGACTGGTCCTGCAGGTCCGACAACTCCACGACCTCCCGGTATTCGGCCGGCAGCTTGTCCAGCTCCTTTCGAATGACGTCGCCCAGCTCCGGCGCGTCGAACAGGGCGCGGCCCGCGTCTGCGGGAGCGGCGAAGGCCTGGGCCGTGCTGGCGATGCCGTCGAGCACGGCGGCCTCGGTCGGCTCCTCCCGCGCCCGGCGCTCCCGCTGCCGCAGGAAGAGGTTGCGACAGATGGTGAACAGCCAGGCCCGGGCGTTGGTTCCCGGACGGAACTGCTCCCAATGCCGCAGCGCCTGGAGGAAGGTGTCCTGGGTGAGATCCTCCGCCTCCGACTGGTCCCGAGTGAGCGCGTACGCATAGCGGTACACCGCGTCGAGGTGCTGGAGGGCTTCCGCCTGGAAGGCGGCGTGTCGGCCGTCTGCGGGGTGTGTCATCTGGTCGTGTAGATTACCCGCCCATGACCGGCACGGGAATGCCAGCGGAGGCCGCCCGGGAGCGCCGCAGGATCGCGGCGTTCGTCCTCATCGTCCTCGCCGTGCTGACCGCGAGCTGGGCCGTGGTGGGGGCGCTGGCGGCGCCGCTGCTTCCCGGCGGGGCGTCCACCGTCACGCTGATCTACCTGCTCTTCACGCTGGTGCCCCTCGGCGTCTTCATCCTGACCCGCGCCCTGGGCGCATACGCGGGCGCCGCGCTGCGCCTGCTGGTCTTCCGCCCGCTCTGGTACGCGCAGTTCTTCGTCCTCCTGCTGGCGCCGGTCGCTCTCGTGGCGGCCCTGGCGGGACTACCGTTCGGCCGCGCCGCCGCGTGGGGCCGCGCGGCCGAGCTGGGGGCCGGGGTGCTGGTCACGGTGCTCTGGGTGGCGGGGTATGTCGGCAGCCGCCGGCTCGAGGTCCGCCGTCTGGTGGCCGCGTTCCCCGATCTTCCGCTCGCGCTCGAGGGCCTGGTCATCGCGCAGATCTCGGATCTGCACGTGGGACCGCACACGTCGCGCCGCTACCTGGAGCGCGTGCGCGAGGCGGTGCATTCCGCGCGGCCGGACCTGATCGCGGTGACGGGCGACCTCGTGGACGATTTCCCACGCGACGTCGAGCAGTACGCCGCGGGTCTCGGCTCGCTTGCGGCGCCGCTCGGCGTGTACGCGATCCCGGGCAACCACGAGGTGTACACGGGGTGGCGGGAGCTGCGCCCGCGGCTCGAGGCTCTCCCGCTGGATCTGCTGGTCAACCGGTCGGTCGCGGCGCGTCGCAACGGTGGCACCATCTGGGTGGCGGGCACGGGCGATCCCGCAGGCGGGCCCGGCGCTGAAGTGGGTCCCGACATCGAGCGGTCGCTCGGGGACGTGCCGCGCGGCGGCTTCGTCCTCGCGCTGGCGCACAACCCCGCACTTTGGCCCGGCCTCGCGGAGCGCGGCGTCGCCCTCACTCTGAGCGGGCACACGCACTGGGGCCAGCTGGCCTTTCCGCGGCTGGGCTGGTGCCTGGCGAGTCCCTTCCTCGAGCTGGCCATGGGCGCGCACGCGCGGGGCGGCTCGCTGCTCTACATCCACCCCGGCACCGGCTACTGGGGCATCCCGTTCCGGCTCGGACACGCGGCGCAGGTCGCGGTGATCACCCTGCGGCGCGGAGAGAGGACAGAAATCAGAGACGAGTAGGCAGGCCAGTTGCGAGACGGCCAGTTGCGAGCGGTTATGAGACTTCAGGGATGAGGTGGTGAGGGGGCGTCGCTGAATTTGCGCATGAGACCGAACACCGTCTTGGCGCACTCGTCCACCGTCGCCTCGAGTTTCGCGAGCTCCTCCGGTCGGAAGTAGCCGAGTGAGACCGCCAGCTCCATGATTGCCTCGAGTTCGTGCAGCGAGGCGCGGGCAATGTCGAGGTGTTTCCTGAACTCCTTCGTTCCACGGCGACTCGCGCCCTCGGCTATGTTCAGGGCGACGCTGTAGGAGGCGCGGCGCCACTGGTCCGCCAGCGCGTTGGCCTCGTGCGAAGGCAACTGGCCGATCGCGGCCTTCGACAGGACCGCCACCGACTGCGCGTGCTCCCACGCTTTGAGCTGCTTGAAGTGCCCCACGCCGCAAACGTGGGGCGGTCGATCATCGGTGCGTGATCCTTCCTACGCGAGGCTTACCTCTTTCCCGCACCCTCTTCCCCCGTAACCGCTCGCAACTCGCCGTCTCGCAACTATCCCGACCACTCCCGTCTCTAGTCTCCCATCCTGGCGGCTTCGCCGGCGAACAGCTTCGCATAATTCTTCGCCGTGCGCGCCCGCCACGCGCCCTTGTGATACGCGTACCCCGCCACCAGCGGCAGCGCGACCGTGGCCTCGGCGAACACCATCTGCTCCT
>DATKLR010000023.1:0-5425 GCA_035542295.1 Gemmatimonadales bacterium | reverse complement strand
TGATCGCGAGGAGGGAACGGAACATGTCAACGAAACTGGAATTGGCGGGAAGCGGGGCCATGAGCCGGTTCAAGACCTTGTTCCTGGTGGCGGCCCTGTATGACGGCCTCCTCGGTGCAGCCTTCTTCCTGCTGTACCGGCCGATCTACCGGATGCTCGGGGCCGAGCTTCCGGCCAATGCCTCGTATCTCCACCTGAGTGCCGGCTTCGTTTTCGTCCAGGGCATCGGGTACTGGTTCGTCTTCCGGGACATGATGCGCAACACGGATCTGGTGTTGGTCGGGGTCATCTACAAGGTGATCTACACCGGGGTCGTATTCTACTATCTGGCGATCGGCCAGCTGCCCCACGTGACCTTCGCGTGGTTTGCGGTGTGTGACATCCTGTTCATCGTGGGGTTCGTGTGGTTCCTCGCGCTCGCGCGCCCGGCCGCGCCCGCAGCCGAGCCGCGACACTGATGCCGCCGTCGGGGGTGTGATCGCGCCGCCGCGGGGCGCAGCATAGATTCCGCCGCCGCCATGGATACGCCCCGCGCGCCGCTCGACCCGCGGCTCACCGAGCAGCGGAACCCTGCCACGGCCGAGATCGATCTCGCCGATCCGGCGCGCATCGTCGCGCTGATGCACGAGCAGGACCGCCAGGTGCCGGAGGCGGTCTGGGCGGTGCGCGCGGCGGTCGCGCGGGGGATCGAGATGGTGGAGCGCGCGTTCCGCGCCGGCGGTCGGCTGATCTACGTGGGCGCCGGCACCAGCGGTCGCCTCGGCGTGCTCGACGCGGCCGAATGCCCGCCGACCTTCGGCACGCCGCCCGAGATGGTGCAGGGGATCATCGCGGGCGGGGCGGCGGCGCTGGTCAGCAGCGCCGAGGGGGCGGAAGACGACTTCGATGCCGGCGCCGCGGCGGTGGACGGGAAGGAGGTGCGCGCCGGAGACGTGGTCTTCGGGATCGCGGCGAGCGGTACGACCCCGTTCGTGCGCGGCGCCCTGGCGCGGGCCGCGGCGCGGGGCGCGGCAAGGATCCTGCTCTCCTGCACCGATCCCCCGCAGGACGTGCTCGCCGGCGTGGACCTGGCGATCCTCCCGAAGGTCGGACCAGAAGCCGTGACGGGCTCCACACGCCTCAAGGCAGGTACGGCGACGAAGCTCGTGCTCAACACCGTGACGACCGGAGCGATGATCCGGATGGGCCGCGCCTACGGGAACCTGATGGTGGACCTCGTCGCGCTCTCCGATAAGCTCAGGGACCGCGGCGAGCGGATCGTGATGGAGGTGTGCGGCGTTCAGCGCGAGGCCGCGCGCCGCGCGCTCGGGGAGGCGGCGGGGCACGTCAAGACGGCCATCGTGATGCTGAAGCGGCGCGTGGACCGCGCCGAGGCGGAGCGGCTGCTGCGGGAGGCCGGCGGCTATGCGCGGCGGGCGGTAGGCGAGCCGCCGCCTCCCCCTCCGTGGCCGGCGGCCGGGGGTTAGAGGTGGCCGGCGTGCCGCGTCCGGTGCTGGCGGTCGGGTTGATGTCGGGTACCTCGCTCGACGGGATCAGCGCCGCGCTGGTCCGGATCGCCGAGCCCTCGCCGGGTGCATTCGCACTCGAGCTGCTCGCCTTCGTCACCACCCCGTTCAGCGACGTTCAGCGCGACCGGATCGCCAACACGATCGCGGGCGGGAGCGCGCGCGAGCTGGCGCTGATCGACGCGGACCTGGGCGGCTGGTTCGCCGAGGCCGCGCTCGCGGCGCTGGAGCGGGGCGGCGTGCAGGCCGCCGCGCTCGACTTCGTCGCCTCCCACGGCCAGACGATCTGGCACGAGCCGCGACGCGCCAGCCTGCAGCTGGGGAACGCGGCGGTCATCGCCGAGCGGCTGGGCGTGAGCGTGGTCTCGGACTTCCGCTCGCGCGACGTCGCTGCCGGAGGCCACGGCGCGCCGCTGGTGCCGCGCGCCGACCGGCTGCTGTTCGCGCGGGAGGACGGGCCGCGGGCGCTGCTCAACCTGGGCGGGATCGCGAACTTCACCGTGGTGCCCGCGCGCGGATCCGACGCGCCGGTGCTGGCGCTCGACACGGGTCCCGGCGTCATGGTGATCGACGAGTGTGTGCGGCGCCTCTATCCCGGCCGGCGATTCGATGAGGACGGCGCGATCGCGCGCACCGGCACGGCGGTCGCCGCCGCAGTCGCGGAGTGCCTGGCGCATCCGTTCTTCGGCGAGGCGCCGCCGCGCTCCACCGGCCGCGAGGTATTCGGGGTCGCGTGGGCGCACCGCCTGATCGGGCTGTGCCGGGAGCACGGCGCGTCCCCCGCCGACACGGTCGCGACCGCGGTGGCGGTGACCGCACGGGCGATCGGGGACGCGGCAGAGCGATTCATCCCGCCGGCGCTGCGCCCGCTCGATGTGGTGAGATCCGGCGGCGGCGCCCGGAACCCGGCGCTGGTGCGCGCGGTGGAGGAGGCGTGGCGCGGCCCCGAGCACCGCGGGTTCGACGCGCTCTATTTCGACGGTGACGCCAAGGAGGCGGCCGCGTTCGCGTTCCTCGGACACCTGACCCGGACCGGCCGCGCGGGCAACGAGCCCGCCGCCACCGGAGCCGACGGGCCGCGCGTGCTCGGCACGGTGACGCCGGCGTGAAGCCCCTCGCCGCCCTGGTGCTCCCCGCGATCCGCTGGGATGCCGACCGCGGATTCGCCCCCGCGCTCCCGGCTGCGGAGGCGGCGCTGTCGCTCGGCGTCGGCGGGTTCATCCTCTTCGGCGGCGAGCGGAGCGCCGTGCAGCGGCTGACCCGCGAGCTGGCGGAGGCCGCGCCGCATCCACTGCTCTTCGCCGCGGACTTCGAGCGCGGGGCGGGGCAGCAGGTGCGCGGCCTCACCCCGCTGCCCCCGGCGCAGGCCGTGGCGGCGCTCGGCGAGGACGCGGTGGCGGAGGCGGCGGCGATCACCGCGCGGGAAGCGCGCGACGTGGGGGTCAACTGGGCGCTCGCGCCCGTCGTGGACCTCGACGCCGAGCCCGCGAATCCGATCGTGCAGACGCGGGCATTCGGCGCCGATCCCGGGCAGGTCGCGGCGGCGGCCGCGCGCTGGGTCGCCGCCTGCCAGGACGGCGGGGTGCTGGCCTGCGCCAAGCACTTCCCGGGGCACGGGCGGACTACCGCCGACTCCCACGCGGAGCTGCCTGTGGTGGCGGCGGGGCGCGAGGATCTGGAAGCCGATCTCCTCCCGTACCGGCGCGCGATCGAGGCCGGGGTGTGGAGCGTGATGACGGCGCACGTCGCTTATCCCGCGCTGGATCCCTCGGGCGCTGCGGCCACCTTCTCGCGTCCCATCCTGGGCGGCGTGCTGCGCGAAGACCTCGGCTTCGACGGCCTGGTGGTCACCGATGCGCTCATCATGGAAGGCGCGCGTGCCGGGGGAGGGGAGGCCGCGGGCGCGGTGCGCGCGCTCCAGGCGGGGTGCGACCTGCTGCTCTATCCCAACGACCTGGATGGGGTGGTCGCCGCGCTCGAGCGCGCCGCAGCGAGCGGCGACCTGGCACGGGACGTCCTCGACGAGGCGCTGGCGCGCCGCACGGTGGCGCTGGGCCGAGCGGCGGCGCCGTGTGCCCTCAGCGACGCGGCGCTCGCGCGAGATCGCTCGGCGGCCACGGCGATGGCGCTGGCGGCAGTGCGCTGGCTCCGTGGCCCGCGCCCGCACCCCCCGCAGGCGGTGGACCTGGTGGTGGTGGACGACGACGCCGGCGGTCCCTACCCGGTGCCCGCCCGCTCGGCGGTGGCGGAGGCGCTCGCCGCGCGCGGCGTCCGCGTCGAGCGCGGCGGCGAGCCGGTGGTGCTGGTCTTCTGCGACGTCAAGAGCTGGAAGGGACGCTCCTCGCTGTCGCCCGACAGCCGGCGCAGTCTCGCGGCGGCCCTGGCGCGGCCCGCGACCACGCTTCTGTTCGGTCACCCGCGCCTCGCGGCCGACGTGCCCGGCACGGGAGCGCTCCTGTGCGCCTGGTCGGGTGACGCCGTGATGCAGCAGGCAGCGGCCGAGGCGCTGCTGGCCGGCTAGTGCGGGCGCTGGACTGGCTGGTCGTCGCCGTCTATCTGGGCGGCACGCTGGCGCTCGGGATGTGGCTGGCGCGTCGCGGCTCCCGGAGCCTCGCGGAGTACTTCGTCGGGGGGCGGGCGATTCCCTGGTGGCTCGCCGGCGCCTCGATGGCGGCCACCACCTTCAACGTCGACACGCCTCTGTACGTGACGGGCGTCGTGGCGCGGCGAGGCATCGCCGGCAACTGGGAGTGGTGGAGCTTCGCCTTCACCCACGTGCTCATGGCGGTGGTGCTCGCGCGGCTGTGGCGGCGCGCCACCATCATGACCGACATCGAGCTGATCGAGCTGCGCTATGGCGGCCGGCCCGCCGCGGTGCTCCGCGGCACCCGCGCCCTCCTGCTCGCCATCCCCATCAACTGCCTGGGCATCGGCTACGGCATGCTGGCGATGCGGAAGGTTCTCGTGTCGATCGGCGTCATGGACGCGCTGCCGCTCCCCGGAGACCCGCAGCTCTGGGCGGTGGTCGCGATCGTGCTCCTGGTGCTGGTGTACGCGGCGGCCGCGGGACTCTGGGGCGTCGTCGCCACCGACTTCGTCCAGCTGGCCCTCGCGCTCCTCGGGGCCCTGCTGGTCGCCGGCTACGCGCTGCACGAGGTGGGCGGCCTCGGGCCGTTGCGTGAGCGCCTGGCCCAGCTCGGCCACGCCGACGCGCTGCGCCTGGTGCCGCGGCCCGGCAACGCCGCGCTCCCGTTCGGCACGTTCCTGGCCTACCTGAGCATCCAGTGGTGGGCGTATCGCGGCGCCGACGGCGGCGGGATGTTCGTGCAGCGGCTCTCTTCGGTGCGCGACGAGCGGTCCGCGGAGCGCGCGGCCGTCCTGTTCAACGTGATCAACTACGTGGTCCGCACCTGGCCGTGGGTGGTGGTCGCGCTCGCGGCGATGGTCGTGCTCCCGGGGCTCAAGGACCCCGAGACCGCATACCCGCTGATGATGTTGCGCTTCCTGCCCGTGGGCGTCCTGGGGCTCGTGCTCGCGTCCCTCATCGCCGCGTTCATGTCCGCAGTCTCCACCCAGATCAACTGGGGCGCCTCGTACATCGTTCGCGACTTGTACCAGCGCTTCGTGTCGCGCGAAGCGACCGAGCGGCAGCTCGTGCTGGCGGGTCGCGCCGCCTCGGTCCTCATCGCCGTGCTCGCCGCGGCCGGGAGCCTGGCGATGCAGGACGTCGGCAAGATCTTTCGCTTCATCATCCTGGTCGGCAACGGCTCGGGGACGGTGCTGCTGCTCCGGTGGTTCTGGTGGCGCGTCAACGCCTGGGCCGAGTGGGCGGCGCTGCTCGCCGCGCCGCTGATCGCGCTGGCGGCGACATTCGTGCCCGGGCTCGACCAGTGGAGCTTCGGCGCGAAGCTGGTCCTCAC
>DATKLR010000022.1:0-8302 GCA_035542295.1 Gemmatimonadales bacterium | reverse complement strand
GTTGATGTCCGTCGCGCGGTACCGGTCGCGCGGCACCAGATGCACCGTGAGGTTGCCGATCCCCGCCCCGATTTCCAGCACCGAGCGGCCGACCCAGGGCCGGATCACATCGCTCATCCAGCGCGAGAACCTGCGCGCCTTGGACAAGCTGTGGAGGATGTGCGCTCCGTACGGATCGTTGAGGTACAGGTCGTCGACGACGGCGCCGCGGAGGATGGCGCCGAGCGCCTTGAGGCCGTCGCGCCACCCGATCTTCTTCCCCTCCGCATAGGTGCGGCCCGAGTAACGGATGGGCGCCTCGAAGATCGCGGCGCCCCGCTTCGCCAGCTTGATCGTCAGCTCGGGCTCGATGCGGAAATCGTTGTACCGGAGCGGAATCGACCTGAGCAGCTTGGTGCGGACCATCTTGTAGCAGGTCTCCATGTCGCTCAGGTTCAGGTTCGTGAGCATGTTGACCAGGGTCGTGAGCAGCCGGTTGCCCACGCTGTGATAGAACAGCAGGACGCGCCGGTACTCGCCCGGGAGGAAGCGCGAGCCGAAAACCGCGTCCGCCTGTTCCTTCAGGAACGGCTGGATCAGCGCGCCGAAGTCGTCGGGATGGTATTCGAGGTCGGCGTCGTGCGGGACGCAGACGTCGCCGGTCGCATGCTCCAGCGCCGTGCGCAGCGCGGCGCCCTTCCCCTGGTTCCGCTCGTGCTCGATGTACCGGAGGGCCGCGTGCTCCTTGGCCAGGACACGCAGCACCTCACGGGTGCCGTCGGTCGAGCCGTCGTCCACGACGATCACCTCGATCTCGCGGATGGACGGATGCCGGACCGCCAGCACGCGACGGATGGACTCCGCCGCGAGAAAGCGCTCGTTGTAGACCGGCACCAAGACCGAGAGCTTCAGCCCTTCTGCCATGCCCCCTCTCCACGCGTTCCGGGTTGCAGCGGGGAGAAGTATGCAGCGGAGCGGGGTGAAACGATACCCGAGCGGCTTTGCCCTTTTTGGGGCGGAAGCCGGGCAGCAATATAGGCGCCGGTGACTGCCGTTCCTTCGAGACTCCTGACGAGGTGATACCGTGCGCCGAACCACGCTTCTCCTTGCCGCTGCGCTGCTCGCCCTCGGCAGCCGCGCGGCGAACGCCCAGCAACGGCTCGATCAACAGTTTCTGGCCGACTCCGAGTTCTTCGTCGCCGACCAGGACTACAACGGCGGCTGGCAGTGGGTGGTGCTTGCCCGGATGCTGCGACCCCCGTCGGACAGCACGAAGGGAGAGGCGCAGTTCATGGCGATCGGCGCGGGGAAGAACGCGGGCGAGCGCTTCTGGTCGAGCTACTTCTGGCGGACCGGCGTCGCGAAGCCCAGCGACCTGACGGTCGGCAAGGTGGTCTTCTGCGCCGACCTGAGCGACAACGACGTGTACCGGCCGCCACACAACCGGCAGGAAGCGCTGGAGAACCGTTGGTGGATGGCGACCATCACCGACATGTCGGACATGTACAAGCAGGAAGTGCGCGTGGGCGAATGGCGCGTCAATCCGAATGCGATGAGGATCGCGACGCACTAGCGCCGGATGGCGGTGTGGAGAGTGGGGACTTCGGGAGAGTTGCCAGACGGCAAGTTGTGAGTGGTTCCAAGTCGCCAGACGACCGAGACAGAACAGGCCCCGTCGCGGCTACGCGGCGGGGCCTCTGGCAACTAGTCTGGCAATTGGCTCCCTCAACTGGTAACCACGGGCAACTTGGCGTCTGGCAACTATTCTGAACCCGGAATACCTATTTCTGTCATCTTCCGGTAGTTCAACACCTCGTCCAGTTCCTTCCCTTTGAGCAGTCCCTTCTGCTCGATCAGCTGCCGTACCGTGACGCCCTTGGCGAGCGACTCCTTGGCCAGCTTCGCCGCCTCGGCGTAGCCGACCTTCGGGGCGAGCGCAGTCACCAGGGCCGGGCTCCGCTCCAGCCAGTGCGCACACATCGCGGCGTCGGCCGTGATGCCGACCACACAGCGCTCGGCCAGCACGCGCGTCGCCGACGTGAGGATCTCGATCGCGAACACCAGGTTGTGCGCGATCACCGGCATCATCACGTTCAGCTCGAGCTGGCCCGCCTCCGCGGCCAGCGCCACCGTCTGGTCGTTCCCCATCACCTGATAGCAGACCTGGTTGACCATCTCGGCGATGCTCGGGTTCACCTTCCCCGGCATGATGCTCGAGCCCGGCTGCACCGCCGGCAGCGCCACCTCCGCGAACCCGGTGCGGGGGCCGGATGCCAGGAGCCGGAGGTCGCTCGCGATCTTGTTCAGGTCCACGGCCAATGTCCGCAGCGCCGCGGAGAACGCCGCCGCATCCCCCATGGACTGCATCAGCTGCACGCGATCCTGCCCGGCCCGGAGCTCCAGCCCGGTCGCCGCCTTCAGGTGCTTCACCATCAGATCGGGGTAGCGCGGCTCCGCATTGAGACCCGTGCCGACCGCCGTGCCGCCGATCCCCAGCTCGCGCAGGTCCCCGGCCGCGCGCTCGAGCCGCGCGGCGTTGCGGCGAACGGTGCGGGCGTAGGCCCCGAACTCCTGGCCGAGCCGGATCGGCGTCGCGTCCTGCAGGTGCGTCCGCCCGGACTTTACGATCCCGTCGAACTCCCGCTCCTTCGTTTCGAAGGCGGCGGCCAGCGCCTCCAGGGACGACAGCAGCGGCGCCAGACGCGCCAGCGCCGCGAGCCGGATCGCCGTCGGAATCACGTCGTTGGTGGACTGCGCCATGTTGACGTGGTCGTTCGGGTGCACCGGCTTGTACTCGCCGCGCTTCCCGCCCAGCAGCTCGTTGGCCCGGTTGGCGAGCACCTCGTTGCAGTTCATGTTGTGCGATGTCCCGGCCCCCGCCTGGTAGACGTCCACCACGAACTGGTCGCGATGGCGGCCGCCCAGCACCTCGTCGGCCGCGCGCACGATCGCGTCGGCGAGCTTGGGTTCCAGGCGCCCCGTCTCCCGGTGCGTCAGCGCCGCGGCCTTCTTGATCCAGATGACCGCATCCACGAACGCCGCGAGCGGCCGAAGGCCGGAGATGGGGAAGTTCTGGACCGCGCGCTGAGTCTGGACGCCCCAGTAGGCGTCGGCCGGAACGGGGAGCTCACCCAGTGGGTCCTTTTCGATGCGAGTGTCCATACCACCAATCCGAGGAATCAGAAGTGACTCAGAGGATACTGTGAAGTTGCCAGACGGCAAGTTGTCAACGGTTCCCAGTCGCCAGCGCTGCGCAGGCGACCAGGAGCGCCCGAGCAATCACCCTACTTTGTGATCTCCACGCGCAGCGCGTCGTTGAAGCGATTGAAGTACGCGAACAACCCGATTACGAGCGTGATCTCGACGACCTGACCGGCGTCCCAGTACCCGGCCAGCGACGCGTACACCTCGTCGGTCACCGCATGGCCGCTCTGCGTCACCGCGTCGGCGTAGTGCAGCGCGGCCCGCCACGCCGGCTCGAACTGCTCCAACCCCCCGGTGCCGTCGCTCCTCACGCCCCGGACCATGGCGTCCGTTGCCCCCAGCCGCCTTGCCAAGGCGGTGTGTGAGGCCAGTCAGTAGCGGCAGTGGTTGAGGTGCGACACCCGCACCGACAGCAGCTCCTTGAGCACCGGCGGCACCGTCCCCTCCCCCATCACCGTGCGGAAGTGGGCGATCATCGTGGCCAGGTGCTTCGGCCGGTGCGCCACGGTGCGGAACATGTTGGGGATGTTCCCCCGCTCCTTGAGGTACGCGTCGAAGATGGCGCGGACTTCTCCCTCGACGTCGTCGGGGCCGAGGACCGGAAGACGGGATCGGGGGTTGGGCGTTGGGGATCGGGGGCCGCTCATGGGGATCTGGGGTAGAGGGTGCCTGGCAACTTGGCGTCTGGCAACTTGGCGTCTGGCAACTTGGCGTCTGGCAACTTGGCGTCTGGCAACTGGCAACTGTTCTTCAATCCGAGCAGTCGCCGAGCGGGTAGACGTGGCCGCAATTGGGGCAGGGATTCTTGCACCCCCACGGCTTGCCCCTGACCGGCGCGCCGCACTTGAGGCAGGCGTTGATCCCGGGCACGAGCTTCACGAACGGGTTGTCCCGCTTCTCCGCGCCGATGGTCGTCGCGGGGCCGTGGCCCGCGTGCACCACCGTGTCGTCCGGCAGGGCGAACAGCTTCTCGTGGATGCTCGCCAGCAGCGCCGTGAGATCGCCGCCCGGCAGGTCGGTGCGCCCGATGGAGCCTGCGAACAGGGTGTCGCCGACGAACGCGAGCCCGTGTCCGACCAGGCAGACGCCGCCCGGGGTGTGCCCCGGCGTGTGCACGACGCGGAAGGTACAGGACCCGACGCTCACGCTCCCGCCGTCCGCGAACTCGTGGTCGGGCGGCGGCGGCGGCGCCGCAGCGAGGCCGAACATCCTGGCCTGCGCCGGGAAGCCGTCATACAGCGCGCGATCGGCGGGGTGCAGCCACACCGGCAGGCGGTCGTGGTGCAGGGCCGCGACGCCGGCCACGTGATCCACGTGGGCGTGGGTGAGCCAGATGGCGCGCGGCGTCCACCCTTCGTGCGCGAGGCGCGCGCGGAACAGGCCCACTTCCTCGCCCGGATCCACGATCGCGGCGTCGCCCGTGTCGGGATCCGCAACGAGGTAGCAGTTCTCGGCGAACGCGCCGTTAGTCAGCGTGACGACGCGCGGCCCCACCGGCCTCCCGCTGCTCCGTGCGCTCCGCCAGATAGCGCGTGGCGGCGATCACCGCCGTCGTCGCGTCACCCACCGCCGTCGTGACCTGGCGCGTCAGCTGAGCCCGGACGTCCCCGGCGACGAACAGGCCGGGGATGGAGCTCATCATGTGCTCGTTCGCCACGATGTAGCCGCCGGCGTCGTGCGTCACGTGGTTCCTGACGATCCCGGTGTTGGGGCGGAAGCCGACGAAGATGAACACGCCGCCCACCGGCAGGGCGCTGGTCGCGCCGGTCGCCACGTGCTTGAGCGCGAGGTGCGTGACCTTCCTGCCGTCGCCCTCGATCCGCTCGACCACCGTGTTCCAGACGACCTCGATCTTCGGATTCTGGAAGAGGCGCTGCTGGAGGATCTTCGAGGCGCGCAGCTCGTGGCGGCGGTGGATCAGCCAGACCTTGCTCGCGTAGCGCGTGAGGAACTCCGACTCCTCGACGGCCGCGTCACCGCCGCCGACCACGCCGAGCACCTCGCCCCGGAAGAAGTGCCCGTCGCACACCGCGCAGTACGAGGTGCCCTTCCCCGCGTACTCCACCTCGCCCGGGACGCCGAGCTTGGTGGGCGTGCCGCCGGCCGTGAGCAGCACGGCGGGCGCGCGATAGCGCTCGCCGGTCTCGGTCGCCACGGTGAACAGCCCGTCGGCCTCCTTCGCGACGCTCACCACGCCGTCCGTCACCAGCTCGGCGCCGAACTTGAGCGCGTGCGCCGCCATCCTCTCCGCCAGCTCGAAGCCCTTCACCGATTCGAACCCCGGATAGTCCTCGATCAGCTCCGTATTGAGGAGCTCGCCGCCGGGCACCCCCTTCTCGAGCACCACGGTGCGCAGCATCGAGCGGCCGGCGTACAGCGCGCCGGTCAGCCCCGCCGGGCCCGCGCCGACGATGATCAGGTCCAGTTCTCTCATGCGTCCTTCGCTCGAAGTGCCATCGCGGGCACCGGACCGCCCGCCTCCACGCAGCGCCGCAGGTCCTGCACGAAGCGGACCGTCTCCACCGGGAAATCCGGCGGGATGGTCCCGGACAGCTTCCGGATCGCCAGCGCGCCCTGCGTAGCCAATCCGTGGCGGTTCCCGCGCTCGCGGTGGAGCATCGCGGCGGCGGCGAGGATCAGGCCCTGCCAGCACTCGCGCTCGGGCGAGGCGGTGGCTCGCCAGACCACCTCGAGCGCCTCGTGCGCTTCCCAGAAGCGTCCGGCATTGTACAGCGCGACGGCGCCGGCCGCAGCCCGGACCCTCACCTCGGGCGTCATTCGCGCCGCCCGCTCGGTCATGGCCTTAGCACCGGGGCCACGCGCCGGCCGCAGCCCGGACCCTCACGTCAGCAGGCGGCCGCCGTCCACCACCACCGTCGTGCCCGTCAGGTAGTCGTTCTCCAGGAGGAAGATCACCGCCCGCACGACGTCGTCGGGCGTGCCGATGCGCCCGAGCGGCGTGGACTGGACGAGCTGTCGGCGCGCCTCGTCGTCCCAGTCCGGCGGCAGGAGGACGGCGCCGGGGGCGACGGCGTTCACGCGCACCCGCGGTGCGAGGATCTTGGCCAGCATCTCCGTCGCGGCGACGACGCCCGCCTTGCTGATGACGTGCACCGGATACTGCTTCCAGCGCTGGAAGGCCGCGATGTCCGCCAGTGCGACGATGGCGCCCCCCTGCTCGCCCATCGCGGCCGCGGCGCCCTTGGCGGCGAAGAACGTGCTCCGGAGGTTCAGATTCATCACCCGGTCCCAGGCGGCCGGCGTGACCTCCTCGAGCGGCCGCCGCTCCATGATCGCCGCGTTCAGGACCGCGATGTCGAGCCCGCCGAGCGCGTCCCGCGCGCGCGCCGGCAGGGCCTCCGCCGCCTCCGCGTCGCTCAGGTCGGCCTTGAGGCGGGCGACCTTCACGCCGGCGACCTCCGCCTCCATCTGCGTGGCCTTGGCGCCCTGCTCCGAGCGGTGATAGTGGATGGCGACGTTCACGCCGCGCCGGATGAGCCCGTAGGCGATGGCCCGCCCGATCCGCTGGCCGGCGCCGGTCACCAGGGCGCGCTTGCCGCGGAGATCCATCCGCTAGGCCTCGCCGTGCGAGACGGGGAGAACGTGCGAGGTGATCCCCGCGGAGAGATCGGAGGCGAGGAAGAGGACGGCGTTGACGATGTCGGCCACGTCCACCCAGCGGGCGTCGACGCCGCCCATCGTCCTGAGGTTCTCGGGCGTGCGGGCCGTGCCCGGCGCCACGGCGTTGACCCGGACGCCGCGGTCCCTGAGCTCGATGGCGAGGCTCCGGGTGAGCGCCGCGACCGCCGCCTTCGCGGCGGAGTAGGCCACCATCTCCGCCCGGCCGTGGAACGCGGCGATGGACGCGAAGTTCACGATCGCGCCCTTGCGCTGCTTGACCATGACCTTCGCCGCCGCGCGCGAGACGAGATAGGCGGTCTTGACGTTGATGGCCATCTCGCGGTCGAACGTCTCGGTCACGGTCTCGATGATCGGCCCGGTGCCCGTCAGGCCGCCGGCGACGTTGGCCACCACGTCGAGCTTTCCGTACGCCTCGACCGCCTCGTCCACGGCCCACTGCGCAACGTCCGGCTCGGTGAGGTCCCCCGCGGCCGCCCTCGCCTCGATCCCCATCTGCGCGAACTCGCGGGCCCGCGCCGCCACATTGACCGCGTGAACGTCGCAGATGACCAGCTTGGCGCCAGCCTTGCCGAACGCCAGCGCGACCTCGTACCCGATCTGCCCCACGCGGCCCACGCCGGTGACCAGCGCGACCTGCCCGGTGAAATCGAAGGTGCTCGGCATCGCTACTCCCTCAGGACGGCGAGGACCTCGCTCGCGGCCGGCGCGCCGCGCTTGCCGAAAAGGACCTTCCCGTCGCGACCGATGAGGTAGACGGTGCGCAGGATCCCCTTCCCGTCGGGCTTGAGCGCGCGGTAGTCGTGCGCCGCCTGCCGCTCCGGGTCGGCCAGGAGCCGGAAGTTGAACTTGAACTTCGCCACGTACTTCTCGTGGTCGGGCACGGACGCCGGGTTCACCCCCAACGTCGTCACGCCCTTCGCCTGAAACTTGGCCTGCTCGTCGCGCACGGCGGAGAGTTGGCGGTTTCAGCCGGGGGTGAAGTCGCCCGGATAGAAGTAGAGCGCCACCGGCCCCTGGGCCAGCAGCGCGGAGAGCTTGACTCGCCCGCCGCCGGTGGCCTCGAGGTCGAAGTCCGGTGCGGCCGCGCCGACCGGCAGGGGTTCGTCTGCGTCAGGACCGCGCATAGTTCAGCTCCGGGGAAGTCCAGTCCGGCTGGCTCGAACGGAACAGCGCCGCGAGCTCGGCGTCGCTGAGCTCGGCCAGCGCCTCGTCCCTGCTCTTCGCGCCGCGCGGCGAGAAGCGGGTCGCACGGCGCTCCACCTTGCCGCCCCCCCCTTCGGCCGCCCGCTCGAAGACGAGCGGGAACTCGTCCCGCTCGTAGGTGGTGAACCGGCCGGCCAGGCTCACCTTCCAGCTCGCGCCATCCAGGGTGATGCGGCGTTCGATCATGGCCCGTCGTCCGTGGGGATAAGGTCGCTCACACGCCGTTCTCGGGGAAGCTCTCCAGCTCCGCCTTCAGGTCCGACATGAACCGGTC
>DATKLR010000021.1:0-5905 GCA_035542295.1 Gemmatimonadales bacterium | reverse complement strand
GATCGTGCGCGAGGGATTCGAGGCGATCCTGATCGTGGCGGCGATCATGGCGGTCGTGCTCCGCAGCGGCTCGGCCGGGCAGCGGCGCAGCGTGCGCTGGGGCGTCGCGCTCGCTCTGGCGGCGAGCGTCGCCACCGCCGCGCTCCTCGAGCGGCTGGTCGAGGCGTCCGCGGCCCAGCGCGAGGCGCTGGAGGGCGGCGTGATGCTGGTCGCCGCGGCCGTGCTCGTCTACGTCTCCTACTGGCTCTTCTCGAAGGTGGACGCCGACGTCTGGCAGCGCTTCGTGAAGGAGAAGATCGAGCGCGCCGCCGCCGCGGGGAGCGGCCTGGCACTGGCCTCGGTCGCGTTCCTCGCGGTCTACCGCGAGGGCTTCGAGACCGTCCTCTTCTACAAAGCGCTGTACGTCACGGGCGGCGCTTCCGGCGCGGCGCCGATCAGCGCCGGCTTCGCCGCGGGCGCGGTCGTGCTGGTCGCGCTGTACATCGGCATCGAGAAGTTCGGCATCCGGATTCCGCTCCGGCCCTTCTTCGCCGTCACCGGCGCGACGCTCTACTTCATGGCGTTTGTCTTCGCCGGCGCCGGCGTCAAGGAGCTGCAGGAAGGCGCGTACCTGCCGACGACGCTGGTCCCCGGCGCGCCGCGCTGGGAGTTCTTCGGCATCTATCCGACGCTGGAATCGCTCGCCCTCCAGGCGCTCGTCTTCCTGGGGCTCGTCGTCGCGATCGCCTGGTGGGTGCGCCAGCGGCGGCAGCGCCGGGTGGTCGCGGTCCAGGTCCCGGAAACGCGATAGCCTGCCGTTTCCGGCAGGCTATCTGTGTCCGCGGCGACGCCCCCCTCAGGAACTCAGTCGCCTAGGAGAACCTTGCACCCACCAGACAAAGCAATCCCTGTGCCCAATCACTGTAAATGAGCTAAGATGCTGCAAATCAAGCGCTTTGCCATCACGAGCACCCAGCTCGAGGGCCTCAAAAACCGTCAGTTGCTGTCAAACAATTAGACAACTGTCAAGAAACTGGACGACCTGGGTCACTAAACGGGGGAGCGGATGGCCTGGCTCGAGCAGCGGCGCATGAAGCCCAAGCCGACGCCGATGACCCCGAGGCTCAGCAGCTGGGCGACGGTGATGGGGCCGAAGATGCGGTCGTCCTTGGCGCGAAAGATCTCGGCGATGATCCGCTCGAGGCTCGAGAGCACGAGGTAGACGGCGAACAGCCAGCCTGCGGCGTGGCGGTGCTCCCTCCAGCGCCACAGCAGCCAGAAAACCACGAACGTCATCGCGATCTCGTAGAGCTGGGTGGGGTGCACCGTCAGCACCTGCATGGGCGGGAAGTTCGCCGGGATGGCGACGTGGAACTGCGCGTGCAGGTTTCCGGCGGTCGAGGGCGGCGCGCCCTGGGGGAACGCCATCGCCCAGGGCAGGCGCGAGGGCAGGCCGTAGTCGTCGTTCACCATGAAGCAGCCGACGCGGCCGAGCATGTAGCCGACGGCGAGGGACGGCGAGACCGCGTCGAGGAGGACGGGGACCGGCAGCTTCTTGAGCCACATGTAGGCGAACACTGCGGCGACGCCGCCCGCGAGCCCGCCGTACCAGACGAGGCCGCCGCGGCTGAAGAGCGCCGAGATGTGCCCGACCGAGATGGCGAAGTAGAGCTTGGAGCCCGCGAGCCCGCCGACGACGCCGAGCACGACGGTATCCCAGGCGATGGCGGAGTCGAAGCCGCGGCGCCTGAGCTCGCGCGCGTAGATCCAGCCGGCGACGAGGAACCCCAGCATCATCATGATGCCGTAGCCGGTGAGCGTGAAGCCGCCGAGGCGGATCATGAACGGGTAGACGGTCACGCGCGCACCAGTCCGGGGAAGGGGAGTCGGGCCGCGGCGTCGAGGGTGCGGCCCGCCTCGGACGCATGGAAGAGCCCGGCGCGGGCGATCATCGCCGCGTTGTCGGTCGAGAGCCGCGGGGAGGGCGCGTGGAGCGTGGCGCCGTGCTCCCGCAGCGCGGCGGCCATCGCCTCCCGGAGCGCGCGGTTGCACGCCACCCCGCCCCCGAGCACCACGCGCGGCCGGCCGCAGGCCTCCACCGCGCGCACGGTCTTGGTCACCAGCACCTCGATCACCGCGTCCTGGAAGCCGCGAGCCAGGTGCACGGTGTCGGCGGCGGGATCCTTCGAGGCGCGCACCGCGTGGATCACCGCGGTCTTGAGGCCGCTCATCGAGAGGTCGAAGTAATCGCTGTCGCCCGGGCGCTGGCGCGCATGCAGCATCGGCCGGGGGAAGCGGAAGCGCGCCGGATCGCCCTCGCGCGCGGCCCGCTCCACGACCGGGCCGCCGGGATACCCGAGCCCCAGCAGCGTGCCGACCTTGTCGAACGCCTCGCCGACGGCGTCGTCGCGCGTCTCGCCCAGGAGCCGGTAGCTGCCCCAGGCCGGGACGTCGAGCAGGAGCGAGTGCCCGCCGGAAACGATGAGGCCGACGAAGGGCGGCACCGCGGCGGGATCGTCGAGCGCCGTGCCGAAGAGATGGGCCTCGAGGTGGTGCACGCCCACGAGCGGGCGGCCGGTCCCCAGGGCGAGGCCCTTGGCGTAGCTCACACCGACCAGGAGCGCGCCGATGAGGCCGGGTCCCTCGGTGACCGCGATCAGGTCGAGATCCTCGAGCGCGACGCCCGCGTCGCCCAGGGCGCGGTCCACGACCGGCGCCAGCGCCGTGAGATGGGCGCGCGAGGCCAGCTCCGGCACGACGCCCCGATAGACCCGGTGCACGTCCTGCGAGAGGATGACGCACGACGCGACGCGCGCCGCTGCGGCATCGCCGGCGACGACGGCCGCCGAGGTCTCGTCGCACGACGTCTCGATGCCGAGCACGTTCACGTCTTCTTGATCTTGCCCGAGAGCGTGACGACCAGCGGCGTCATCCGGAGGACGGCGCGGCCCGCCGTGTCGAGCTGGACCTGCCGCTCGAACGAGCCGGCCACGCCGCGGAGGTCCAGCGGCTCGGCGTCCACGGAATCCAGCGTCGCGACCAGCGCCCGCGGCCCGCTGACGCGCACCGCCGGCGGCGCGATCCCGAGTGCGCCCTCCAGGGCGAACCCGGAGTCGGTCTGCACCATGGCGCGCACGGCCACCGTCCGCTGCGCGCGGCGGTCGAGGAGGAGGTCGATCTCGCGCGGCTCGACGTCCTGCACGGTCACCTTCACCCCGCTCGGCACCGCGACGTCGGAGGGTGCTAGGACGAGGTGGTGCCGCGCCCCCGCGCCCACGCCCGACGCATTGACCACGGCGCGGATCACCAGCGGGGCGGTGAGCCGGAACAGCTCGCGCTGCGGGCCCGAGACCAGCGCCTTGATCGGCGGCGGCTCCTGCGCGGGGGCGACGTCGGGCGCGAGGACGAGGTCGAGCTGGATGCCGAGCAGCTGGGTGGTCGGCTTCTCCAGGGCGACCGCGACCCAGAGGATGACGGCAAGGGCGAGCGCGGCGAGCTTGAGGGGC
This sequence comes from Gemmatimonadales bacterium, assembly GCA_035542295.1. GTDB lineage: Bacteria > Gemmatimonadota > Gemmatimonadetes > Gemmatimonadales > JACORV01 > Fen-1245. The sequence continues at coordinate 2,420 of DATKLR010000021.1, read as the reverse complement.
CAGTGCCGGACGATCGCGCCCCGGATGCCCACGCGTCAGCCCTGCTGCGCCAGGAGGCGGCGCACCAGGTCCTTGTTGACGGTGGCGTCCCAGTCGGCGGCGCCGATGACCTTCTTGACGATCGTCCCCTGCCGGTTGATCACGAAGCTCTCGGGCACGCCGGTCGTCTGGTAGATGCGCTGGATGCGCCCCGACTGGTCGTGGAGGATCCGGAAAGTCAGGCCGTAGTCGCGGGCGAACTGCCGCACCACGTCCGGGCCGCCCTCGTCGATGCTCACGGCGACGATCTTGAGCCCCTGCGGCCCCAGCTCCTTCTCCAGCTGCTCCATCGACGGCATCTCGATCTTGCACGGCTCGCACCAGGTGGCCCATACGTTGAGCAGCACCACCTGGCCCTTGTACTGCGCCAGCGTCGCGGGCTGGCCGGTCTTGACGTCGGCCGCCGTGAAGGCGGGGGCCGTGGAGCCGACCTCCACGGGGAAGATCTCGGGGGCGAGCTTCAGGCCGAACAGCAGGGCGCCGGCCAGCACGACCACGATCACCGCGACGATCACCCACTGCTTGTTCACTTGCGGGCCTTCTTTCCGCCCGCCGCGCCAGCCTGCGCGAGCCGCCGCAGCTCCCGCACCTCGGCGGTCGGATCCGGCGCGCCGAAGATCGCGACGCCGGCCACGAAGGTGTCGGCCCCCGCCGCCGCGAGCTGGCCGATGGTCTCGCGCGCCACGCCGCCGTCCACCTCGAGCATCGCGCGGCTCTTGCGCGCGTCCAGCAGCGCGCGGGCGCGCCGCACCTTGCCGATGGCGGGGTCCCAGAACGGCTGGCCGCCGAAGCCGGGGTTCACCGACATCACCAGCAGCAGGTCCAGCTCCTCGACGACCTCCTCGACCGCCGAAAGGGGCGTGGCGGGATTCACGGCCGCGCCCGCCTTCATCCCGTGCCGGCGGATCTCGGTCAGATGCCGCTCCAGGTGGGCCGTCGCCTCGGGATGGATCGTGAGCCCCGTCGCCCCCGCCTCGGCGAACGGCTCGATGTACGCCTCCGGGTGCTCGACCATGAGGTGGCAGTCGAGCGGGACGCCGGTGAAGCTCCGCAGCGCCTTCACCAGCGGCGCGCCGAACGTGAGGTTGGGCACGAAGTGCCCGTCCATCACGTCCACGTGGATCATATCGGCGCCGCCGGCCAGCACGCGCTCGACCTCGTCCTTCAGGCGCGCGAGATCGCTGTTCAGCAGGCTGGGCGCGATGCGTACCGTCACTTGGTCCCTCGCGAAAGGTGCAGAATCACCGCCCTCCCCACTTGCACACTGTCCCCGGCGGCGGGCGCCGTGCCGACGGCGAGCCCCACCGTCAGCTGGCTTGCGACCGTGTCCACGGCGGCCACCGAGATCCCCGCCGCGGCCAGGAGCTGCTGCGCGAGGTCGGGGTCGAGCGCGCGCACGTCCGGGACGGCGACCCGCGGCGGCCCCTCGCTCACGGTGAGCGCGACGACCGTGCCGCGCGGCACCGCCACGCCCGGCGCCGGGTCCTGCCACGACACCATCCCCGCTGCCAGCGTCGGGTGGCGCTCCCGATCGGCGATCTCGCTCCTGAGGCCGTTCTGCGCGAGCATCAGCTCCGCCTGCGCCGCAGTCGCGCCGATCAGCCGCGGGACCTGCCGCTCGTTGGGCAGGAGCGGCGCCGGAAAGAGGAGGAGCGCCGCGAGAAGATAGCCGAGCAGCGCGGTCGCGGCGACACCGGCGATCAGGAAGACGAAGCGCCGGACGGGATGCGCCGGACGGTCGTCGCGCGCATCCGGCGGGGCGGGCGGCTTGCCCGCGTCGCCGGGCGGCGGCGCCGCCCCCGCCGGCTTGCCGAACAACCGCCTTACGACAGCATCCCCTTGGTGGGGCTCGACGGCACCGCCACCTCGCGGCGCGGCATCCGGCCCGCGAGATAGGCGGAGCGCCCCGCCTCCGTCGCCAGACGCATCGCGTGGGCCATCGCCACCGGGTCGCCGGCCTCGGCGAGTGCGGTGTTCATCAGGATGCCGTCCACGCCCTGCTCCATCGTCGCGCAGGCGTCTGAGGCCGTCCCCACGCCCGCATCCACGATCACCGGCACCTTCAGCCGCGCCTTGATCGTTCGGATGTTGAACGGATTGAGGAGGCCGAGCCCCGAGCCGATCGGCGAGGCGAGCGGCATCACGGCGGCGCACCCGGCGTCCTCGAGCCGCAGCGCGGTGACGAGGTCGTCGTTGGTGTACGCCATCACCTTGAAGCCCTCCTTCACCAGCGACTTCGCGGCTTCCAGCAGTCCCGCCACGTCGGGCAGCAGCGTCTGCTGGTCGCCGATCACCTCCAGCTTGATGAAGTCGTTGAAGCCCGCTTCGCGCGCCAGCCGCGCGTAGCGCATGGCGTCCTCGGCGGTGTAGCAGCCGGCCGT
>DATKLR010000020.1:0-2038 GCA_035542295.1 Gemmatimonadales bacterium | reverse complement strand
GCTCACACGCGGCGCGGTCCGATCGCGCTGGACGGCAGCTACCATCTCCAGCTCGGCTATGGCGGCGACCAGAGCGGCGGCGACCTGAGCGTCGCCTTGGCGCCCGACGACGGATGGCGCGCGGGGCTCACGGGCACGGCCTTCCAGCAGACCGACATGGTGCGCGTCACCGGCGGCACGGTGTTCGGCGTGGGGCTTGAGATCCGCACGCCCCTCGGGCGCCGCGTCGGCCTGAGCGCCAACGTCACCCGCTACTTCCAGCGCCGCCTCAATGGGACGACCGGGGCGGATTGGAACCAGACGCGAGCATCTCTGAGCTTCGACTGGACCATGGGCGCGGACGCCGACCGGACGGCGGGGGGAGGCTATCGATGATCGCGCGCCTCGTTTCGGCCGTGTTCGCGCTAGTCGCCGTGCTCGCGGGCGCCGGGACGCCGGCCCGCGCACCGGCGCGCGCCGCGGCGCACCGTCCCGCCGTAGCCGACACCTTCCCGCACGCCCGGCACGCGAAGCTGTTCACCACCTGCGACGCATGCCACGCCGGCATCGCGAGCGGCGACACCGCGACGATGCTGCCGCCGCCGGAGCTGTGCGCCGGCTGCCACAACGGCGACATGGCGCGGCAGGTGAACTGGCAGCCGCATCCTTTCCGGGCCACGAACCTCCAGCTCGATCACGCGCCGCACGTCGCGATGTTCCAGGGGATGGAGGGAGGGGCCGAGACCGCGTGCCAGCGCTGCCACGCGCGCGCGGATTCCCTGCCGTTCATGGACGTCGGCCGCGCCGACCCGGCGCGCTGCCTCGGCTGCCACGGCGAGGGGGCGCCGAGCCACCTCGCGCAGACGCAGTGCCTGCCCTGCCACGTCTCGCTGCACGAGGCCAAGGGCCTCACGGCCGCCGACATCGCCGGCTTCCCGAAGCCGCCGAGCCACGACTCCACCTGGGTGCTGAGCCACAAGCAGGCCGCGCAAGGCGGCACCTGCGCCGTATGCCACGCGCAGAACTTCTGCGCTTCCTGTCACGTGAACGCGGCGTCGGTGTCCGCGATCGACAGCCTCGCAGTGGACCAGCGGGTAGCGTCGCTCGTGCGCGGCGTCCGCCGCACCTATCCGCGGCCTCCGTCCCACCTCGCGAGGGACTGGGACCAGGGGCACGGAGCGGCCGCGCGCGCGAGCGTGGCGGAGTGCGCGAACTGCCACGCCCAGGAGTCCTGCTACGGCTGCCACCGCCTCGAGGAGCGCGTCCCCCCGGCCCGGCTGCTGCCCAGCCGGGCCTCCGGCGCCGCCTACGGCGTGGACCTCGCCGGCTTGCGGCCGGCGGACCATCTGCCCGACCAGCTGCTGCGACATCGCGTGACTGCGGCCGCCGGCGACGTCACCTGCAACCGCTGCCACACGCAGCGCTATTGCGCGAGCTGCCATGACGCCGCGAAGGCGCCTGGCTTCCACGGGGCGGATTTCGTGCAGCGGCATGCGCAGCAGGCGTTCGCGCGGGAGGAAGAGTGCGCCTCCTGCCACAACACCCAGGTCTTCTGCCGGGACTGCCACCGCGCGCTCGGCCGAGCCGACACGCGCTCGCCTACGGCCAAGTTCCACGACGCCCAGCCGGGATGGCTGTTCGGGCACGGTGGCATCGCGCGGCGGTCGATCGAGACCTGCGCCAGCTGTCACGCGCAGAACTTCTGCCTGACCTGCCACTCCGCGACCACCGGGTGGCAGATCAACCCGCACGGGAGCCACTTCAGCCCGAGTGTCTCGAGCAAGAACAAGGCGATGTGCATGATCTGCCACACGACGGGGATCCCGACCCACTGACGGACCGCGGGGACGTCTTCGCCGCCTGAATGCACGAGGGGCCAGCCGCTGCCGGCTGGCCCCTCTGCATGCTGCCCGCCCGTGTCGTCCTAGCGGCGGGGCGCGCTCAGCACCGTCGTCTCGGCCCTGCCCCGCCCCAGCAGGAAGTGCACGCCCCAGCCCACGGCGATCGGCGCGAGGATCGTGATCGCCCACAGGGCCGCCACGCTCAGCCCCAGCTCGGC
>DATKLR010000019.1:0-16295 GCA_035542295.1 Gemmatimonadales bacterium | reverse complement strand
TCTCCCTGGTCCAGTCGGTTCAGGTGAGCGGCGCGCTGATCGTGACCACGCCGCAGGAAGTGGCGGTGGGGGACGCGCTCCGGGGCGCGAAGATGTTCGAAAAGGTGGGGGTCCCGGTGCTGGGGATCGTGGAGAACATGTCGTTCTTCTCGTGCCCGCACTGCGGCGGTCGCACCAACATCTTCTCGACCGGCGGAGGCGGCCGGCTCGCGCGGGAGCTGGGGATCCCGCTCCTGGCGCAGATCCCGCTGCAGCCGCGGGTGCAGGAGCTGTGCGAGTCGGGCGTGCCGGTCGTGCTGGCGGAGCCGAACTCGCCAGCGGCGCGCGCGCTGATCGGCCTCGCGACGGAGTTCCAGGACCAGGCGACTACGCGCTCCGTCCGCCTGCCCATCGTCACGTCCTGACGGCTGCCGCGGCGGCGGCGCTGCTGTGCCTCGCCGCGCAGGCCGCGCCGGCGCAGGGCCAGGCCGACTCGGCCGAGTGGACGTCCGCGGCGGAGACGGCGTCGGGGCAGGATCTGATCTATGGCGGCCAGTTCGAGGCCGCGAACCTCTTCTTCTCCCAGCTCGCTGCGCGGTTCCCGCGTGACCCGGTCGGCCCGGCGCTCGCGGCGTCGGCGCTGATCTGGGAAGGCGCGGCGAGAGCGGACGACGCCTTCCTCGCCGACTCCGTGGACACCTTGCTGGCGGAGGCGGCGGCCCGCGCGGAGCGGGGCGTGGCCGAGGCGGCAACCGATTCGGCGCGCGTCGTCCAGCTCTTCTGGCTCGGCACGGCGCTCGGCTACCGCGCGCGCCAGGCCGACCTGCATGGTCACCCGTGGCGCGCGTCGCAGGAGGCGAAGGCGATGCGCAACGCGCTGGAGCGCGCGCTGGCCCTCGATTCGACCTGCGTGGACTGCCAGCTCGGCCTGGCGGTCTACGACTACGCCCTCGCGCGGGCGGGCGCGCTCGCGCGGCTGGTCGCGCGGATCATCGGGCTCGGCGGCGGGGACGCGCAGCTGGCGGTCGCGCGCATGCGCCGCGTTCAGGAATCCGGCGCGCTGGCGCGCTACGAGGCGCAGTGGCTTTACGCCAACGCCCTGGTCCGCGAGGGTGGCTCCGACGACCTGCTCCGGCTGGAGGCCCGCCGGCTGGTGAGCGATCTGGCGACGCGCTTCCCGGACAACCCTGTGTTCCGGCGCTTCCTGGATACCATCCCCGGACCGCAGTGAGCACTGCCGTCGCGTCTCCGCCGGCGCCGACGACCGACCTGGTCTCGGGGCCGCTGCCCAGAGCGATCCTCCGGCTTGCCGTCCCGGCCATCGGCTCCGCGCTGCTCCAGCTCGTCTTCCTGCTGATCGACATCTTCTGGGTGGGGCGCATCCTCGGGCCGGCGGCGCTCGCGGCGATCTCGACGGCGGGCTTCGCCGTCTGGGCGCTGCTGGCCGTCGCGGAGATGATCGGCGTGGGGCTCACCGCGGTCGCGTCGCGCCGCCACGGCGAAGGGGCGCATGGGCTCGCCGCCGTCGCCGCCGGCACGACGCTGGCGCTGTCCATCGGCTTCGGCATCGCGGTCGCGGCCCTGGGCGAGCCGCTGATCCCGCTGCTTTTCCGCGTGATGCACACGCCGCCCGAGGTGACGGCGCTGGGACGCCTCTGGCTCACCACCTACCTGATCGGGACCCCGCTGGTGTTCGGCTTCTACGCGGCGGAGGCCGCGTTCCGGGCCTCGGGCGACACGCGTACCCCGCTCATCCTCCTCACGGCCTCGGTGCTGGTCACCCTGATCCTCGATCCGGTCCTGATCCTCGGGCTGGGGCCGATGCCGGCGATGGGTATCGCGGGCGCCGCCGTCGCCGCCGTCGGCACGCGCGCGCTCGGCCTGGCGTTCGGCTTCGGCGTCCTGGTGAAGCGCAGGCTGGTCCGGCTGTCCGTGTGGGACTGGAAGAGCGCGCTGGCCGTGGCGAGGATCGGAGCGCCGACGGCGGCGACCGGCGTCTTCTTCTCTGCGGTCTACGTCGGCCTGACTCGGATCACGACGCAGTTCGGGACGCCGGCGCTGGCGGCGCTCGGGGTGGGGCACAAGCTCGAGGGGCTGGCGTATCAGGTGGCGATCGGATTCGGGCTCGCATCGGCGGCGATCGTGGGGCAGAATCTGGGCGCGGGCCACGCCGACCGCGCGCGGCGGGCCGCGTATCTCACGGCGACCTACGCGTGTCTCGTGGCGGCAGTGGCCTGCGTCGCGTTCCTGATCGTCCCCGAGCAGTTGGTGTCGGTTTTCAGCCGCGACGCCGCGGTGATCGCCGAGGGGGCGAGCTACCTCAGGATCATCGCGATCGCGGAGATCGCGATGGGGATGGAGATCGTCTTCGAGGCGTCGCTGGGCGGCGCGGGCTTCACCTTCGAGCCGATGCTCTGGTCCGGCTCGGTCACGGCGGCGCGCATCCCGTTGGCGGCCTGGCTCGCGGGGCTGTTCGGCGTGGCCGGGATCTGGTGGACGATCAGCCTCACGGCGATGGGCCGCGGCATCGCGATGTTCCTGATCTGGCGCGGAGGCCGCTGGCAGCGGACGCGCGTATGAGCCGGATCGTCACCCTGCTCACCGATTTCGGGACCGGCGACGGCTACGTGGGTGAGGTGAAGGGCGCGCTCCTCACTCTCGCTCCGGGTGCGACGCTGGTGGACATCGCTCACGACGTCCCTGCGGGCGACGTCGCGGCCGCGTGCTACGTCCTGGGCCGCGTGTGGAGGAGCTTCCCGGCGCTCACCGTGCACCTGGCGGTGGTGGATCCGGGCGTCGGCTCGGCGCGGCGGGCGGTGGCGGCCGAAGCCGGCGGGCACTTCTTCGTGGCGCCGGACAACGGCCTGCTCACGTCGGTCCTGGCGGCGGAAGCGGCACGGGTGGTGCAGCTGCCCATTCCCGCAGAGGCGAGCCGGACTTTCCACGGCCGCGACGTCTTCGCTCCGGCTGCGGCACGGCTCGCCGGGGGCGCGGCACTCCGGGACCTCGGCGCCGCCGTTTCCGATCCGGTGCGGCTCCCGGCGCCGCTGCTCAAGGTCGAGGCGGGCGACCTGGTGGGCGAGGTGATCCACGTGGACCGGTTCGGCACGCTGGTCACCAATCTCCCGCGCGAGCACGTCGCGCCGGACGGCCGGGTGCGCGTCGCCGGCCGCGACCTGCCGCTCAAGGCGACGTTCGCGGACGTGCGCCAACGCGAGCCGGTGGCATTCGTGGGCTCGGGCGGGACGCTCGAGATCGCGGTCCGCGACGGCCGCGCCGATGTGGTGCTGGGGTTGTCGAGAGGAACGGAGATCCGGGCGACGGCCCGGCGCGGCTAAACTCGCAGCGTCCGCCGCAGCGTTCGCGTCACCGGTCGTCCAGCCAGCGCACGTCTATCCCGCCGAATGCGGCGTCCATGTCCAGGTGGAGGCGGATGCGCGCCGAGGCGTAGTTGTCGGAGTAGTAGACGCCGCCGCGCTTCGTGAAGCCCTGGTGGTCGAACGAAGCGAGGAAGCGGTTCAGGGTGATCGCGACGCCGAGATCGCGCGGAAGCAGCACCTTCAGCGAGCCGATCCCGATCTTCACGTTCGCCTCGGCAGGCGTGTGCCATTCCCCGCCGAAGTCGAGCGTCATCTCGCCCACGCCGCCGTGGAAGCTCATCGTCCGGCAGTTGCTGTTCCCCAGGTCCGACGCGGTGAACTTCGCCGCGCCGACCTCGAAGGTGAGCGCGTCGCAGTCCACCGGATTCGGCTGGCTGAAGCGCACGTGCGATTCCGAGGCGCCGGTCTTGTAGGTCAGACGGTGTAGCTCGAGGCCGCCGAGCTCCACGTCGGCCTCCGCGGCGCCAATGTCGACGCGAAGCGTGAGCGGCACATCCGGCGTCAGCGCGACGTCAAGTGACGGCGTATCGTCGTGGTGTCCGCCTCTGATCGAGGTGTGCCCGTGCAGGCTCCGGAGTCCGAGGCGCAGGACGCCGGCGTCCGGGTCGTACTCGCGCACCGGCGCGAACTGGTCCTCGTCGTACCGCAGCTCCATCCGGTAAAGGTCGCCCGGCGACGCCGGCTCGAGCCGAAGCTGGCCTGCCGCGTAAGTGACGTCCACGCTGACCGAGGATTCCCCGTGCAGCTGCCGCGCGGACGTGAGCGTGCGGAGCGTCTGCGCGCCGGCGGAGGTCACGAGCCAGACGAGCGCGATGACCAGCACGGCGGCCGTGCGCTTCATTCCCGGCGCCCCGGCCGCGGCGCGGCCGGCGTGGCCGGCGGCGTCGCCCAGAGGTACTCGTCCGACATCTCGCCCGCGTGGCGGCCCGCGAACGTCTCACGCAGGCCGGCGCGCGAGAGCAGCACGGCGCCGAAGCCCACGGTGGCGGCCAGCCAGGTCACGATGAACGCCGCGGCCCGGAAGACGTAGACCACCGGCCCCGCCCAGCCGAACAGCGCGGCCGCGGCCCACAGGCCCAGCAGGCCGACCAGCCCGGTGAACACGTAGCCGTACGCCGTGGGGTGCCGCACGAACGCGCCGTTCGCCATCCGGCGCCGGGTCCACGTCTCGCCGACCGCGTGCGCGACCGCGAGGTAGCCTCCCAGCGCCGCCGCCGCCGCCGCGACGACGAACGCGACGACGGCGAAGGGCAGAAGCAGGATGCCGACGATGGTGAAGATGAGGCCGACGATGAGCATCGCGAGCGTCGGCAGGAGGAGCAGCTGCCCGAGGAGGCCGACCACCAGCGAGCGCCCGAACGCATTGGACGCCGTGTCGGCGATGACCTCGACATAGCGCCGCCCGAAGAAGACCGTGCCGAAACCGATCATCGCCAGCGCGATGAAGACGGCAACGATGTTCCGTACGTCCTGGAAGAGCAGCTGCACGCCGGTCGAAGTCGCCGCCGACGCCCGGGGCTCGGGGGGCGGAGCGGACTCGGCGGTCATCGGCTGGGCGGGGAAGGAAGCGCGGGCGCTCTGCGGCGCCGCGACGGCGGCCGCGCTGGCCGGAGGGGCCGAGGCGAGGTCGCGCAGCGCGGATCCGATCCGGCCCTTGGCCGCGAGGTCGTCGCCGCCGAGGCCGGGGGCGTCCCACGCCCGCGCCGACTTCACCATCGCGGAGGTCTCCAGCGACGCGCCGTCGGCCAGCAGCTTCCGCCAGGCGCGCTCGAGCGCACCGCCGGCCGCGTAGTGGCCGACGTTTTGCCCGTCCACGATCACGTTGCCGTCGCGCAGCGAGACTACGCGCGACTTGCCGGAAGCCAGATCCAGCTCGAGCGTCGCGTCGCGCGAGGAGAGGGCGATCGCGTGAGAAACCACCGCGTCGCCGGGCTGCTGCGCGGCCGCGGGACCTGCCGCGGCGAGCACCAGGCCAAGAACCAAGAGGCTACGAGCGGGCGAGCGCATCGTTCCTCCCGGGTGTCCTGAGCAGGGCATAGAAGCCATAGCCGCCCACCGCGTAACCGATCGTGAGCGCCGCAAGCGCGGGCAAGACAACGCCGGACGAGGCCGCGGCGCGCACGGCCTCGGCCGCGCCGCTCCGCACCACCCAGTCCGCCGCGCCCATCGCCACGGTGTCGAACCAGCCGCTGAGTTGCGTGCCGATCCAGGCGACGCCGAGCTTCAAGGCGCCGGCGTGGGCCTCGAGCCACGGCACCGCGAGCCGCACGGCGATCACCACGCTCGCGGCGTAGGCGGTCGCCAGGGCCACGGCCCGGCGCGGCTGCATCACCCACGCGCCGGCCCGCCGGAACAGGACCACGGCGGCCGGCTGAGGGAGGCGGATCCGGGCCATGACCCGGTCGGGGAAGCCCCGACTGGGCGCGAAGCTCCGGAGAGCGGTCAGCTCCCGGAGCACCCTCATGTCCAGGTCACCAGCGTCTAACTGCTTGTCCCTCACGCAACTACCTCCCTCGCTGCCTCCCCCTACGGTGCCGGGGGGGCGGCGGTTTCAGGTCCTGAGGTGGGCCAGGTACTCGCGCAATTCGAGCCTGGCGCGGTGGATGTAGGTCTTCACGGTTCCCAGGGGCAGGTCCATTACTTCCGCGATCTCCTCGTACGCCCGGCCTTCGACGTGGCGTAGGAGGATCGCGGTTCGGTATTCGGGCCTGAGCTTCCCGATGGCCTGCTCGATCTCGGAGCCCAGCTCCCGCGCCTCCAGCTCCGCGAGCGGCGACTCCCCGCGGTCGGTCGCCTGCAGCGCGGTGGCCTCGACCTCCTCGGCCGTGCGCGCTCCGGGCGCGCCGTCGAGCGAGAGCGTGCTCACCTCGCGCTTGCGCAGCTGATCGATCGCCGCGTTGTTCGCGATCTTGAAGATCCAGGACGAGAACTTGAATTCGGGGCGGTACGTGTCGAGCGCGTTGAGGACCTTGATGAAGGTCTCCTGGGCCAGGTCCTCGGCCAAGGCGCGGTCGCGCACCATCCGGTAGATGAGGGAAAAGACCGGCCGCTCGTACCGGCTCAGCAGCTCCCGGTACGCGGCCTCCTTGCCGGCCTTGGCCAGCGCCACGACCTCCCGATCGCCGAGCGTCCGGAGGTCTTTCGCCGTCGCCATGCGGGGGGTAATCTACGCTTCCCATGCCGCCTCAACCGACACTCGGCCGATGACATTGGCTCCGCCCGCGTCCCCGCCCGAGACTCCCCATTCCGATCAGCGGGAATTCCCCGTGAGGCGCCGGCAGCCAAGCGGGCGGCGCGAAGGACGCTAATGGTGCAGGTGCAGTCTCCTCCGGCGCGGCGCTATGTGCGCGAGATGTTCACCGCGATCGCGCCGCGCTATGACTTCCTCAACCACCTGCTGTCCCTGGGCATTGACCGGCGCTGGCGGCGCGCGGCCGTGGACCGTCTCGGATGGACGACGAAACCGGAAGGGCTCTATCTGGACGCCTGTGCGGGGACGCTGGATCTGGCGGCGGAGCTGGCGCGCCGGCGCGGGTTTGGCGGGCGGGTGGTGGGGGCGGACTTCTCGGCGCGGATGCTCAAGCTCGGGGCCGGCAAGGCCAGGCCGGATGCGATCCGGTGCGCCGCGGCCGACACGCTCGAGCTGCCGTTTCCGGGCGGCCGGTTCGACGGCGCGATGGTCGCCTTCGGGGTGCGGAACCTCGCCGACCTCGATGCCGGCTTGGCGGAGTTGGCGCGGGTGCTGAGGCCCGGCGCGCGGCTCGTGATTCTGGAGTTCACGACCCCGGTCTGGGCGCCCTTCCGCACCCTCTACCTGTTTTACTTCCGCCGGCTGCTGCCGCTGATCGGACGGGCCGTTTCTCGGCACCCGACCGCTTACTCGTACCTCCCGGCCTCCGTGAGCACCTTCCCGGCGCCCGACCTGCTCCGGGAGCGGCTCGAGGCGGCCGGCTTCCGGGACAGCGGCTATAGCCTTCTCACGGGCGGTATCGCCGCCCTCCACTGGGGTACGCGATGAGTCTCGACAGCCTGCGCGACTTCGTGGCCGCGCTGGAAGAGGCGGGCGAGCTGGTCCGCGTGAAGGAGCCCGTCTCGGTGGACCGGGAGATCACCGAGATCGCCGACCGGTGCATGAAGAGCCCCGGGGGCGGTCCAGCGCTGCTGTTCGAGCGGCCCATGCTCCGGGGCGGCGGTCCCAGCCGGATCCCGGTCGCCATCAACCTCTTCGGCTCCCTCAGACGGATGGCGATGGCGTTGGAGACACCCTCCCTTGATGCCACGGGAGCACGGATCACCGAGCTGCTTAAGGTCGAGGTGCCGGAAGGCATCGCTGGGAAGCTCTCGATGCTCCCGAGGCTGGCGGAGCTAGCCAAGCTCCCGCCCAGACAGGTGTCGGGGCCCGTGCCAAGCCAGGCGGTGGTGCTCCAGGGAGACCGGATCGACCTGGAGGAGATCCCCCACCTCATCTGCTGGCCAGAGGATGGGGGGCCCTACATCACGCTCCCGATGGTGATCACCCGGGACCCTGCCACCGGCACCCGGAATGTCGGGCTCTACCGGATCCAGGTGCAGGGGCGGCGCGAGCTGGCGATGCACTGGCAACGGCACAAGGTCGGCGCGGCGCACTGGCGCGCGATGGCTGAGCGGGGTGAGCGGATGCCGGTCGCGATCGCCCTGGGCGGCGACCCTGCCTCGATGTACGCGGCGTCGGCGCCGCTCCCGCCGGTGGTGGACGAGTTCCTGTTCGCCGGCTTCCTGCGTGGCTCGCCGGTCCGTCTGGCCAAGGCGCTGACCAGTGACCTGGACGTTCCGGCCGAGGCGGAGATCGTGATCGAGGGGTACATCGATCCGGCGGAGGAGCTGGTGATGGAGGGACCGTTCGGGGACCACACCGGCTTCTACTCGCTGGCGGACAGGTACCCGCGCGTGCACGTCGAGGCCGTCTCGATGCGGCGCGACCCGATCTACCCCGCGACGATCGTCGGGCGGCCGCCGATGGAAGACTACTATCTCGGCCACGCGACGGAGCGGATCTTCCTCCCGCTCCTCAAGCTCACGGTGCCCGAGATCGTAGACTACCACATGCCGGCCTACGGCATCTTCCACAACCTCGTCTTCGTGAGCATCGATAAGCAGTATCCCGGCCAGGCGTGGAAGGCGATGAGCGGGCTGTGGGGCCAGGGCTTGATGTCGCTGGCCAAAGTGATCGTCGTGGTGGACCAGGGCGTGGACGTGCAGGATCCGGACGCGGCGTGGTGGGTCGCGCTGAACAACATCGACCCGGAGCGCGACGTCCGCTTCACGATGGGGCCGATGGACGTGCTCGACCACTCGAGTCGCGGGTTCACCTACGGCTCCAAGATGGGGATCGATGCGACGCGGAAGTGGCCCGAAGAGGGGTTCACGCGCGAGTGGCCGGGGATGATCGTCATGGACGAGGCCACGCGCGCGAAGGTAAGCGAGAAGTGGGCGAAGCTCGGCATCAAGCTGCCGTGAGTGCGGGGCCCGCCGGCGCCCAGGGGGTGGACGGGCAAGTGCTCGCCGGCGAGGGCCGGCTCGTCGCCTACTCGAACTTCGTCAAGGTAGCGCACACCGTCTTCTCCCTGCCGTTCGCGTTCGTGGGCGTCGCCGCCGCGTCGTTCGTCCACCCGCTCACCCTGCGCACGGTGCTGCTGGTGATAGCGGCATTCGGCACCGCGCGCTTCACGGCTATGGGCTTCAACCGCATCGCCGACCGTCGACTCGACGCGCTGAACCCGCGCACCGCTGGACGGGAGCTGCCGGCCGGCCGAATGACCATGGCCGAGGCCTGGGTGCTGGTGGCCGTGATGGCCATACTGTTCGTGGTGAGCGCCGGTCTTCTCAATCCGCTGTGCCTGGCACTCTCGCCGGTCGCCCTGGCCTGGGTGACCGTCTACTCCTACGCGAAGCGGTTCACGGCACTCTCCCATGTCTGGCTCGGGTTGGGGATGGCTATCTCGCCCGTCGGAGGGTACCTGGCGGTCACCGGCTCCTGGAGCACCCCCTGGTGGGTGATCCTCCTCCTGGCGCTGGTCGTGACGTGCTGGGGAGGCGGCTTCGATGTGATCTACTCCCTCCAAGACGAGAGCTTCGACCGGGAGCACGGACTCAGGTCGCTGACGGTGGCCCTCGGGGCACGCAGGGCCATCCTGGTGGCCAGGCTCCTGCACGCGCTGGCCGCCGTGGCGCTGGTCGCCTTCGGCTTCGCGGCAGGCTTCGGCGTATGGTACTTCGCCGGCACGGCGCTGGCGTTGGCGCTCCTGGTCTGGGAGCACAGGCTCGTTCGCCCCGGGGACTATTCCAAGCTCGATGCCGCCTTCTTCTCGATGAACGGGATCATCTCGGGCGCTGTGATGGCCGGCGCTGTGCTGGACGCGGTGCTCCGGTGAAGCCATCGAAGCAGAGGCAGGGCGGAAAGCCGGTGCCACCGCGATCGTCGGTGCCGCCGAAGCGGCCTCCGCCGGTGCGCCAGACGCCGCATCCGGTGCGCCGGCCCACCTCGAACCGCAGGGGTTCATGACCCATCTTCCTGTGGTACACGCGATCACTGGCGCGTCAGGTGCTCCCTATGGCCTCCGACTGCTCCAGGTCCTGGCAGAGGCCGAATATCCGGTCTGGCTGATCGTCTCGGCGCATGGGTGGCGGCTGCTGAAGGAGGAGTGTGGCATCGGGAGCGTGGCGGCACTCCGGAGGGCGGTGGGGGCAGGCTGGAAGTCGGTCGAGCTGTTCACCGACCAGGACCGGGGAGCACGCCCGGCGTCGGGCTCGGCGCGGACGGCGGGGATGGTGATCTGCCCCTGCTCGATGGCGACGCTGGCGGGGGTCGCGACCGGCAACAGCCGCAGCCTCATCGAGCGGTCGGCGGACGTGACGCTGAAGGAGCGGAGGCGGTTGATCCTGGTGCCGAGGGAGGCGCCGCTGTCGCTCGTTCACCTGCGGAACATGGTCGCGGTCACGGAGGCCGGCGCGACGGTGATCCCGGCGGCCCCCGGCTTCTACCACCGGCCCAAGAAGATCGAGGAGCTGGTGGACTTCGTCGTTCAGCGTGTGCTTGACCATCTCGGTGTCGAAGTCGAGCTGGTCGGGCGCTGGACGGGGAGGAGGGGGGACAAGCAGGGCTGATGCGGCTGGGACTGATCGCCGACACGCACGGGAAGGTGCGCGCCCAAGTGCACGAGGTCTTCCGGAAGGTGGACTTGATCCTGCACGCGGGCGATGTGGGCGGGGCCGACGTCCTGGAAGAGCTGGAGTTGCTGGCGCCGGTGACGGCGGTCTACGGCAACGTGGACGCGCCGATCATGAAGCGGCGCCTGCCGCAGGTGGCCAGGCTCGAGGTGGACGATCTCCGGTTCGTGGTCACGCACGGCGACCAGCTGGCCTCGCGGGAGCCGGCGGCGCTGAAGGCGGCCTTTCCGGACGCCGACGTCATCGTCTTCGGCCACACGCACCGGGCGTTGATCCGGAACCTCCCCGACTTCTCGGTGGTGATCAATCCGGGCGCGGCGGGTCCGGTGCGATTCGACTGCAAGCCGTCGGTGGCGATCCTCGAGACGGAGCCCGGCCTCCCGCCCCGAGCCCGGATCGTCGAGCTGAAGTAGCGGCCGCTCTGCGCCTCAGCGCAGGATGTCTTCCACCTTCATCGTCGTCACGGGACCGAGCTTCGAGATCACCCCGTCGAACGCCGAGGCCTTGCCGACGACCACGATCACCAGGCTGTCGGGGCGCAGGTACCTCAGCACCACGCCGGTCACCTGCTGGGGCGTCACCGCCTGGATGCCGCGCAGGTAGAGGTCGAACCAGTTGGGCGGCAGCCCGTCCACCACGTAGCTGACCTGCTGGCCGACGATCTGCGCCGGCGTCTCGAACCGGAAGACGAAGGCGTTCGTCTCGGCGTCCTGCGCGAGCCGCACGTCGCCGGCCGTCACCGGGTTCGACGCCATCGAGCCGATCACCTCCCGCATCAGCGAGATCGCCGCGACGGTCTTCTCCGGGCGGACCTGCGCGCCCGCGGCGAAGAGCCGCTCGCGCTTCGTACTGGCGCCCCAGTCGGAGAAGACGTCGTAGGCGAAGCCGGAGTCCGAACGCACCCGCTGGAGCAGCCGCGAGTTGAATCCGCCTCCGCCCCCGAGCAGGAAGTCGGCCACCTGCGCGCCGAAGTAGTCGGGCGTGTCCCTGACGTAGATTCCGCCTGCCTGCCCCATCTGCACGCTGGTCTGGTCCACGTCCCGGTCGATCAGCACGAGCTTCGGCCCCGTCGTGTAGTTGAGCGGCGGAATGTCCTTGAGGCCCGCGGCGCAACGGCGCCAGCCGTGAAACAGGCTCTCCAGCTTCGCCATCAGCTCGCTCGCGTCGAAATCGCCAGTCACGCCGATGACGAACCGCTGGGGGCAGTAGAGCAGGTGCTGGACCCGCTGCAGCCGATCCACGGTCAGGGCCTGGGCTTCCTCCGGCGTGATCAGCGTCCGCGCGAAGGGGTGGTCCCCCATCATCACCTGATTCCACGCGCGGTCCAAGATCGAGCCCGGCTGGTCGTTGCGGCGCCGCCAGTCCTCCTCCGCCTGGGCCGCCCGCTCGCGGATGCGGGCCGTGTCGTCTCGCGGGTTCCGCAGGATGTCGAACAGCAGGTCGAGCATCACGTCGCGATAGCGCGACAGCCCGCTCACGAACGCGGTGGACGTCTCGTAGCCGGTGCTCAGGCCGAGGCTCAGCGCGTAGAAGTCCACCAGCTTGTCGACCGAGTCGGGCGGGAGCGTCGTGGTGCCGCCGGTGCGCATCAGCCCGTCGGCTACCCATCCCGCCGCCCAGAGCGAGTCGGGGAGGTTCGCCACGCCCATCCGCCCCACCAGGTTCACCGTGAGCATCGGGACGCTGTGGTCCTCGAGCAGGAAGACCTGGATCCCGTTCGAGAGCTGGAGCTGGCGCGGCGATGGCGGGCGGAAGCGCAGCGGCGGGAAGCGCGCCTCGAGCGCCTGCACCGCCTGGCGGGTGTCCGGCTGTGCCGGGAGCGGCGCGGCGATAACGGAGCAGGCGCCGAGCAGCGCCGCGATGCGGACGAACGGGACGGCGCGCATCAGCGGGACCCTCCCGCGGACTGCGCCTGCGGCGGCCTCACCAGCGTCGCCACCGTGCGGTTGCTCTTCGCGAAGTACTTCCGCACGACGCGCTGGACGTCCTGCGCTGTCACGCGGCGGATCGCGTCGTCGTCCCGGAAGGTGCGCGCCCAGTCGCTCCACAGCGCCTCGCTCGCAGCGAGCTGGTAGGCGATGAAGAACGCGTTGTCGAGCCGCGCGTAGGAGCCGGCCTCAGCCTGATTGCGCACCCGCTGCATCTCGTCCGCCGTGGGCGGTGAGCGCCGCAGGCTGTCCAGCTCGTCGTACACGGCCTTCTCGATCTCCACCGCGGTGTGCGGCGCGATCGGCATCCCGCTGAAGCCGAAGAGCCGCGGGTAGCGATCGCCAGGCATCATCCCCGTCGAGATGCTCGCCGCCACCTGGTCGCGCACGACCAGCCGCTGCACCAGGCGGGAGGTCCGGCCGCCCGTCAGGATGCTGGAGAGCACCGTCAGCGCCGGCGTGTCCGGGTGCGAGGCGTCGGGCACGTGGTAGCCGATCATGACCATCGGGTTCGCGTCGTACTCCACCTCGATCCGCCGCTCGCCGTGCTGCGGCGGCTCCTGCGTCACCACCGGTCTATGTGGCTCCCCGGCTGGAATATCGGCGAAGTACCGGGCAGCCCACTGTCTCATTTGTGTCGTGTCGATGTCGCCGACTACCGCCACCACGGCGTTGTTGGGGCCGTAGAAGCGCCGGAAGTAGTCCTCGGCCTCGGGCCTGGTCAGCGTCTGGACGTCGCTGGGGAGCCCGACTACGGGTCGCCCGTAGGGGTGGGCCTGGAAGGCCGCCCCGAGGAACTGCTCGCGCAGCAGGCCGAAGGGCTGGGTTTCGACCCGGAGGCGGCGCTCCTCCATGACGACGTCGCGCTCCGTGTAGAACTCACGCAGCACGGGGTGCCGGAGCCGGTCGCTCTCGAGGACGAACCAGAGCTCGGCGCGGTTGGACGGGAGCGAGAAGTAGTAGTTCGTGCCGTCGTCGAAGGTGCTCGCGTTCAGGCGGACGGCGCCGTTCTCGGTGAGGATGCGGTCCAGCTCGTTGCTCACCACGAAGGCGCGCCCGGAGTCCTCGAGCTGCTTCAGGCGGTTCCGGAGCCTGGCCAGCACCGCAGTGTCGGCCTCCTCGCCCTTCCGGAACTCCGCGGTGAACGAATCGGCCAGCGCGTCTTCCCGCGGGAAGAGCCGCTGCTCGGCCGCGGAGTCGCGGGTGCCGAGGGTCGGCGTGCCCTTGAAGAGCATGTGCTCGAAGAGATGCGCGGTCCCGGAGATGCCGGTCCATTCGTCCACCGCTCCAGCGCGGAACTGCGTGACGAACGAGACGGTGGGCGGACCTTCCTTCCGCAGGAAGAGGAAGGTCATCCCGTTCGGGAGGACGTACTTCACAACGGGGAGCCGCTCGCCCGGACTCTTCTCCTGGGGGCCGGCCTGCTGGGCCCGCGCTGGAAGCGCGGCGCCGAGCAGCAGGACGGCGAGCGGGAGTGCGGGCGCCGCGAGAATGCGACCGGTCATGCGGTGTCTCCCGAGTCGGCGTTGCGGACGGCGCGAACAACGATCCCGGCGCGGGCTGAGCCCTCCTCCGGCGCAGTCCAGTCCTTGAACGGCGTGGTAGCGTCGAATTCGTCGGGGTTCTGCCGGAACCAGCTCATCACCAGGGCGAGCTGGTCCATCTCGGGGGCCGTGCGCGCCACGGGCGCGCCCTTGGGCAGGGCCGTGAAGCGCTCGACGGTCTTCGCGAACGCGTCCTTCTCGATCGGCGTGGCGGGCCACGCCGCCTCGGCGCGGACGACGCCGCGATGGATCAGGTATACGCGGTCGTCGTGGCCGCCGCCGAGGGACGCCGGCGTGCGGTCGCGGACGCCGTAGACGAAACTCAGGGCGTCGGTGGCGGCGCGGAGCCTGGAAATCGCGGCGAAGAGGTCCTCGAGCGCCTCCATCTTGTCCCGCCAGTGCGCGGCGCGCTCGTAGTCCCTGGCGCCGGATGCCTCGGTCATCGCGTCGAGGATCCGGCCCATCGGGTGCACCGCGCGCCCCTCGAGGAAGTCCACGGCCGCCTTCGTGGCGGTGCGGTACTCGCGGGTAGTGCACTTGGCCGCGCAGGGGGCCAGGCAGGTGCCCAGCTCGTGCCGGATGCACCCGGCCTGCATGGCGAGCGCCTCGAAGAGATCCGCCTGGTCCGAGTAGGCCAGGGAGCGGTCCTGGGCGCAGTCGCGCAGCTTGAGCAGGTCGCTCAGCACGCGGATGCCGTCGGCGGTGCGGAAGCTCCCCTGGAACGGCCCGTAGTAGCGCGCGGTGCGGTCGGTGGTCTGCTCGGTGATCTTCAGCTTGGGCGCCGCCCCGGCCGTGACCTTGACGAAGATCATCCGGCGCAGCGTCCGGGTGCCGCGGACGTTGGAGAAGGGGCGCAGCCGGGCGATGAGCCGCAGCTCCTCCAGGAGGGCGGCGAACTCGCTGGGGAGATAGCGCCACGTGATGTCGGCGGCGGCGCGGATCAGCTGCGAGGCCTTGGTGTCCGGCCAGGCGGCGGTGAAGTAGCTCATCAGCCGCGCGCGCAGATCCTTCGCCTTCCCGACGTAGAAGACGCCGCCGGCCGCGTCGTGGAACTGGTACACGCCCGGACGCCGCTGCGCCTGCTCCTTGACGTGCTCGCGCAGGGTGTCGAGCGATTCGGCTGCGGGTTGGACGGCGAAGGCTAGTGCTGACATCCCGGACAAAAATACGTCGCTCGCCCGTCGATTGCGTGGGTGAGGGCGATGCGGCGACGCGGCCCGCAGCGGCGGCACCCCTGGCCGGCGCGCCCGTAGACGTCGAGCCGCTCCTGAAACTCGCCCGCTTCGCCCGTGCCCGTGCGGTAGTCGCGCACCGTGGTGCCGCGGCGGCGGATCGCGCTCCTGAGGATGGCCACGAGGACCTGATGCAATCGGCGGACCTCCACCGGCGTGATCGTGCGCGCGCTCCGCGACGGATCGACCCGCGCGCGCCACAGCGCCTCGTTGGCGTAGATGTTGCCCACCCCCGCGAGCCGGCGCTGGTCCATCAGCGCCTTCTTCACCGCGAGCACGCCGCCGGCGAGCGCGCCGGCCAGGCGAGCGGGAGTGAAGCTCCTCTCCAGGGGCTCGGGGCCGATGCGGCCGGTGTAGCGCTTCCACGCGTCGGGGCCCAGCAAGTGCACCGCTCCGAGCCGTCGCACGTCGCGGTAGCGCAGCCGGCCGCCGGTCGAGAGATCGGCCTCGATGACGGCGTATGGATCGCTGCCCAGGCCGCGCTCGACCGTGAGAGAGCCGGTCATTCGGGGCTGGATGATGAGCCGGTTGCCGTCGCCAAGGAGGATGACCAGATGCTTGGCGCGTCGAGTGACCGCTTTGACCGAGCGTCCCTCGAGCGAGCGCAGAAACGCCCGCGGCCTGATCCCCCGCAGGACGTCGGACTTGAACAGGCGAACTCGGCTGAGGGTGGCGCCCACCAGATGAGGGCGGACGTCGCGTGCGATGGTTTCGACTTCGGGCAGCTCCGGCACGGCTACCGCGCCGGAGGAAGGTGACGTCGCGACGGGGGCATCCTTCGCGCCGCCCGCAACGCGCCCCGGCCCCCCGCGGGAATCACCGGGAGCGGGCGATCTCGCGCCAGCCGATGTCGCGCCGGAACTGCTTCCCTTCGAAGCCGATCGCCTCGGCCGCAGCCCGGCTCTTCGCCGCCGCCTCGGAGACGGTGGCCGCCGTGGCCGTCACGGCCACCACCCGGCCTCCCGCCACGCGCAGGGTGCCGTCGGCGTCGCGGGACGTGCCGGCGTGGAAGACGTGCACTTCGGG
>DATKLR010000018.1:0-16174 GCA_035542295.1 Gemmatimonadales bacterium | reverse complement strand
CCCGGCGTGGACGCCGTGTACCGCGAGGCCGCGGCGGCGCTCGCGTCGAGCATCTCGAGCTGCTTCTTGACGCCGTCGCGCCGGCGCGTGAGCGCGGTGACGAGCGTATGGGCGGCCGATTCGGTGGTGGCGGCGAGGTCGGCGACGACGCGCATCCGCGTGCGCACGGCCTCCGCGTGCGGCCCGGCCACCTCGGCCGACAGCAGCCGCCGCTGCACGGGTGCCACGCGCCGCCCGCTGGCGGCCAGCTCCGCGATCACGCCGTCCACCTGGACCGCGAGACCTGCGACGCGATCGATGTCGCCCGCGGCCGCGGCGTCGCTCTGCGCGGCGACGATCTGGCCGTAGCGCTGCAGGGCTGACTGCTGCGATTCGAGGAGCGCGCAGGCCTCCTGGTAGGTCGGCCGGTCCAGATCACTCACGCCGAGGCGACTCCGCGCTGGCCTCCGTCCACTTCCTGCGCGGCCCGTTCCCAGGCCGAGAGCAGCGGCGTAACCATCGTGACCAGCCGCTCGAGACGCACCGCGTCCTTCTGAGCGTCGACGGCGATGATCTCGGTGGCGAAGTAGCCGTAGAGGTCGGCGAGCTGGCGCGCGAGGTCGCCGCCGGCGTCGCGGTCGAGCGCGGAGATCAGCTCGTGGACGATGATCTGGGCGCGGCACAGGCTCGTGCTGCGGTCCTCGATGTCCCCGGTGGCCAGGCAGCGCTGGGCGCGCTTCAGGCTGGCCACCAGCTGTGTGTACAGGAAGACCACGCGCTGCGCCGGCGTCATCGCGAGCACGTCGTTCGTGGCGTAGGCCGAGAGTGCCCGTCCGTCGCTCATCCGAGGGTCCCCTTCGTGCTGCTCGTGCTCAAGCTGCTCGACGTCGTGCTGGTGTTGAAGAACTGCTGCGTCAGCGAAGCCGACTGCGCCTGCAGCTTGGCGATGGTCACTTCCATCGCGGTGTACTCTTTCGTCAATCGCGTGCGCTCCTGTGCCAGGCGCGTGTTCCAGGACGCGATGCTCGCGTTCAGGTCGCTGATCCGGGTGCTGACGGCGTTCTCCGTCACCGTCAGTAGTCCGCTGGTCGGGTCGAGCCACGCGTCGAGCGTGCGCCCGACCTGCTCCGCCAACCCGACCGTCAGCGACACCTGTCCGGCGGATCTTGCCGTCGTTCCGCCGTACGTGAGCGCCAAGCCAGCAACGGGCGTGCCAGTGGCCCCGGTCAACTGCTGGCCGGCGCCGCTAGCCGCGTAGCCGCCGATGGTTCCAGCCACGTCGGTGCCCGCGTACACCTTCGCGGCCAGGCCGAGCTGGGCGGTGCCGTCGGCGCCGCCCGGCAAGAACGACACGGCAAAACTCGCCGCCGAGCCGTAGCCCGCGCCGGTGAGCACGATGTCGTTTCCGCTCGGCGTCGCGCTGACCGGCAGGGCGGTGCGCCCCTGCGTGACCTGGATCAGCGAGCCGAACGACAGGGAGCCGCCTCCCTGGTTGCCGGGCGTCAACGTCAGGGCGAGCTGCGAGGCGCCTGCCTGGTTGTCCTGAACCACGATCCGGCCGTTGGCGACGGAGACCGTGGCGCCGGTGCCGATGTCCCGCTGGATCTGCGCGATGAAATCGCCGACGGCGCCGGTGCTCGGGTCGCCGATGGTGAAGGTGCCGCCCACCGCCGTGCCGTCGCTCCGCGTGCCGCCGTACGCGATGGTGTCGCCCGTCGCGATGCCCAGCGACGCCCCGCCCGCCCCCGTCAGGTCCGACCAGTGCGTGGCGGCCGTCATGGGCGTCGTCCCCGACGGATCCGCGTACAACGTGGTGCTCGACTGCAGCCGCTGGGCGGCGGCGGCGGCGAACGCCGCGTTGAGCGCGGCGACGATCTGCGCCGTCGTCATCCCGTTGCTCAGGCCGACCTGCGCGACCCACCCGGTCGCCTGGTCCGTGACGACCATCGTGTCGGGCGTGCCGTCGTCCGCGTACACGCCGGAGAACCCGGAACCCGTCGCCGTGGCCTGCGTCGCGGGGCTCGTGATGGTCACGTCGTAGCTGCCGCCCGCGGTCGAGTTGCCGAACGTGGTGAACGTCACCGCCGGGTCGGTCGCGGTCTTCTGCGGCACGAACAGCTGCTGGATGGCCGCGTAGTCGTCGGTGAAGGCGGTCTTGAACTTGGCCGCGTCGAGACTGAGCTGGCCGTTCTTGTCGAGCGACAGTCCGACGCTCGACGCCGTGGTGTAGTTGCCCTGCGCGCCGGGCACGATCTGGATCAGGGCCTGCGAGAGCATCGACCGCATGCCGCTGAGGGTCGAGTCGCCATAGAGCGGCGGGTTGCTCTGGCCGGAGCCGGACGCCGCCGGCGTGCCCTGGGCCGACACGAACGACAGCATGTTGTCGTACGCCTGCGCGAACGAGTCGAGCGCATTGCTGGCCGACTGCTCGTCGCGCGAGATGTCCACGTCCCACGTACGGCCCGACTGGGCGCCCTGCAGCGTGAGCGTCACGCCGGCGATGGCGTCGGCGACCGTGTTGGTCGAGCGGGTCATCGAGACGCCGTCGATGGCGAACGCGGCATCGGCGCCCGCCACCAGGGTGCGCTGGCGGCCCACCACGTCGGTCGTGAACGAGCCCAGGTCGAGCCGCCCGCCGCCCTCGTTGTGCGCGACGATGGACAGCGCGAGCCGGCTGTCGCCCGCCGTGCCGTCCGTCAGCGTGATCCGCCCCTGCGCGTCGATCGCCGCGGCGGCGGGCCGCAGCCCAGCGCCGAACCCATTGGTCGCGTTGCTGATCCGGTCGAGGAGGGTTTGGACGGTGTCGCCGGCCTGCACCGTGTAGGTCAGGTTGACGGCCGTGCCGTCGCCCCGCGTCCCCGTGACGGTCAGCGTATCGCCGGGCTGCACGCCGGCCGCGGCGCCGCCATTCCACAGGTCCGCCAGCGCCGTCGTGGCCGTGGCCGGCGTGGCGGCGTCGCCGCCCGTGAGTGCGTCACTCTGGACCTGCTGCGCGACGGCCGACTGCCCGCCGCTCACCAGGCCCAGCAGCTCGAGCGCGTGCCCGCTGTCCGCGAAGCTCGTCGTGCCACGCACGTCGAGGTAGTAGCGGGTCGTGCCGTCCGAGGTGTCCTGCTGCACCGTCGCCGAGACGCCGCTCAGCGCGTCGAGGCTGGCCGCGACGTCGTTGAGCGACTGGGTCGAGAGGTCGATCGTGACCGTCTGGCCACCGACGGTGACCGTCTGGGGCCCACCGCCGTCCGTGAGGCCGAGCAGCGTCTTCACCGGGGCGTCGGCCGACGTGAACCGGTCGCCGGCCGCGCCGGAGCTGGTCTGCCGCTTGACCGTGGTCGTGCCGTCGAGGAAGCCGAGCTCGGCCAGGAGGGCGCTCGCCCCTTCCTTGAGGTCTATGCCCGCGCTGCCCGTGACGTCGCTGGTAAGCACCAGGCGGTTGTCCGCGGCGCCGGCCGACAGCACGGAGGCCGTCACCTTCGTGGCGCTCGTGCCGGTGTCGGCGGCGTTGATCTTGTCGCGGATGTCGCTGAGGGTGTCGGTGGCGGCGACCGAGATCCGGGCGCCGTTGACGAAGAACTCGCCGGAGAGCCCGAGCGCCTTCGACGCGCTCGCGTACGTGCCACCGCTGAGCTTCTCCGCCTGCGCCAGGCCCGTCACCTGGACCTGGTAGTCGGCGGGCGTCGCGTCGGCGGACGTGGTGGCCGCGACGTCCGCCGGTCCCGCGTAGCCGGGGCTCGCGACGCTGGCGGTGGTCGCGGTGAACGCGGTCCCGTCCCGCAGGCCGCCGATCGCGGTCTGCAGCGCCTGGAGCAGCTGGCCGTAACTCTGCCAGGCCGACACCACGGCGTTGTCGCTCGTGACCTCGTTCTTGAGTACGGTCTGCGGCGCGGCATCGGCCTGGATGATCTTGTCCACCAGCGATTGCCAGTCGATGCCGCTGATCGCGCCGCTGAAGGAGCTGATGGGGGTCGTCATGTCGCCCTCGTCCGGCTATGGAACAGCCCCGGGGCCGGGCGAGCCGGCCCCGGGGGCGTGGGTCGAAGCGATGTCGCCTCAGCCCTTCAGCAGCGTCAGAATGCTCTGCGGGGCGCTGTTGGCCTGCGCCAGCATCGCGGTGCCCGCCTGCTGCAGGATCTGCTCCTTGGTGAAGTTCACCATCTCCGCCGCCATGTCCGCGTCACGAATCGTCGACTCCGACGCGGTCAGGTTCTGGATCAGGGACGCCAGGTTCTGCGAGGCGTAGGTGAACCGGTTCTCGGCGGCGCCGATGTTGCCGTCGGCCGACGCCACGGTCGAGATGGCCGCGTCCAGGCGCGTGATGACCGTCTGGGCGTTGGTCAGGCTCGTCAGGTCCGTCCCGTCGAGGTTGAGGCCCGCGGCGCCGGTGGTCAGGTTGGCCAGGTTGAGGTCGATGGTGTCCTCACCCACGACCGCGCCGGAGCCCACCGTGAACCGCCCGCCCGAGGCGGCGCCCGTGGTGACCGTCAGGCCGTTGAGGCCGCCGGCCGCGTAGCTGCCGTCGACGTTCAGCGTCACGCCCAGCTTGTCGAAGACGATCGTCTGCGCGCCCGAGGCGGCCGACTGCGTCACGATCTGCGTCGTGGTCCCGTCGCTCATCTGGATGGCCGCGCCGGCGGCGTCGGTGATCGTGTACGTCGCGTTCGGCGACGCGCCGCTGAGCATGACCGTGCCGCTCGTGCCCGCGCCCAGGCCGCTGCCGGCCGTGGTGAGGGCCGTGCCGCCGCTGACCGACACGCCGTACGAGCCGTCGAGCAGCGTCTGGCCCTGGTACTTCGTGTTGCTCACGATCCGGCCGATTTCCGAACGCAGCGTGGTGTACTCGGCGTTGATCTTCTGCCGATCGGTGCTGGTGACCGTGTCGGACGCGGCCTCGGTGGCCAGCTCCTTCATCCGGTCGAGAATCGAGGTGATCGTGTCCACGGCGCCGGACGCGATCTGGACGAGCGAACCGGCCTGCGACGCGTTGCGCGAGGCGGCGTTGAGGCTCCCGACCTGCGCCTGCAACGTGTTCGCGATGCTGAGGCCGGCGGCGTCGTCGCTGGCCTGGTTGATCCGGAAGCCCGAGGACAGCCGCGCGATGCTCTGCTGCAACGCGTTGCCGGTCGTGTTCAGGTTCCGGGACGCATTGAGCGCCGAGATGTTGGTGTTGATGATCATGGCCCTGCTCCCTCTCATGACGTTCCGGAGCTTCCCTGCCCCGGCCAACTGGATGACGGCCCGATGTGGCCGTCTGGAGGGAGTTATCGGCGCTCGGGGCCGGAACTTGAGAGGGCGAGCCGCGACCGCAGGTCGATGGAGTGCCGCGGGCCGTACGCGGCGTCGCCGCGCACCCGCTGGAACCCGATGCGGGTGCGGAGGTTGACCACCAGCGGCCCCTGGAGGTTCATGGTGCAGGCGCTCCAGGCGTTGGCCGGCATGGTGACGATGGCGAGGACGACGACGTCCTCCGGCCGCTCGGCCCCGCGGGCCACCGGATCGTCGTCCGGCACGTCCACGGTGTAGCCGGGCAGGAACGGGAACGGATCCACGACGAGGAAGACCAGCGAGCCCTCGTCGCACGACTGGAGCCAGTACACGCCCATCGCCGCCGCCGGCAGCAACACCCAGCGGTGCTGCGCGGCGAAGCCCAGCAGCCCCTCGGGGAAGATGAGGCAGTCGTCCGGGCGCACCTGGAGCGGGCCGAACAGCTCCGAGGGAACCAGCAGTGGCTCTTCACGCCGCAACTGCGCGACGCCGCTCACGTGCCGCTCAGGTAGTTCGCCAGGCTGGTCGGCAGCACCCGGCTCGCCGCGAGCAGCGCGGCCTGGAGCGAGGTCTGCGCCGCCAGCAGCTCGGTCGAGGTCGTCGCGACGTCGGCGTCCTGCAGAGAGCTCTGCCGCGCCGTGAGGCTGGCGGTCAGCGCGGAGGCACTCTGCGCCGCCGTGTCGAGCTGGTTCGCCCGCGCCCCGGTGTCGGCCACCAGGGACTGGATCTGCTCGTTGGCGGTGCCGAGCGAGGCGGCCGTCGCGCCGACCGCCGAGCCGTCGCCGCTGGCGAGCGCGGTGCTCAGCGCCTGCAGCGATGGCAGCAGGCCGCTCGAGACGAGCAGATCCCGGCCCGTGTGGTTCGTGGCCGCGTAGATGCCCTGCCCGATCTCGGCCGTGCGCTCGGTGTCGTCGCCGACGTACGCGCCGTTGGCCTGGAAGGGCGGCACCGTCGTCTGGGCGCCGCCGAAGATGTACTCGTCGCCGACCCGCGTGTTGCCGAGGGCCACGGCCTGCGAGATGAGGCCGTCCACCTCGGCTTTGGTGCTGGCCCGCGTCGCGGCCGTCGCGGTGCTCGACGACTCCTCGACGGCCAGCTCCTGGGCGCGGGTGACCAGGTTGGTGATCTGGTTCAGCACGGAGTCCTCGGCCGAGACGCGCGTCTGGGCCGACGTCACGTTGCGCTGCACCTGCGCGAGGGCGTCGAGGTCCTGGGAGGTCCGCATGATCTGTGCGGCGGCGACGGGGTCGTCCGACGCCCTGGTGATGCGCAGGCCGCTCGAGACCTGGGCCTGGGCGGTCGCGATCCGCTGCAGGTTCGCCTGCACGGCGTCGACCACGGACTGCTGCAGCATCGAGTTGGTGATCCGCATGCGGCCTCCTGCCGGTGCCGGAAAGCCTTTCCGGCATTGGTTGCCAAGAAGCAAGTCTCGCGCCAGACTAGTTACCGCGTGCACCGCGCGGCCGGCGCGCGATCCACGATCCGGCGTTCTCGAGCACGGCGGCGGGCCATGGCCACCATCCTCTGCGTCGACGACGAACCATCGGTAGGCGTGGTCCTGGAGGATACGCTGCAGCGCATGGGGCACGAGCCCCTGCTCGCGCGCAGCGCGGACGAGGCGCTGGCGGTGCTCGGCCGCACCCCCGTGGATCTCATCATCTCCGACTACCGCATGCCCAAGACCACGGGGCTCGATCTGCTCGCCCTGCTGAAGGCGCAGGGGTACGACGTGCCGCTCATCATGCTGACCGGCTACGCGAGCATCGAGCACGCGGTGATCGCCATCAAGAGCGGCGCGATCGACTATCTGACCAAGCCGGTGGTGCCAGAGGCGCTGGAGATCGCGGTGGGCCAGGCGCTGGAGCTGGCGCGGCTGAGGGCCGAGAACGAGGCGTTCCGCGAGGAGGTGGGCCGCTACCACGCCGCCCGTGAGATCGTGGGCGAGAGCGAGGCGCTGCGCCGGGTCCTCCAGACCATCGCGGCGGCCGCGCCTACGCGCGCGACGGTGCTGCTCGAGGGCGAGTCGGGAACCGGCAAGGAGCTGTTCGCGCAGGCCCTGCACGACCAGAGCCCGCGGCGCGACCGGCCGATGATCACCATCAACTGCGCGGCGATGCCGGAGGGCCTGGTCGAGAGCTCGCTGTTCGGCCACGAGAAGGGCGCCTTCACCGGCGCGACCGCGCGCTCGGCGGGGGCGTTCGAGCGCGCGCACCGCAGCACGCTGCTGCTCGACGAGATCTCGGAGATGCGGCTCGACCTGCAGTCCAAGCTGCTGCGGGTGATCGAGACGAGCGAGTTCGACCGGGTGGGCGGCCAGAGTACCATCTCGGTGGACGTGCGACTGATCGCCACGACGAACCGCAACCTCCAGTCGGCCGTGGCGGCGGGCACGTTCCGGAGCGACCTGTACTACCGGCTCGCGGTGATGCCGATCCACACGCCGGCGCTGCGCGAGCGGCTCGACGACGTGCCGCTGCTCGCCCGCTACTTCGCGCGGCGCACGGCGAAGGAGCTGGGCATCCCCGCGCCGACGATCACCGCCGACGCGGTCAAGCTGCTGCAGCGGCACGGCTGGCCGGGCAACATCCGCGAGCTGGCCAACATCGTCGAGCGCGCCGTGATCCTGAACCGCGGCCGGTCGCTGGGCCCGGAGGCGTTCGACTTGCGGCTGCACGCCGGAGCGCCTGCGCTCGTGGACGAGGTCGTGCCGCCGCCCGCGGCGACCGCCCCCGCGGCGAGCGCCCCCGCCGCGTCGCGCGCCGCCGAGGAGGCCGACGTGCCGCGGGATCTCTACAACCTCGACGCGGTCGAAGCCATCATGATCGAGCGGGCCCTGCGCGCGACCGGCGGCAACCGCACGCGCGCCGCGGCGCTGCTCGGCATCAGCGAGCGCACGCTCCGCAACAAGTTGAACGTCCCGCAGGGCGCGCCCTAGCGGCAGTTTCTTCCGGCCGTGCGCCCGACGCGGCCGCCGCGCGGCGAACGCTTCCGCGATCACAACCCACATCATCCGCACCGCCGCAACTCGCGCCGCGGCTTGACGTTCACGCCGCGCGGCCCGCAGGCGGCCCGCGCTCCACGACCGCGACCCACGCGCGGTACAGCGCTTGCAATTCCACGCCGTCGCCATGTTCCGCGAGGAGCGATGATCACGGACCTGTTCGGCGCCTCGAGCGTCTACGCCGCGCTCAAGAGCGGGCTCGATCGCGAGGCCGTGCGGCAGCGCCGCATCGCGCACCGGGTGGCCAACGCCCAGAGCGTGCTGGCCGACGACGGCCTCGCCGCGGGCCAGAACCCGCGCGCCGCCGCCGCGACGCAAGCCGACCTCCAGCAGTCCATGGTCAACCTGGCCGACACGCAGATGCGCTACGACGCGACCAGCGTCCTGCTGCAGAAGGCGTACGGGCAATTCCGGTCGGCCCTCAAGAATGACTAGCATCCCGCCCACCAGCACCCTCGTGCCGCCGGGGCGCGTGCCCGGGCTGTTCCGCACGCTCGGCATCAGCGGCAGCGGGCTCGCCGCCCAGCAGGCGCGGATGGACGCGATCGCCGACAACATCGCGAACGCGGAGACGACGCGCACCGCGGCCGGCGGGCCGTACCGCCGCCAGACAGTCACCACCGCGCCGGTCCCGAACGAGGGGGGCGTGCGGATCACCGGAGTCCAGAGCGACGCGAGCCCGGGCGCGCTGGTCTACGACCCCGGGCACCCCGACGCCGACGCCAACGGCTTCGTGCGCTACCCGAACGTGGACGTGACCAGCGAGACCGTCGATCTGATGGTGGCGCGCCGGGTGTTCGAGGCGAACGCCACGGCGTTCGAGGTCGGCAAGGAAATGCTGCGCCGAGCGCTGGACCTGTGAGCGCGACGCGATGACCATCGGCGGCACGCCTCCCGTCGGCGCGCGGCCCGCCGCTCCCGCCGCGTCCCCACCGGCCCGCCGCGCCGCGCCGCAGACGGCCACGCCGGCCGCGCCCGCCGTCGCCACCCCGGAGCAGTCCGAGTTGTGGGAGGCGCTCACCGCCGAGGAGCGCGCCTTCTTCCTGCAGCGCGCGCTGGCCGGGCCGGCGACCTACGGGCTCGCACGTCCGGCCGCGGTGCCAGGCGCGCCGCTCGGCGGCCACCTCGACGTGCGGGGCTGAGCGTGACCACGCCCGTCTCCGGCCCCGCCGGCCAGCTGCTCCAGAGCGCGCTCCAGCGCCTCGGCGCGCCCGGCCAGACGCCGCACAACGAGGAGGGCGCCTCCTTCGCAGACACCCTGAAGACCGCGCTCGGCGACGTCTCGCAGATGCAGACCACGGCCCAGGACGCCGTGACCGCGTTCCTCGGCGGGCAGCCGATCGAGCTGCACCAGGTCATGGCGGCCACCGAGGAGGCCAATCTCTCGCTCGAGCTGCTCGTGGAGATCCGCAACAAGCTCGCCGACGCGTATCGCTCGATCATGAACATGCAGTCGTGACCCGCGCCCACCCCCGCCCGCGATGACCGCTCCCGCCCAACATCCGCTGAACGACACGCTGCGCCGCCTCGGCGGCTCCCGGCGCCTGATCGCGCTGGCTGGCGTCGCCCTCGTGACCGTGGCCGTGTGGATGCTGGTACGGTGGGCCGCGCAACCCAGCTACGTGACCCTCTACAGCGGCCTGCCGCTCGACGAGGCCGGGCACGTGGCGGAGCACCTCGGCGCGGCCGGCGTCGCCTACCGACTCGACGGCGGCGGCACCGAGATCAAGGTGGCCGAGACGGACGTGGCGCGCGCGCGCGTGCTGCTCGCGAAGGACAACCTGCCGGCCGCGGGTCGGCCCGGGCTCGAGCTGTTCGACAAGCCCGCCTGGGGGATGACGGACTTCAGCGAGCAGGTCACCTACCGGCGCGCGCTCGAGGGCGAGCTGGAGCGCTCGATCCGCTCGCTCCAGGGCATCGCCGACGCGCAGGTGCACCTCGCGCTCTCGCAGACGAGCGCGCTGCGGCGCCTCGAGCGCCCGGCCGAGGCGGCCGTGGTCGTCAAGCTGCGCCCCGGCTACGCGCTCCCCGGCGACGCGGTGCGCGGCATCGCGTACCTGGTGAGCAACAGCGTCGAGCGCCTGACCGCCGACCGCGTCGCCGTGCTCGACGACGCGGGCCACATGCTCTGGATCCCGTCCGACGACAGCTCCGCCGTGGGGCTTTCGAGCCGCCAACTCGAGCTGACGCAGTCGGTCGAACACCAGCTCGAGGACAAGGTCCAGAACCTCCTGACCGGCGTCGTCGGCCCCGGGCAGTCGCGCGTGCAGGTCACGGCGACGCTGAACTTCACCAAGATCGACCGGACGGTGGAGCAGTACGACCCCGAAGGCCAGGTGATCCAGAGCGAGCAGCACGCGGAGACGACGCCGGGCGCGGCGCTCGACCCCGGCGAGCTGCCGCAGACGTCCACCACGACGATCTACCAGAACTCGCGCAAGGTCGAGAACACCGCCGGCGCGGTGGGCGGCGTGGAGCGGCTGACGGTGGCGGTGGCGGTGAACGACCACATCACGCCGCCGGCGGCGGGCGGCGCGGAGGCGAAGCCGCAGCCGATTTCGCGGCAGACGCTGGCCGGCATCGAGTCGCTGGTGCGCGACGCCGTCGGCATCGACACCACGCGCGGCGACCGGCTCACGGTCACCGCGATCCCGTTCACCGTGAGCCTGGTGGCGGCGGGTCTGGCGCCGGGCGACGCACGCGAGAGCGGCGGCGGCGGCGGCGCCGGCGGGGCGCTGCCGCTGCTCGACCGCCTGCTGCGGCCGGTCCTCGGGCTGCTGGGCATCGTCGCCGTGTTCCTCCTCGCCCGGCGCGCCATGCGCGCCGGCGGGCCGCCCGCCGTCGCCATGCTGCCGCGCGTCCCGGAGAACGCCGCGGTGGCGGCGCTCGCCGCCGCGTCCGCGCCGGCCGTGGAGACCGACGCCTCGGTGCTGCTCAGGCGGAAGGTCGCGGCCGATTCGGGCGAGCGCCCCGAGACCACGGCGAAAGTCGTCCGCGCCTGGCTGGCTGAGTCGTGATCGCGACCGCGCACTCCGAGGACATGACCGGGCGCCGCAAGAGCGCGGTGCTCTGCATGGCGATGGGAGCCGAGTCGGCCGCCAAGGTCATGCAGCAGCTCCGGCCCGAAGAGGTCGAGGCCCTGTCGCTGGAGATCGCGACGCTGCAGCAGGTGGACCGCGCCACGACCAGCTCCGTGCTCAACGAGTACTACGACGTCGCGCGGGCGGTGGAGTCCATCGCCGTGGGCGGCGTCGAGGTGGCCCGCCAGATCCTGGAGCACGCCGTGGGGGCGCAGCGGGCGCAGGCCATCCTGGACCGCATCCAGGAGCAGATGGTGGACACCGGCCTCGGCCGCCTCCGCAAGGCGCCGCCGGAGCTGCTGCACACCGTGCTGCGCGGCGAGCACCCGCAGACCACGGCGCTGATCCTCGCGCACCTCGACCGCCGCCAGGCGGTCGCGGTCATCGAGGCGCTTGAGCCGCCGGCGGCGACCGACGTGCTGCTGCGCATGGCACGGATGGAGAAGGTGGCGCCCGAGATGCTGCAGCTGGTTGAGACCGGCCTCAGCAGCAAGACCGACCTCTCCCTCGCCCAGGAGATGACCGCGTCGGGCGGCCCGAGCGCCGTCGCCGCGGTGCTCAACCTGACCAGCACGTCGCTCGAGAAGTCGCTGCTTCAGGCCATCCAGGAGCGCGACGCCGCGCTCGCCGAGGAAATCAAGAACCTGATGTTCGTCTTCGAGGACCTGCGCACCGTGGACGACCGCTCGATGCAGCGCATCCTCCGCGACGTGGACGGCAAGGACCTCGCCCTGGCGATGAAGGCCGCGAGCGAGGAGCTGAAGGAGCACATCCGCCACAACATGTCGGAGCGCGCCGCCGCGGCCCTCACCGAGGACATGGAGTTCCTCGGCGCCGTGCGGGTGCGGGACGTCGAGGCCGCGCAGGCCCGCATCCTGGCGGCCGCGCGGACGCTCGACGAGGCGGGCGAGATCATGCTCATGAGCGGCCGGAGCCAGGATGCCGTCATCAGCTAGCACCGCGCTGGGCGAGCCGCCGGTCACCGTCACGACCTTCGTGCTGTGGCCGCTCCCCGACCTACGGGAGCAGGCGGACGAAGCGCTGGGCCTGGCCGACGCGGCCGGGCCGGATGCGGAGGAGCGCGCCTACCAGCGGGGCCTCGAAGACGGCCAGCGGCGGACGCGCGAGGAAGGCGAGCGCGAGCTGCGCGCGGCACACGAGGCGTTCGCCGCCCTCTCCCGCGCCCTGCAGCAGGCGCACACGGCGTGGAGCGAGGCGCTCGAGGGGAACCTCCACGCGCTCGCGGTGGCCGTCGCGCGGCATGTGATCGAGGCAGAGTTGAAAGTCGAGCCCGAGGTGGTGCGCGGCCTGGTGCGTCGCGCGGTTGACCTGGTGGAAGGGCCGGGACCGATCACCGTGCGCGTCCACCCGGACGATGTCGCCGCCCTCGCGGCGCTCCAGGCGGCCGCGGCCGACGACGACCGGCCCGCCCTCGTCCTGCAGCCGGATCCCACGATCGGGCGCGGCGGCTGCGTCGTCGAGACGCCGAGCCGCCTGGTGGACGGCCGCGTCGAGACCGCGTTGCTGGCCCTCTACCACCGGCTCCGCAATGGCTGACGGCGTCGGCGACCGGCTCGCCAGCGCGCTGGAGCGGCTCGATCGCGCGCCGCGCTTCGCCGTCGAGGGGCGGGTGACCCGCATCATCGGCCCGGTCATCGAGGCCTCGTCGCTGCCGGTGCCGATCGGCGAGATCTGCCAGATCGCGGTGGCGGCCGGCGCCACCGTGGACGCCGAGGTGGTCGGCTTCCACGAGCGCGGCATCCTGCTCATGCCGTTCGGCGACGTCGAGGGCATCCATCCCGCCGCGGCCGTCCGGCCGCGGGGACGCAGCATCGGCCTGGCGATGAGCGACGCGCTGGTGGGCCGCGTGCTCGACGGGCTCGGCCGACCGATCGACGGTCTCGGCCCGATCCGCTCCGACGAACGGCGCTCGGTGTCCGCCGCGCCGCCGCATCCGCTCGAGCGCGCCCGCATCACCCAGTCCCTGACCACCGGCGTCCGCGCCATCGACGGGCTGCTGACGCTCGGCAAGGGCCAGCGCGTCGGCGTGTTCGCCGGTAGCGGCGTGGGCAAGAGCGTGCTGCTCGGCATGCTGGCCCGCGGCACGACCGCCGACGTCAACGTCATCGCGCTGCTCGGCGAGCGCGGCCGCGAAGTGCGCGAGTTCATCGAGCGCGACCTGGAGGCCGAAGGCCTGAAGCGGTCCGTCGTGGTGGTGGCGACCAGCGACCAGGCGGCGCTGATCCGTGCCAAGGGTGCCCTGGTGGCGACGGCCATCGCCGAGCGATTCCGAGACGCCGGCCGCGATGTCCTGCTGCTCGTCGACTCGATCACGCGCGTCGCGATGGCCTGGCGCGAGATCGGCCTCGCGGCCGGCGAGCCGCCGACCACCAAGGGGTATCCGCCGTCGGTCTTCGGGGCGCTCCCCAAGCTGCTCGAGCGCGCCGGAACGGCGCGGCGCGGCAGCATCACGGGACTCTACACCGTGCTGGTCGAGGGCGACGACTTCAACGAGCCCGTCGCGGACGCCGCGCGCTCGGTGCTCGACGGGCACATCGCGCTGAGCCGCAAGCTCGCCAACCTCGGCCACTTCCCGGCCATCGACGTGCTCGAGAGCGTCAGCCGCGTCCGCGACCAGGTCATCGACGCCGAGCAGCGCGGGGCGATCGAGGCCGTGCTGCGCCTCGAGGCCGCGCACCGCGCGCACGAGGACCTCCTCGCCGTGGGCGCCTATCAGAAGGGCGCCAACCGCGACGTGGACGCCGCGGTGGCGATCCGCGAGTCCATGCTCGCCTTCCTGCGCCAGCGCCCGGAGGAGCGCGGCACCGCCGAGGACACGCGGCGCCGCCTGCTCGCCCTGGCCCGCGCGGCTCACGCCGCATGACGCGCTTCCGGTTCCGCCTCGAGCGCCTGCTCGGCCTGCGCGAAGCCTCCGAGCGCGCGCGGGCCCAGGCGTTCGGCCGGGCGACCGAGACCGCCGCCCTTGCGCGCCGCGTCGCGACCGCAAGCGCACAGCTCGAGCGCGACGCCGAGCAGCAGGTGGCGCGCGCGATGGCGGTGCCCATGCCGGCCGGCCTGTTCGGCAGCTTGGCCGCCGCGCGCGACGACATCGCCGGCCGCGCGGCCGACCTCGCCGAGGCCAGCCACGTGGCCGATGAGGAGCGGACCCAGGCGCTGGCCGACTACCGCGACGCGCGCCGCGACCGCTCCATCCTCGAGCGCCTCTCCGACATCCGCCGCGAAGCGTTCCAGCTCGAGGTTTCGCGCGCCGAGCGGCGCGAGATGGACGAGATCGCCGCCCGGCGCCCTGGCGGAGTGCACCCATGAAGCTCGCCGTGATCGGCATCGTCGTCTTCGTCGCCTGCCTCGCGGGCGTGACGCTCGCGACCAGGCCCCGCGCCGTCGCCTCGCCCGCGCCCACCGCCGCCCGCGCCGATTCGGGCGCGGGCGCCGCGACCCGGCCGGACTCCGCTCACGCCGGGGCCGACACCCTCCGCGCCGACACGCCTCGCGCCGACACCGCCGGCCGCGGCGGCGAACGGGCCGACACTCCGGGTCCCGCGACGCCGGCATCCGCGCCGGCCGCCGACACTGCCGCGAATCCCAATCCGCCGGCGGCCAAGCCGGCCGCACCGCACCTGCCCGCAGCCCCGGTCACGCCTGATCGGAGCGAGCTCTATCACCGCCTGTCCCGGATTTTCACGAACATGAAGGCGGAGGACGCGGCCGGCGTGATGGCCAAGCTCACCGACGACGAGGTCGTCGGCATTCTCACCCAGCTCGGCGCCCGCCAGGCCGCGAGCCTTCTCAGCGCGCTGCCCAAGGACCGGGCCGCCATCCTCAGCCACCGGCTGCTGCGGCCGGACACTGCGAGCCACTCATGAACGCGATGCCCGTCATCGCTGCGTCCGCGCCGACGACCGCGGCTCCCGCCGTGCGCGCACACGCCGCGGCCGTGCCGCGGCGCACCCCGACGACCGAGCCGTTCGCCGCCGCGCTGGCGACCGCGATGCTCCACGGGATGCCGGTCCTCGAAGCGAAGGTCGCGGCCGTGGCGACGGGTGCCTCCGGCCACGAGACCGACACGGCGGGCGCGGCGACGAGCGGGGGCGCGACAGGGAGTGCCGCCACCGCGGCGACCGGCGGCGCCCAGCGGTCCGGCGAACGACGAGCACCCGCCGCGAGCGTGGCCGCCGACGCTGCACGCGCCTCCGCGACCACCGCGGCCGACACGCCACCCGTCACCGACGTGCGCCTGTTGCGCACCCCGGTGGCACCGGAGCGCAACCGCGCGGTGACCTCGGACGGCGGGAATGTGGCCGACACGGACACGGAGGAGCAGACGGAGATGACCTCACGGACGGGCGCCGCGCTCCAGGCGGCCTCGGCCGTACCGCTGCTCACCGCGCGTCAGGCCGTGCCGACGCTGGCGGGCGTCGCCATTCCGGCCGCGAAGGCCACGGGGGGCTTCGCGATCGCGTCGCCGTCGATCCCGTCGCTCGAGGCGCTGCGCACCGCGACCGCCACGGCGAGCACCGCGAGAGCCTCCGCGCCGGCGGAGAGCATCGACGCCGTCACGATCTCCCGGGTCACAAGCGGGAGCCCGGTCCTCTACGTGCCGGACCGGGCCACCGGGCGCTGGGCGACGGCCATCGCCATTCGCACCAGCGCGGACAGCGTCCCCGGCGAAGCCACCGACTCGCTCGCGATGGCGGCCAAGGCCCGCTTCGCCGGGCACGGTGCGCAGCGCACTTCGGCGCCCGGCACACCGCAGACGACGGGCGGCGCCCAGAGCTCGACGCCGGCGCCGGCCGCGTGGCCGGCCGGCTGGAAGCTCGGCTCCGCCGCGCAGGCA
>DATKLR010000017.1:0-4429 GCA_035542295.1 Gemmatimonadales bacterium | reverse complement strand
GCCATCTCGAGGTCCTGGAGGAACCGGTCCGGGATCTCGAGCCGCTTGGCGAGGGCGCGCGCCACGACCGCCAGTCGGCGGCCGCGCTGCGCGGCGCCGGGCACTCGGAGGTCGAGCATGTGCACCAGCAGCGTCAGCAGGTGCTCGAAGCTGTGCTCCAGTCGCTCGTGCAGCTTGGCGAGGACCGCCTGGTCGGCGCGCGTGCGATCGATGAGCGACTTGATCCGCAGCATCGCGCGCACCCGGGCGATCAGCTCCGCTGACTCGATCGGCTTGATCAGGTAGTCGTCCACGCCGAGGCCGAGGCCCTGCACCTTGAGCGCGGTATCGCCGTGCGCCGTGAGCATCAGGAACATCGCGTCCTTGGTCGCCACGTCGGCCTTGATGCGCTTGCACAGGTCGAAGCCCGTCATTTGCGGCATCTCGTAGTCGCTGACGATCACGTCCGGGCGCAGCACGCGGGCGCGCTCCCAGCCCTCGGCGCCGTCGCGCGCTGTGGCGACCTTGAGCGAGCCCTCGCGCGCCAGCACCCGCTCGAACACCGACAGGGTGGTCGGATCGTCCTCCACGAGCAAGACCATGGGGTTGGCGGACTTCATCGGCCGGCCCTCGGCGCGTCGCCGGCCGCGGGGGCCGCACCAGGTCCGGCGCCGGGGGCGCCGGCCGACGGGCTCACGGGGGTCTCGGCGGCGGCGCTTGCCCCCTCCGCGACGGCGGAGTCGCTGGCGAGCAGCATCAGGATGGTGACGCGGCGGTTGCTGGGCGCGAGCGGGTCGCTCGCCATCCGCAGCTGTGTGTCCGCGTAGCCCCGGATGTGCCGCACCTGCTGAGGCCGCAGCCCGCCCTCGTCGAGAATGCGCCGCGCGGCGTTGGCACGGTCCGCGCTCAATTCCCAATTGGTGTAGCCGTTCTGGCTGGGATAGGGCCGGGAATCCGTGTGCCCCTCCACGACCACCGCGTTCGGCAGCGCGGCCAGCTCCGAGCCGATGAACCGGATCAGGGCAGCGCCGCCCTCGCTGGGTCGGGAGCTCCCAGTCTGAAAGAAGGTGCCCGCCGAGTCCTCGAGCAGCTGGATGCGCAGCCCCTCGTGCGTCAGCTCGATCTCGACCTGGTTCTTCACGCGCGCCCATTCCGGTGTCTTCTCGAGGTCGCGGCGCAAGCGGTCGCCCAGCGCGCGCAGGTGGGCGCGGTCCATCTCCATGAGTGTGCGGTTGCCCTGCAGCCGCGCGAGGTCGGCGCCGGTGCCACCGCCCTGGCTGGCCGAGTTGCCGGTGTAGCGCTCGCGCCCCATCGGGTCTCGGAAGTAGCCCGCGACGGCGGCCCGGACGTCCGGGCTCTGCGTCATCAGCCACAGCACCAGGAACAGCGACATCATCGAGGTGGTGAAGTCGGCGTAGGCCACCTTCCAGGCGCCGCCGTGGTGGCCGCCGCGGTGTACGCGCGGCCGCCGGACGACCACGACCGGCTTTTCGCGGTCGGTCTTCACGCTCTTTCCTTTCGCATGCTCTTGCAGGCCGTTTCCATGGCCTCGAAGGTGGGCCGGTCCTCGGCAAAGATCGCGCGGCGCGCGAACTCCAACGCCACGATGGGCGTGAAGCCCTTGGCGAAGGCGATGACACCTTCCTTGAGGAAGTGGTAGTAGCGCACTTCGGCCGCGTTCAGGTTCTCGATGCTGCTCGCGATGGGGGCGACGAACCCGTACGACAGCAGGATGCCGAGGAAGGTGCCCACGAGCGCGGAGGCGACGTGCCGGCCGATCTCGCCGATGTCGCCGCCGATCGCGGCCATCGTCACCACGATGCCGAGCACGGCCGCCACGATCCCGATTCCTGGCAGTGCGTCCGCGGTCTTGGTGAGCGCGCCGACCGACTTGGCCTCGTTCTCGTGGTGCACCTCGATCTCGTCGGCCATCAGCGCCTCGAGATCGTGCGGCGGGACGCTGCCCAGCAGCACCAGTCGCAGGGAGTCGCACAGGAAATCCACGGAGTGGTGATGCGCGAGCACGGCCGGATAGCGCCCGAACACGGCGCTCTTCTCGGGCTCCTCGATGTGCGACTCCAGGGCCACCAGGCCGTCGCGGCGCGCCAGTTGGAACAGCTCGTACAGCAGCTTCAGCCCGTCGAGGTAGAGCTGCGGGGTGAAGCGGTTGCCCCCCAGCACCTGCTTGGACT
Organism: Gemmatimonadales bacterium; assembly: GCA_035542295.1. Classification (GTDB taxonomy): domain Bacteria; phylum Gemmatimonadota; class Gemmatimonadetes; order Gemmatimonadales; family JACORV01; genus Fen-1245. Next base: position 2,258 of record DATKLR010000017.1, on the reverse strand, counting down.
TCGAGAAGATCGCAAGCAGCGTGTTGCGCGGCGTCGCCGCCAGCGTCGTGCCGACGGCAACACCGCAGATGATCAGGTACTCCGCGGGCACGAGCAGCGCCGCCACGTGCCCGCCCGCCAGCGTGAAGCCGCCGAGCACCGAGACGAGCACGATGACCAGGCCGATCAGCGCGATCACGGCGTCGCCCGCAGCATCTCAGGAGGCGGCAAGGTCGCGGCCGGGCCGGTCAGGCCCGGCCGTCGCCGACCGCGCCGGTCACCCGGCGCGGAGCAGCTGCTGGGCGCCGTCGCCGCCGCCGGCGAACCGCTGGCCCAGGGTGGCCAGGGTCCCGCCGAAGTCGGCCGCGTTGAGCTTGCGCCGCTCCAGCTCCGCCGCCCGCTGCTGCAGACCGTCCAGCCGTTCGCGGGTCTCCGTGACCAACGTATCCAATCGGTGCCCGAGCTGCGCGAGCATCTGGTCGAGCATCTGCGTGACCTGCTCGGAGTGCTCCTGCTGCAGCCGCGCCGTTTCGGCCTGCTGCGTGGCGATGCGGCTGGTGAGTTCGTCGAGCCGCTCGCCCACGCGGCGCTCGAGCTCGCGCAGACCCACGCTGGCGGCGCTCTGGTTGGCGGCCATGCACGCTTCCAGACGCGCAGCTTCCGCGCCAAACAGGATCTCCCGGAGCGCGTCGAGATCCTGGGTTGGTGACGTCACGGACTGTGTCACGGGCACTCCTCCCATGGGATGAAGTGACGAACGAATCGGGCCACCGCCCTCATGGCGTCGGCGCCGCCGCGTCGAACACGCGCGACAGCATGTGATTGGATCGGGTAGGGGCGGCCGCGATCGCGATCGCTCGCGGCATCATCGTCGTGCTGGGCCGCGACACCGCGAACCGCCGCCACGGCTCGCGCATCACGGCGGGGAAGCCGGTGGTGCTCGCGAGATCGCGGATCACGACCACGAAACGCCGCCCCACCGCAAGCCGCACATCCCCCACGACGACCTGGGCGTGGAACGTCGAGCCATCCGACCGCTGCCCCGTGGCGAAGCCGCGAATCCCGCGGAAGCGGTTGAAGGACGCCTGGATGCCGGCGGCGACATCCACCTCGCCTGCACCGTCGCCCTGCGCCAACAGCTGGCCGATGCCTCGACCGGTGAGTTCCGCGGGCAAGCACCCGTACAGATCCCGGGCCGCGACGTTAGACGCCTGGACGCGGCCGAACTCGTCCAGCACCAGGACCCCGTCCAGCGTCGCATCGGCGATGGCCTCGGCCTGGGCCCGTGCGTCGGACAGCGTCGCGGCCCCGCGCTCCCGTTCGGCCACCGCGGCGTATACGAGGGCCACGCCCTCCAGGAAGGCCGCGTCGCGCGGGGCGAAGCGTCGCTCCTCGGCATCGCTCAGCACGATCAGCGCGCCCCGCCCGTGCCGGCAGGTGACGCGCGCCAGGAGCACGCTCGCCGCGCGGTGCTCGATGAGCAGCGGCGGCGCCACGAACCGCGCCTCGCGCACGAGCGAGTCCACGATGACCGGCACCCCGGCTTGCAGGGCGAAACCACCAAGTCCGCCGCTGTGCGCCGCGAGCGTGGCGCGACCGATGCGACCCTCGTCCCACCCGCCGCCCGTCGTCAACCGGAGGGCGCTTCCCGCCGCGTCCAGCTCGAACAACCCCCACAACGACACGCCGAGCGTGCGCGCGGCCAGCTCCACGGCCTCCGCGCGGACCGCGTCGGCGTCACGACCGGCGGCCACCGCTCGCCCCAGGGCGAGCAACGCCGAGTGCCGTCGCGCGTCCTCCATCCGGGCGGCCACCGCCTCGGCGAGCGCGGCTTCGAGAGTCGTCAGGTCGAGCCTCGCCAGCGCCAGGGCCCGCTCGCGCTCGTTCGCCACCGCCTCGTCCAGCAGACGCTGCCGTGCGGCCCGGGCGTCCGCCTGCCGCGTGTGGGCGCGCAGCCGCTGGAGCCTCTCCTCCGCCCCGGCGCTTTGCGCGCGGGCGTCGGCCGCCTCCTGACGCAGCCGGGTGGCCAGCGCCTCATGACGCGTCTCCAGCTCGTGGCGTTGCGCGGCTGCCGCCGCCGTCACATGCGCGACGCGATCCTGCGCGGCGGCGAGAGCCGGCCCGCAGCGCGTGCGAACGCGGCGCGCGCCAAGTTGAATTCCCAACGCGAAGGCCCCCGCGGCCAGCGCGACGGTGGCCGCAGCGATCAGGCACGCCCACAGCACGGTCAACATACCAGCCCCTTAAGCAGGTTCCGGGCCACCGGTCGGTGCGCGTAA
>DATKLR010000016.1:0-4148 GCA_035542295.1 Gemmatimonadales bacterium | reverse complement strand
TCCTCGTCGCCCTTGCGCCACGGACGCACCATCGCCCCCGCAACCCCGAGATCCAGCGGCATCATGAGGCTGTCCTCCGCGCGGCGCACTCCGGACACGGGCAGATGGAGAGCAGATATTCCCAGGGATAAATGCCGGTCGAATGGCCGTCGCTCCACGAGAAGTGCACGGCGTACCCTCCGACGAGCTTCACGTCCAGCGCACGCACGTCCTCGGGAACCGTTCCCGGATTCAGGATCGGCAGACCGGTCATCTCCTCCTGACAACTTGCGCACCGGCATGCGAGCCGCAAGGCGCGGGCAGGATAATCGCCGATGTGCCTGCGCTCTTCCCACTCGATCTCGATGGTCACTCCGTCGTCCAGACGGCGGATGGCGTAGGGGACGGGAAGCTGCTTCATCGAAACTCGGGTGTCGGGTGTGGGGTGTAGGGCGTAGAGGCCGACGCGCCCCGCACCAGCGGCTCCAGGACGCGCCACACGTTGGCGGCCACGATGCGCTCGCCCGCGACGTTGGGGTGGATGCCGTCGCCTTGGTTGAGCGAATCCACGCCGCCCACGCCGGCGAGCAGGAACGGGATGAGGGCCAGGTGCTCCCGTGCCGCGACCTCCCGGAAGATCGCCCGGAATCGCGCGGTGTAGCTGGCGCCGAAGTTGGGCGGCGCCTCCATCCCAGCCAGCACGATGCGGATCCCCGGCACCCTCGCACGGGCGCGCCGCACGATGGCCTCGAGGTTCGCGCGCGTCGTGTCCACGTCGAGCCCCCGCAGGCCGTCGTTCGCGCCCGTCTCGAGCACCAGGATCGCGGGCGCGTCCTTCAGCACCCAGTCGAGCCGGCGCCGCGCGCCGGCCGAGGTCTCGCCGCTCACGCCGGCGTTCACCGCGCGCCACGGCAGACGCAGGCTGTCCAGCCTCCGCTGGATGAGGGCCGGGAACGCCTGCGACGGGTCGAGGCCGAGCCCGGCGGTCAGGGATGTTCCGAGAAACACGATGACGCGGGATCCGGGATCCGGGGTCCGGGGTCCGGGAGAGGCGGGAGCGCTGTTCCCGGGTCCCGGACCCCGGTCCCCGGATCGCGCGCACGACACCAGCAGGACAACGCCGAGCGTCCCCGCTATCATTCGCCCCATGCTCATCGCCAGAAACCTCACCAAGACCTACCTCTCGGGCGGCCGCCCGCTCGTCGTTCTCAAGGAAGTTAGCCTCGAGGTCGAAGCGGGAGGATTCCTCGCCATCGTCGGCCCCTCGGGCTGCGGCAAGACGACGCTGCTGGGCCTCCTGGCGGGCCTCGACCAGCCGACCGGCGGCTCGATCTCGCTCGACGGCGCCGATCTGTCGGCGCTCTCCGAGGACGGCCGGGCGCGCCTGCGCGGGGAGAAGATCGGGTTCGTCTTCCAGACCTTCCAGCTCATTCCGACGCTCACCGCGCAGGAGAATGTGGAAGTCCCGATGGAGCTGGTTGCCAGACGCCAAGTTGCCAGTGGTTCCCAGAAGTCAGACCATCAGAAGCCGGAGAGCTACCGGGAGATCGCGCAGCGGGCACGCCAGCTGCTCGAGCGGGTCGGGCTGGCCGGGCGCGAGCACCACTACCCCGCCCAGCTCTCCGGCGGCGAGCAGCAGCGCGTCGCCATCGCGCGCGCCTTCGCCAACTGGCCGAGCCTGCTGCTGGCGGACGAGCCGACGGGGAATCTCGATGCGGACACCGGCGCGCGGATCATCGAGCTGCTGGTCGAGCTGAACCGGGAATCGGGCACCACCATCGTGCTGGCGACGCACGATGCGGATCTGGCCGCCCGCGCCACGCGGACGCTGCGTCTGGCGGACGGCGCCGTCGTGCCGGCCGGCGCAACCGCGAGCGCGTGAGCCGCCTCGGCGTCGTCCTGCGGCTGGCGTGGCGCGAGAGTCGCGCCTCGCGGCGGCGGCTCCTGCTCTTCGGCTCGGCGATCTCCATCGGCGTCGCCACCCTGGTCGCGGTCGCGTCCTTCACCGTGAACCTCCAGGAGTCGGTGCACCGCCAGGCGCGGGAGCTGCTCGGCGCCGACCTCGTCCTCACCGGCAACCGGCCGTTCACGCCGCCGATCGAGGCGCTGCTGGATTCGCTGCGCCGGCAGGGGATCGGCGTGGCCCGGCGCACCGAGCTGACCTCGATGGCGTTCGTCCCCAAGCGCGAGGGCACGCGGCTGGTGGACGTGCGCGCCGTCGGCGGCGGCTTCCCCTTCTACGGGCGCGTGGAGACGAACCCGCCGGACCGCTGGACGGCGCTGGACACGGCGCACGTGGCGATCGTGGACACGACGCTCCTGGTTCAGCTCGGCGCGCAGATCGGTGACACGCTCCAGCTCGGCCGGCGCAACTTCGCCATCGCGGGCGTCACGACGGACGTGCCCGGCCGGGTGAGCGGGGGCGGCTTCGGCTCGTTCATCCCCGTGGTGTACATCCCGGTGGGCGACGTGGCGGGGACGGGGCTGGTCGTCTTCGGGAGCCTCGCCACCTACCAGGCACTGCTGCGGACGGACGGCGTGCGTGGCGCGCGCCGGATCGACGGAAGCCACAAGGCCCTGTTCGACCGCGAAAAGGTCCGGAGCCGGACCGCCGAGGACACGGAGGACCGTCTCAACGAATCGCTGAGCCAGCTGTCCCGGTACCTGCAGTTCGTGGGCCTCATCGCCCTGCTCCTGGGCGGCATCGGCGTGGCGAGCGGTGTCGGCGCGTTCGTGGCGGGGAAGCTGGACACCATCGCCGTGCTGCGCTGTCTCGGGGCCAGCCGTCCCCTCGTGTTCGCGGTCTACCTGACCCAGGCCAGCGTTCTCGGACTCGTCGCGGCCGGGGGCGGCGCGGCGCTCGGGGTGGCGGTGCAGCTCCTCCTCCCGCGGCTTCTCAGGGGCGTCCTGCCGGTGGACGTGAGCGTGACTCTCGTCCCGGGGGCGATCCTCTCCGGCCTCGGCATCGGCGTCGCCGTCGCACTCCTGTTCGCGCTGCGGCCCCTGCTCGCGGTGCGCCTCGTCACGCCGCTCGCGGCGCTGCGGCGGCCGTTCGAGGGCGAGGCGGACGAGAGCGCCCGCGACCCGCTGCGCCTAGCGGCCTTCGGCGCTCTCGCGATCGGGGTCTTCGCCCTGGCGATGGGCCAGGCCGAAGCGCCCCGCGTGGGCGTGGGCTTCGCGGTCGCGATCGGCCTGGCGATCGGCATCCTGGAGCTGGCGACGCGGCTCGCCATCGCTGTGGCGAAGCGGGGGAGCCGCCTCGCGACCAGCGCCGCCAGGTGGCCCTACGTCATCCGGCAGGGCGTGGCGAACCTCCATCGGCCGCGCAACCAGACGCGCACCGTGGTGGTCGCGCTCGGCTTCGGCGTGGCGCTGCTCGCCACGCTCTACCTCGTGCAGGCGAACCTGCTCGGGCAGGTCGAGTTCACGATGCTCAAGACCGAGGGGCGGCCCAACCTCGCCTTCCTCGACGTGCAGCGGGACCAGGAGAGCGGCGTGGCAGGGCTGGTCACCGCGTCGGGCGCGCCCCTGCTCCAGCAGGTGCCGATCGTCCCGATGCGGATCGCCGCCGTCAACGGCCGGTCGGTGGACTCCCTGACCCGCGACCCGGCCCAGCGCCGCGGGGGATGGCCGCTCAGGCGCGAGTACCGCTCGACCTTCCGCGACACCGCCGCGTCGAGCGAGCGCGTCGTGGCCGGCGCCTGGTGGCACGGCCGGGGCAGCGGCCCGCCCTACCCGGTCTCGCTCTCCACCGACATCGCGCAGGAGCTGCGGATCCGTGTCGGCGACCGGATCGACTGGACCGTGCAGGGGGCGACCGTGCCGACGGTCGTCGTGGCGCTCAGGACGGTGGATTGGGCGCGGATGGAGCCGAACTTCTTCGCCGTGTTCGCTACGGCCGCGCTGGAGGATGCGCCGCGCTCGTCCGTCGTGTTGACGCGGGTGGACGACGCCGGCGCGCGGGGCCGGCTCGAGCGCACCATCTCGCAGCATTACCCGAACGTCACCGGCCTCGACGTGGCGCTCCTCGAGTCCACGATCGAGCGGGTCTTGAGCCGCGTTTCACTCGCCATCCGCTTCATGGCGGCTTTCAGCCTCGCCACCGGGGCCCTGGTCCTGCTCGGCGCCGTGACGGCCGGCCGCCTGGACCGCATCCGCGAGGGCGCGCT
>DATKLR010000015.1:0-19866 GCA_035542295.1 Gemmatimonadales bacterium | reverse complement strand
CATCTCGCCGCTCTCGATGTGCGCGCGCCCAAGGATCAGGAGCAGCGTGCCGCGCGAGCGGCGTACGTGCGTCAGGTCCTCGAGGACGAGGCGGCGCGGGCGGGCTGACCGGCGGACTGCCGGAGGAGACGAGGCACGAGCATGAACGGGTACAACTTCACCGATCGCGTCCGGAAGGTGCTCCAGATGGCCCGCGAGGAGGCGGCGCGGCTCCATCACGAGTACGTCGGGACGGAGCACATCCTGCTCGGCCTGATCCGCGAGGGGGAGGGCGTCGCTGCGGCGGTCCTGGCGAACCTCCAGGTGGACCTCGAGGAGATCCAGCAGAAGATCGAGGACACGGTGAAGAAGGGGAAAGCCGCGGCGGCGGCGGGCCCCGACCTGCCGTACACGTCGCGGGCCAAGAAGGTGCTGGAGCTGGCGATGAGCGAGGCGCGGGAGCTCAACCACTCGTACGTGGGGACGGAGCACCTGCTGCTCGGGCTGCTGCGCGAGGAGAAGGGGATCGCGGCGCAGGTGCTGACGGATGCCGGCGTGAACCTGGAGCAGGCGCGGGCGGAGGTGCTGCGGCTGCTGGGGAGCGAGATGCCGCCGCAGCCCGCGGGCGGGCCCGCCGCCGCGCCGGCCCCGCAGAAGTCGGAGAAGAAGTCGAAGACGCCGGCGCTCGACCACTTCTGCCGGGACCTCACCCAGCTGGCCGGCGAGAACCAGCTCGACCCGACGATCGGCCGCCAGAAGGAGATCGAGCGGGTGATGGAGGTCCTGTCGCGGCGCAAGAAGAACAACCCGGTGCTGATCGGCGAGCCGGGCGTGGGGAAGACGGCGATCGTCGAGGGGCTGGCCCAGCTGATCGCGTCGGGGACCTGCCCGGACGCGCTGAAGGACCACCGGGTGCTGGCGCTCGACATGGCGGCGGTGATCGCGGGGACCAAGTACCGCGGGCAGTTCGAGGAGCGGCTCAAGGCGGTGATGAACGAGATCGCCCAGAACCGGAACATCGTGCTGTTCATCGACGAGCTGCACACGCTGGTGGGCGCGGGCGCGGCCGAGGGGGCGATCGACGCCTCCAACATGCTCAAGCCGGCGCTCGCCCGGGGCGAGCTGCAGTGCGTGGGCGCCTCGACACTGAACGAGTACCGGAAGTACATCGAGAAGGACGGGGCGCTGGAGCGGCGCTTCCAGACGGTGATCGTGGAGCCGCCGACGCTCGACGAGACGATCGCGATCCTCAAGGGGCTGCGGAAGCGCTACGAGGACCACCACCGCATCCAGATCCCCGACGAGTCGCTGGAGGCCGCGGCGCGGCTGTCGGAGCGCTACATCACCGACCGCTTCCTGCCGGACAAGGCGATCGACGTGATCGACGAGGCGGGGGCGCGGGCGCGGATCGGCGCCCAGGTGCCGCCGCCCGAGGTGGCGGAGCTGAAGGGCAAGCTCGAGGCGATCAACCGCGACAAGGAAGCGGCGGTGCGGGACCAGAACTTCGAGCGGGCCGCGGCGCTGCGCGACCAGGAGCGCGAGCTGCAGGGCGAGATCGTCGCCCGCCAGGAGGCGTGGGAGCGGGAGCGGCAGACGCGCCGCCCGGTGGTGGGGGAGGAGGAGATCGCCTTCATCGTCTCCCGGTGGACCGGGATCCCGGTCACGCGGCTCCAGGAGGCCGAGACCTCGCGGCTGGTGCGCATGGAGGACGAGCTGCACAAGGTGGTGGTCGGCCAGGACGAGGCGATCCAGGCGATTTCGCGCGCGATCCGCCGCTCGCGGGCCGGCCTCAAGGACCCGCGCCGGCCGATCGGGTCGTTCATCTTCTCCGGCCCGACGGGCGTCGGGAAGACGGAGCTGGCGCGCGCGCTGGCGCGGTTCCTGTTCGCCGACGCCCAGGCACTGATTCGCGTGGACATGTCGGAGTACATGGAGAAGTTCAGCGTCTCCCGGCTCATCGGCGCGCCGCCGGGCTACGTCGGCTACGAGGACTCGGGCACGCTGACCAAGGCGGTGCGGCGGAAGCCGTACGCGGTCGTCCTGCTCGACGAGATCGAGAAGGCGCACCCCGACGTCTTCAACATCCTGCTGCAGGTGCTGGACGAGGGCCGGCTCACCGACAACTACGGCCGCGTCATCGACTTCAAGAACACCGTGGTGATCATGACGTCGAACGTCGGGGCCCGGGACATCACCAAGAGCGGAACGCTGGGGTTCGTGTCGTCCGGCCCGGAGGGCACCTTCGCCAAGATGGCCGAGAAGGTGAAGGAGGAGATCAACCGGACGTTCAACCCGGAGTTCCTGAACCGGCTGGACGACGTCATCGTCTTCCACCCGCTCAGCCGTGACCACATCACGCAGATCGTGGGCATCGTGCTCAAGGAGCTGATGGAGCGGCTGGCCGACGAGGAGCTGACCATCCGGCTGACCGAGCCGGCCACCGATTTCCTGGTCAAACACGGCTACGACGAGCACTTCGGTGCGCGGCCCCTGAAGCGCGCCATCCAGCGGTACATCGAGGACCCGCTCTCGGAGAAGATCCTGCTCGGCGAGTTCTCGCGCGGCGACGAGATCGAGGTCGACACCGCGCCGGATGGCGATCGCCTGCAGTTCCGGGCACTGTCGGGCTCGAAGGCGTAGCGCCCCGCCCTTGATGCGCGGAGCGATCGTCGCGGCCGCCATGGCGGTCGGCCTCGGCCTCGCCGCACGGCCGCCGGAGGGCCGGGCCCAGGAGCCGCAAGCCGTCGGCCCCAAGGTCGACTCGGTGGCGGTCGAGGGCAACCGCCGCATCGCCCGGCAGAGCATCGTCAACACCGCCGCGATCCCCCTCCACGCGGCGATCGGGTTCCGGGACATCCAGCGCGCGATCAAGGCGCTGTACGCGACCTCCCAGTTCGCCGACGTCCAGATTCTGCGCGAGGTCGGCCCCGACAGCGCCGAGATCCTCGTCATCGACGTGAAGGAGCGCCCGCTCCTGGTGCGGGCCACCGTGCGCGGCGTGGACAAGCTGTCGGAAGGCTCGGTGCGCGACCGCATCGAGCTCCCGATCAACCGGCCCCTCGACTACGGGATGGTGGTGAGGGCCCGGCAGCGGATCGATTCCCTCTACCAGTCCGAGGGCTACTACCTCGCCGACGTCAAGCCGGAGATCATCCCGCAGGACAGCGACCACGTGCGGGTCGAGTTCACCGTCACCGAGGGGCGCCGCATCGCGATCTCGGCGGTGCGCATCGAGGGCGCCCACGGCCTCTCCGCGCGCCAGGTCGTCTCCGCGATGAAGACCACGCCCGAGGGCTTCTGGTGGTTCCAGCGCGGCGAGTACGACCAGGAGGAGCTGCGGAAGGACCTCGAGGAGCGGATCCCCGCGGTCTACGGCGCGCACGGCTACGTGGACTTCCGCGTGGTGCACGACACGCTCCTGGTGGACCACGAGAACGGGAAGGCGGTGCTGGACATCGCCGTGGAGGAGGGGAGGCCGTACGAGATCGGGACGGTGACGGTGGAGGGCAACCACGCCTTCTCCACCGAGCAGATCCTCGGGCTCAACCCCTTCGTCGGCGGCCAGACGGGGCTGCGCTGCCTCCTTCACCGCTGCAGCGGACCGACCTTCTACGACCAGAGCAAGTGGGACGCGGCCACCGACAAGCTCAAGACGCAATACAGCAACCAGGGCTACGTCTACGCCCAGGTGGACCCCAAGGTGGAGCGGGTGATCCCGGCGGACTCGAGCCAGGCGCCGGTGGTGAACCTGAAGTGGCTGGTGGACGAGGGGCGGCCCGCGATCATCAACAAGATCGAGTTCCAGGGCAACGACGTGACCTACGACCGGGTGATCCGCGATGCGCTGTTCGTCATCCCCGGCGACGTGTTCGCCCAGGACCGGATCATCCGCTCCTACCAGGCCATCTCCAACCTCGGCTACTTCGAGCAGCCGCTGCCGTTCCCCGACACCCGCAAGGTCAACCCCGAGGACCCCTACAGCGATATCGACCTGATCTTCAAGGTGAAGGAGAAGCACACCGGGAGCATCAACTTCGGGGCTTCGGTGGGGCAGGGGACCGGGATCGGCGGATTCATCGGGCTGGACGAGCCGAACCTGTTCGGGCAGGGGAAGAAGGGCCACCTGCAGTGGCAATTCGGCGGCAATCTGAACGACTTCGAGTTGAGTTACACCGATCCGACGCTGTGGGAGAGCCGGGTATCGGGGACCGTGAGCGTGCACGACACGCGGACGACGTACACGATCGCCAACCTCGGCACCATCGCCACGCGCGGCGGCACGATCCAGCTCGGGCTGCCGCTCCCCAACAACCGCTACGCCAGGATCTTCCCGTCCTACACGATCGAGTGGGAGCGCTACTCCGGCCAGGCCCAGACGCTGGGCGGGCTCCCCCGCTGCTCGCAGTGCCTGCGCTCCACGGCCAGCCTGGCGTTCATGTACGACACGCGATTCGGCCTGCCGTTCCCGACGTCGGGCTCGATGCACACCGTGACGGTGTCGACGACGGGCGGCCTCCTGGGGGGCTCGGCGGAGTATCAGCGGCTGGATCTCGAGGGGCACTGGTACGCGCCGGTGGGAGTGCTGGGCGGCACGGGAGGCCTGGCCGGGGGCGGGGTCCAGCTGGTGCTCGGGCTCACCATCAAGTCGGGGTTCGTCTTCGGCAATTCGGCCCCGTTCTTCGAGCAGCTCTACTCGATGGGCGGGACGCAGTACGGCATTCCGTTGCGAGGCTACGACGAGTTCTCGGTCGCACCGCAGGGCTTCAACCCGCTGGCGACGTCGGGGGCGACGGTCTCGCCGAACGCGTTCGGCAAGTCGTTCTTCGCAGGGACGGCGGAGTTCGGGGCGCGCATCAGCCAGTCGATCTACACGGACCTCTTCTACGACGTCGGGAACGTCTACTCGAGCGCGGCGGCGTGGAATCCGACGCGGTTGTTCCGCGGGGCGGGGATCGGGGTCGCGCTGGTGACGCCGCTCGGCCCGATCGGGCTCGACCTCGGCTACGGCTTCGACAAGGTCAATTCCCTGGGGCAGCCGGCCCCGGGATGGAAACTGCACTTCAAGATGGGCAACGTCTTCCAGTGATCCACCCATGGACGCAGCGAGGAGACTGACATGAACCGGTTGACCGGGGCAGCGCTGGCTGTGCTGCTCGCAGGAGTGACTGCCGCGCCGGCCCTGGCACAGGCGCCGGGGACAGCTGCGCAGCCTCTGAAGCTCGCCTTCCTCAACTCCCAGCTCATCCTGGCGAACACCCCGGGGCGGGCCGAAGCGGAGTCCACCTTCAACCGCGAGGTGGCGCGCTACCAGACGCAGGTGCAGGCGCTGCAGGCCACGCTCGATTCGGCGGTGGCCGAGTACAACCGGTCGTCGTTGGTGCTGAGCCCCAGCGCGAAGCAGCAGAAGGAGCAGCAGATCCGGGACCTGGAGACGCATACGCGGACCCAGATCAACGACCTGCAGCAGCGGGCGAATGCGCGGGAGCAGCAGCTCACGGCGCCGATCATGGCGCGGGTGCAGGCGGTGATCGAGGGCGTCCGGGCCGAGTTCAACTACTCGATGATCTTCGACGCGTCGGCCCAGAACGGCGGGCTCGTCACCGCCGACCGCTCGCTGGACATCTCGCAGCTGGTGATCCAGCGGCTGCAGGCGGGCGGCACGCCGCCGCCGCTCGCGCCGGCGCCGGCCGACAGCACCAAGCCGGCGCGGCCCGACTCGGCGGCGGCCGACTCGACCAGGCCGCGCCCCGCCCGGCCCCGGCCGCGCCCCGGCCAACCCTAGGCCGGCAGGCGGCGGCGTGGCCGGTGACGTGAACGGCGGGCTGTCGGCCGCAGACGTCGCCGCGCTGGTGGGCGGCGCCCTGGTCGGGGACGGCGCGGTTCGAGTGCGGGCGGTGGCCCCCTTGGACCGCGCCGGCCCCGGCGATCTCACATTTCTTGCTGCGAGCCGGTACCTCCCCTACTTTCACGCCTCACGCGCGGCGGTCGTCCTGGTGACGGAGGCCAATCGCGCGGCCGAGCCGGGCCCCGCCACGCGGATCGTGGTGGACGACCCGCACCGGGCGATGCTCGTGGCGGTGAGGGCCATCTATCCCCCGCCGGCGCGCGAGCCGTCGGTGCACCCGACGGCCGTGATCGGCGCCGGCGCCGAGCTTGGCATCGACCTCGCGGTCGGTCCGCACGCCGTCATCGGCGCCGGGGCGCGGCTCGGCGACCGGGTGACCGTGATGGCGGGGGCGGTCATCGGCGAGGGCGTGGTGATCGGCGACGACGTCACGTTCTGGCCCAACGTCGTCTGTTATCCCGGCACGACCGTGGGCTCGCGCGTCATCCTGCACGCGGGCGTCGTGCTGGGGTCGGACGGGTTCGGGTACGTCCCCGGCACGAGCGGGCACGAGAAGATCCCGCACGTCGGGCGGTGCGTCATCGGCGACGACGTGGAGATCGGCGCGAACTCGACGATCGACCGGGGCAGCGTGGACGACACGGTCGTCGGGCCGGGCACGAAGATCGACAACCTCGTGCAGGTCGGGCACAACTGCCGCATCGGCGCGCGGTGTCTCCTGATGGCGCAGGTGGGCCTGGCGGGCTCGACGCACGTGGAGGACGACGTCATCCTGGCGGGGCAGGTGGGCGTGGCCGGCCACCTCACGATCGGGCGCGGCGCGCGCGTCGGCGCGCAGAGCGGCGTGATGAACGAGATCCCGGCCGGGGCGACCTGGTTCGGGTACCCGGCGCGCCCGCACGGCGAGATGATGCGCACCATCGCGGCCTCGCACCGGCTGGCGAAGATCCTGGGGGCTCTGGAGGACCTGGTGGGTCGTGGGAAGCAGCCCAAGAAGTAGTCCACTGCGCCGCACCCTGCGGCGCGCCGTCTCGCTCGAGGGCGTCGGCATCCACACGGGCGCGCGCACGCGCGTGACCTTCCATCCGGCCGAGAGTGGCGCGGGGATCGTGTTCCGCCGCACCGACCTCGACGGCTCGCCCTGCATCCCGGCCCGGCTCTCGAGCGTGACCGGGGTCGAGCGCCGCACCACGCTCGCCCGGGACGGCGCGGAGATCCACACCGTCGAGCACGTCCTGGCCGCGGTCTACGGGCTGGGCGTGGACGACGTCCTGATCGACCTCACGGGCCCGGAGCCGCCCGTGCTGGACGGTTCCTTCCAGCCGTTCGTCGAGGCGCTGCGGCAGGCGGAACCGGTGGAGGAGGGCAGCGAAGCGGTCCTGCTCACCGTGACGGAGCCGTTCACGGTGACGGAGGGAGAGGCCCGCTATCTCGTCGGCCCCGCGCCGCAGCTCAAGCTCTCCGTGATGATCGAGTTCCCGCATCCGCTGATCGGGCGGCAGACGGGCAGCTACGACGTCACGCCGGACGGCTTCGCCGCGGAGCTGGCGCCGGCGCGCACCTTCGGGTTCATGCACGAGGTGGAGGCCCTGCGGAAGAAGGGGCTGATCGTCGGCGCCTCGGTGGAGAACGCCGTGGTGCTCGACGACGCCGGGCTGGTGGGCTCGACGCTGCGGTGGCCCGACGAGTTCGTGCGGCACAAGGCGGCCGACATCGTCGGCGATCTGGCCCTCCTGGGAGGCCGGCTCAAGGCGCACGTCGTGGCGGAGCGGCCCAGCCACCGCGGCAACGTGGCCCTGGGGAACGCCATCAGCCGCCGGGCCGCGCTGGCGGGGCGCCCGCCGCTCGACATCCGACACGTGCTCGACGTCCTGCCGCACCGTTACCCCATGCTGCTCGTCGATCGCATCATCGAGATCGAAGACGGGCGTCGGATCGTCGGCATCAAGAACGTGACCATCAACGAGCCCTTCTTCGAGGGGCACTTCCCGGGGCACCCGGTGATGCCCGGAGTGCTCATCATCGAGGCGATGGCCCAGGTGGGCGGCGTGCTGCTGATGGGGCACTCCGGGGGAGACGTGGACCTGCGGGAGAAGGTCGTCTATTTCATGTCGCTGGACGCCGTGAAGTTCCGGCGCCCGGTCGTCCCCGGCGACCAGATCCGGTTCGAGCTGGAGCTGATCCAGCACAAGGAGCGGGCGAGCCGGATGCGCGGGGTAGGGTACGTGGACGGGCACGTCGTGGTGGAAGCCGAGATGATGGCCCGGGTGGTGGACAAGTGAGGCATCCGTGAGCACAGCCGTGATTCATCCCACCGCAATTGTCTCACCCGAGGCCCAGCTCGGCCCGGACGTCGAGGTGGGGCCGTTCGCGATCATCGGTCCCGCCGTCACCGTCGGCCCGAACTGCAAGATCGCGGCGCGGGCGATCCTCGAGCAGAACGTCCGACTCGGCGCCGACTGCCGGGTGGGAACGGGCAGCATCCTGGGCGGCGCACCCCAGGACCTCAAGTACGCGGGCGAGGAAACCTGGCTGGAGGTCGGCGACGGGACCGTGATCCGCGAGTACAGCACCATCAACCGCGGCACGACGCAGTCACGCCGGACCAGCCTGGGCCAGGGGTGCCTGGTGATGACCTACGCGCACGTCGCGCACGACTGCCACATCGGCGAGCGGGTCATTCTGGCCAACGGCGTGCAGCTGGCGGGGCACGTGACGATCGACCGGTGCGCGACGATCAGCGGGCTCACGGCGATCCACCAGTTCGTGAAGATCGGCGCGTACGCCTTCGTGGGCGGGATGTCGCGCGTGACCAAGGACGTTCCGCCGTATACCAAGGCCGTCGGGAGCCCGATGAAGCTCTACGGCCTGAACGCGGTGGGGCTGCAGCGCCACGGATTCAGCCCCGAGGCGATCGCCGAGCTGAAGAAGGCGTACCGCCTCTTCTTCCGCTCGGGGCTCAACATCAGTCAGGCACTCGACCGGGCGCGCACGGAGCTGGCGCAGCTGCCGGAGGTCACGGCCTTCCTCCAGTTCGTCGAGGAGAGCGGGCGCGGGGTGCTGGTGTGAAGGCGGCCCCCGCCCCGCTCCCGGTCGGCGTGGTGGGGGTGGGGAGCCTCGGACAGCATCACGCGCGGCTGTACGCCTCGCTCCCCGAGGCGCGACTGGTCGGCATCTACGACACGCGGGCCGAGCGCGCCGCCGAGATCGCGAAGCAGTTCCGGACCACCGCCTACCCCTCGCTCGACGCGCTCCTGGCCGACGTGGAGGCCGTGTCGGTCGTGGTGCCGACCACGGCGCACCACGAGGTCGGACTCGCCGCGCTGGCGCGCGGACGCCACGTCCTGGTGGAAAAGCCGATCGCGGCCGAGTTGGCTCAGGCGGAGCAGCTGGTAGCGGCGGCGGAGCGGGCCGGCGTGCTGCTCCAGACCGGGCACGTCGAGCGGTTCAACCGCGCGCTGCGCGCGGCGGCCCCCTATCTCGCGTCGCCGAAGTTCATCGAGTCGGACCGGGTCGCGCCGTTCGCTGCGCGCGGTTCCGACGTCGCCGTGATCCTCGACCTCATGATCCACGACCTGGATCTGGTGCTCGCCCTGGTGGGCGAGCCGGTGGTGGACGTGCGCGCCTCCGGGATCGGGGTCGTGACGGCGAGCGTGGACATCGCGACGGCGCGCATCGAGTTCGCTTCGGGGGCCGTGGCCAACCTGACGGCGAGCCGCCTGGCGCGCGAGCGGGTGCGCAAGCTCCGCATCTTCCAGCCCTCGGGCTACTTCTCGCTGGACCTCGCGGCGGGGAAGGGCGAGTACCTGCGCCTCAAGCCCGACGTCCAGCGCCGCGTCGCGGGAGGCGAGACCGACCTCGCGAAGCTGGTGGAGCGGGTCAAGCTGGACGCTCCCGAGGCGGAGCCGCTGGGGCTCGAGCTGACCAACTTCGTGCGCGCGGTGCGAGGCCAGGAGAAGCCGGCCGTCACGGGGGCCGACGGGCTCTCCGCCCTGGCGCTCGCCTTCCGCGTACTGGAGGCCGTCAGGGGAGGGGCACCCGCGACGCTGCAGGGCGCGTGAGCGCGCCGGACGGCCGCCGAACCGGGCGCGACACCTCCGATGCGCCGCCCGCTCGATCCGGCCCCGGCACGAGCGCCACCCGGACGGTCTTCGTGTCGGCGGGCGAGCCGTCGGGCGACGCTCACGCCGGCGCGCTGGTCGCGGCGCTGCGCCGCCTGGTGCCGGACGTCGCGGTGGAGGGGGTCGGCGGAGCGCACCTCGAGGCTGCCGGCGCGCGGCTGATGGCCCGCATCGAGGATCTCACCGTCATCGGCTTCGTCGAAGTGGCGCGCAAGATACCCGCGCACTGGCGGCTGCTGCGCCGGATCGAGGCGCGGCTCGCGCGCGGCGACGTCGCTCTGGTGGTGCTGGTGGACTACCCGGGTTTCCACCTCAGGGTCGCCGCGGCGGCGGCCCGCGCGCGGGTCCCCGTGCTCTACTACGTGGCGCCGCAGCTGTGGGCCTGGGGAGAGGGGCGCGTGCGCCAGATGGCCCGCACCGTCTCGCACCTCGCCGTGATCCTGCCGTTCGAGGAGGAGTTCTTCTCCGCGCGTGGCGTGCGGACGACGTTCGTCGGGCACCCGCTCCTTGACCGCCCGCCGCTCGCCCAGGAGGGGGCGGCACTCAAGCGGTCGCTCGGTCTCGCGCCGGACCGGCCGGTCCTCGGGCTCTTTCCCGGGAGCCGGCCGCAGGAGATTCGGCGCCTCTGGCCCGTCTTCCGGGAGGCGGCGGAGCGGATCCGCCGCGGCTCTCCGGACGTGCAGGCGCTGGTCGCCGCGGTCCCCGGCGCCTCGTATCCCGGCGCGGGCGGGATCAGGGTCGTGACGGGCCGGCCGCGCGAGTGCTTCGCGGCCGCGGACGCCGCGCTCTGCAAGTCCGGAACCTCGACGCTGGAAGCGGCGATGGCGCTCACGCCGCTGGTGATCGCGTATCGGATGCACCCGCTCTCGTACCTGCTGGCGCGGCGGCTGGTGCGGGTGGACCGGATCGGGATGGTGAACCTGGTGGCCGGCCGCCAGGTCGCGCCGGAGCTGATCCAGGGCGCAGTGACGCCCGAGGCGCTCGAGCGCGCCGTGCGCCCCTTGCTCGAGCCGGACAGCGCCGAGCGCCGCGCCCAGCTGGAGGGACTCGCCGAGGTGCGCCGCCGCCTCGGCGAAGGTGGGGCGGCGCAGCGCGCGGCCGAGATCGCGCGCTCGCTCCTGGTCGCATGAGCGGCGAGCTGCGCGTCTCGCTGCCGCGTCGCGTGTGGCGCGGCGAGTCCCTCGGCGCGCGGGTCGCGCGCGCGGCGCTCCTCGTCCCGGCGGCGCTCTACCGTGCGGGCGTGGCTCTGAGGAATGCAGGGTACGACGCGGGACTCCTCCCGTCGCGGACGCTGCCGGCCCCGTCGCTCGGGGTCGGGAGCATCGCGGTCGGCGGCACGGGCAAGACACCGGTGGCCGCGTACCTCGCCGGCGAGGTGGCGCGGCGCGGCCGGCGGCCCGGCATCCTGCTGCGCGGCTACCGCGGCGGGGACGAGGCTTCGGAGCACGCCGAGCGGGTAAGCGGAGCGGTGGTCGTGGCGGATCCCGACCGGCATCGGGGGGCGGCCCGCGCCGTTCGGGAGGGCGCCGAGGTGCTGGTGCTGGACGACTGCCTCCAGCGGCGGGACGTCCGGACGGACCTGCTTCTGGCCCTGGTGGCCGCCGAAACGGCCGCGGAGCGGAAGTGGCCGCTGCCCGCGGGTCCATGGCGGGAGGGGCTGGGCGCCCTGAGGCGCTGTGATGCCGTGGTGGTTACCTATAAGGTGACACCCCCCGACGCGGCGGCCGCCACGGCCCGTATGTTGGCTCCCCGCACACGCCTGGGGGTGGGGGTGGCGGTGGGGCTCAAGTTGGCACGGTTTCTGCCACTTACGGGCGGTGCACCGCTCCCGGCCGGTGCCCTCGCCGGACGGGCCGTGGTGGCGGTGTGCGGGATCGGCGCTCCCGAGGCGTTCGGGGCGCAGCTCGAGGCGTTGGGGGCCCGGGTGCGCCTCTTCGACTACGGCGATCACCATGCGTATGCCGCGTCCGACGTGGCCGCGGCTATCGAGGCCGCCGGGCCGGACGGGGTGATCGTGACCACCGCGAAAGATGCGGTGAAATTGCGCAGCGTGTACCGGGCCCCGGCTCCGGCGTGCGTCGTGGCCGAGCTGGAGGTCCGGGTGACATACGGCGAACGTGAATTGGCGCGCCTGCTCGACCGGGTGGTGCGCCCGCAATCCAACCCTGTGACGGCGGCCAAGGCGCCGCCGGCGAGATGAAAGAACCTATGAGTGACACGAAGCCGTTGACGGAAACCAGAGTGCGCAGGACCGGGGAATTCATCCATCCCGAGAAGGACCACTTCCTCAGCGAGGAAAACCCGTTTGAGGCGATGATGTCGCGGTTCGACATCGCCGCGAAGCTGCTGAGCCTCGACCCGGGGCTCTACAAAGTGCTCCGGCACCCGGAGAAGCAGATCATCGTGTCGCTCCCCATCCCGATGGACTCCGGGGACGTGGAGGTGTTCACCGGCTACCGGGTGCTGTACAGCACGGTTCGCGGGCCCGGCAAGGGAGGGATCCGGTTCGACCTCGGCGTGACGCTCGAGGAGGTCAAGGCCTTGGCGGCGTGGATGACCTGGAAGTGCGCGGTGGTGAACATCCCGTTCGGGGGCGCGAAGGGCGGCGTCATCTGCGACCCGCTGACGATGTCCATGGGCGAGCTGGAGCGGCTCACGCGCCGCTACACGGCGAGCATCATCGAGATCCTGGGGCCCGACTCGGACGTCCCCGCGCCCGATGTGAACACGAACGAGCGCGTGATGGCGTGGATCATGGACACGTACTCCATGCACAAGCGCCACACGGTGACGTCGGTCGTCACCGGCAAGCCGCTGGAGATGGGCGGCTCGGCGGGGCGCCGCGAGGCGACGGGGCGGGGCTGCATGTTCGTCACGCGAGAGTCGCTGAAACAGGTGGGGCTGGCGCTCCGAGGCGCGAGAGTGGTGGTCCAGGGCTTTGGCAACGTCGGCTCCATCGCGGCGGAACTGCTCCAGGAGCAGGGCGCCAAGATCGTGGCCGTCAGCGACGTATCCGGCGGTGTGTACAACGAGAAGGGGCTCGACGTCACGGACGTGATCCAGTGGCGCGAGGCGCACCGCTACGTGTCCGGCTACCCGAAGGGGCAGGCGCTGACCAACGAGGAGCTGCTGGTGCTCCCCACCGACGTGCTGGTGCCGGCGGCGCTCGAGAACGTGATCACGGCGCGCAACGCGAAGGACATCCAGGCGAAGGTGATCATCGAGGGCGCGAACGGCCCGACGGCGGCCGGCGCCGATGAGGTGCTCGACAAGAAGGGGATCTTCGTCGTCCCCGACATCCTCGCGAACGCCGGCGGCGTCACGGTCAGCTACTTCGAGTGGGTGCAGGACCGCGACGGGTACTTCTGGACGGAGGAACTGGTCAACAGCCGGCTCGAGGAGATCATGGTGAAGAGCTTCGACAACGTGCTGGCCGTCTCGAAGCGCTACAAGATCAACATGCGCATCGCGGCGTACACGCTGGCGATCGAGCGGGTCGCCGCCGTGCACCGGTTGCGGGGCATGTACGCGTAGTGCAGTTGCGGGTTGCGAGACGGCAGGTTGCGAGTGGTTGCCACAAGTGAGTTGTCGGGAGCCAGAACAGGCTGGAGGCGCTCATGAGCAGCCAGGCGACGGCCGAGGCCGCGCTGTTGTCGAGCGCGGCCCTTTCGGCACTACTGGAGCTGGCGCGCGGGTCGGTCGTGGCGTCGGTGGAGGGCAGGGCCCTGCCGGCGGTCCCCGACCAGCTGGAGCTGTCGTGGCCGCGCGGTGTGTTCGTCTCGCTGCACCGGAAGGGCGAGCTGCGCGGCTGCCTCGGGCACCTCGAGGCGGACGTCCCGGTCGGCGAAGCGACGCGGCGGATGGCGGTCGCCGCGGCGCGGGACGATCCCCGCTTCCTGCCGGTGACGCCCGACGAGCTCCGGGATCTCGACGTCGAGGTCTCGGTGCTCTCGCCCTTCGAGCGGATCCGACCCGAGGCCGTCGTCCCCGGGCGCGACGGGCTGCTCATCCGGCGGGGGGCACGTTCCGGGGTCCTGCTGCCGCAGGTCGCGACGGAGCACGGGTGGGACCGGGTGGCCTTCCTGCGCGCGGTCTGCCAGAAGGCGGCCCTGCCGTCCGAGGCGTGGCAGGATCCGGCGACCGAGCTGTGGGCGTTCCGCGCCCAGGTGGTGCCCCCGGGGCTCAGACCCTGAACGGGGAAGCCGCAACGCGATGACGCTGCGATTCGACGCCGCGACACCCGGCAGGCTGGATGTCGCGGCCCTGGACGCGGCGCGCGCCGCGCAGCAGGGCCGCCGCTTCCCGCGCGCCGCGGCCGGGGCCCTGGTCGTGGCCGGGCGTGCGTCGGAGGCCAACCGCGACGCCCTCCTGGCGGGGACGGCGCTCGCCGTGACCACCGGCCAGCAGCCCGGGCTCTTCACCGGCCCGCTCTACACCGTCTACAAGGCCCTCACCGCGGCCGCGCTGGCCGAGCAGCTCGGCCGGCGGTGGGGCCGTCCGGTCGTCCCCGTGTTCTGGGTGGCGGGCGACGACCACGACTTCGCGGAAGTGAATCACTGCGCCGTGGTGTCCGCGGACGGATCCGTTCGCACCGTCACCCTGCGCGAGCGTGCGGCCGGCGCGGTGATGCTCCCGGCGTTCCGCGAGCCGGTCGGCGCCGAGGGGGCGGAGGCGCTCGCCGCCCTCGAGGCGGCGCTGCCGCCGAGCGAGTTCCGTTCCGAGACCGTCGCCTGGCTGGGTGCCGCCTACACGGCGGAGCGTTCGGTGGCCGAGGCGCACGCGGTCGCACTGGCGTCGCTGCTCGAGCCGTTCGGCGTGGTGGTGTGCCGCGGCTGGAACGGGGCACTGAAGCGCGGCGCCTCCGAGGTGTTCGTGGAGGCCCTGCGCTCCGCCCGCACTCTGGACGAGGCACTCGGCAGCGAAGCCGCGAAGCTGAAGGAGTCGGGGGCCGCGGTCCCCGTGCCGGTGGGCGACGGGATGGCGCTGGTGATGGTCGAGGGCACGATGGGGCGGGACCGCCTGCGGATCGCGGACGGCGCGTTTGTCACCCGCCGCTCGGGGGAGAGCTTCACGCTGGAGGACCTCGAGGAGGTGCTCCGCTCCGCACCGGAGCGGCTGTCGGCCAACGTGCTCCTGCGCCCGGCGGTGGAGGCGCACCTGTTCCCGACGGTCGCCTATGTCGGCGGCCCGGCGGAGCTGGCCTATCTCAGACAGGACGCGCCCGTCTTCGCGCATCTGGCCGTGCCGCGGCCGGTCCCGGTGCCGCGCCTCTCCGGGTTCCTGGTGGACGCGAAGACGGACAAGACACTCGAGCGGCTCGGCCTCAGGCCCGCCGATCTCGCGCAGGACGAGAGCGCGCTGGCCACGACGCTGGCGAAGGAATCGCTCCCGCAGGACGCCGCCGGCGCGTTGGCGGCGCTGCGCGCCGCGCTCCAGGAGCGTTACGCCGCGGTCCTCGAGGCCGCGGTCGGCGTCGAGAAGACGCTCGAGCGGCCGATCGAGACGGCCCGGAACCAGGCCCTGCACGCCGCAGACGAGGTGGAGAAGCGGCTCGTGGCGGCGCTGAAGCGCCGCAACGAGACGGCCCTCCAGCAGATCGCGCGCGCCCGCACGACCCTGTTCCCCGGGGGCGAGCCGCAGGAGCGCGTCCTCACGGCGGCGAGCTACCTGGCGCGGTACGGCCGCGAGCTGCTGCCCGCGCTCGCCGCCGCGGCCCGCGAGCACGCGGGGCGGCTACTTGAAGCCTCTCCGGCGGGCGCCTAGGTTACCCGGATGGGCGCCGCCGTCATCATCCTCATCGCGTTTGCGTTGATGATCCCCCTGACCGCGATCGTGCTCGATTCCCCGGTCGTCCGGGCCTGGGTGGAACGGATGCACGGTGCGCCGCTGGAAGGCGGAGCGGACGTCAGGGAGCTGGCCAAGAAGGTCGGGATCCTCGAGGCCGACCTGGAGACGGTGACGCGCCAGCTGGCTCAGCTCCAGGAAGAACATCAGTTCATGCAGCGCCTGCTCGAGGACCCCGCGCACCGGGCTGCCCCGCCGAAGTCCCTGCCCAAGTCCGGCTCCTAGCCATGCCGCAGTCCACCGGAGGGCGCTCGGCGGCGCTGGTGGCCTCCGGGATCTTCCTCAGCCGCGTCGCCGGCTTCGTCCGCCAGTGGGTCATCAACAGGTATCTCGGCCTCGGCCTCGTAGCCGACGCGCTGGGCGTCTCGTTCCGCATCCCCAACCTGCTGCAGAACCTGTTCGGCGAGGGCGTGCTCTCGGCGTCGTTCATCCCGGTGTACGCGCGGCTGCTGAGCCAGGGGCGCGAGCGGGAGGCGGCGCGCGTGGCGGAGGCGGTGGCATCGCTGCTCGTGCTCGCCGTGGCGATCATCGTGGCGATCGGGATCGGCGCGACGCCGCTGGTGGTCGACGTGCTGGCGCCGGGCTACAGCGGCGACAAGCGCATGCTGGTCATCGTGCTGGTCCGGATCCTCTTCCCGGCGACCGGGATCCTGGTCTTCTCCGCGTGGTGCCTCGGGATCCTCAACAGCCACCGGAAGTTCTTCCTCTCGTACGCCGCGCCGGTGGTGTGGAACGCGGCGATCATCGTCGCGGCGATTCTCGGCCGTCACGCGGGCCAGTTCCGGTTCGCGGTCATCGTCGCGTGGGGCGCCGCGGCCGGCAGCCTCCTCCAGGTGCTGGTCCAGCTGCCCACCGTGCTGGCGTTGGCCCGAGGCCTTGAGTTCCGGACCAACCTCGCCGACCCGGAGGTGCGCACCGTCGTCCGCAACTTCTGGCCGGCGCTGCTCGGCCGCGGCGTCAACCAGGTCAGCGCCTTCGTGGACACCGTGATCTCGACGCTGCTGGGCAACAGCCCGGCCGCCGGGTTGGTCAACGCGCAGCTGCTCTACACCCTGCCCGTGAGCCTCTTCGGGATGTCGGTCGCCGCCGCGGAGCTGCCGGAGATGTCGGCGGCGAGCGGCTCCGAGGAGGAGCGCTACGCCGTGCTGCGCGCGCGGCTCGTGGACGGCTCGAACCGGATCGCGTACTTCATCGTGCCGACCGCCGTGGCGTTCCTCGCCCTGGGACAGGTGCTGGTGGCGCTGCTCTTCCAGAGCGGGCGGTTCAGCGCGGCGAACAGCCGCTACGTCTGGGCGATCCTCGCCGGATCCGCCGTGGGGCTTCTCGCATCGACGTTGAGCCGGCTGCGCTCGTCGGCCTTCTACGCGCTCGGCGACACGCGCACGCCCCTCAAGTTCGCCGCTATCCGGGTCGGCCTGACCACCGTGCTGGGCTTCCTGTGCGCCGTGCCGCTGCCTCCGCTGCTCGGTCTGGCGCTCATCTGGGGCGCCGTGGGACTCACCGCGAGCGCGGGGTTCTCAGCGTGGGTGGAGTTCGCGCTGCTCCGCCGGAACCTCGCGAGCCGCATCGGCGCCACACCGTTCGAGACGGGGTACCTCCCCAAGCTCTGGGTCTCGGCGCTCGCGGCCGCCGCCGCCGGCTGGGGGCTGTGGCTCGCGACCGCCCGGCTGGGCCCGGTCGTGTCCGGCATCGCGGTCCTGGTGCCGTACGCCCTCATCTACGGCGCCCTGACGCTGTTGTTCCGGATCCCTACTGCTCAGGCGATCCTCGCGCAGGGGCTTCGGCGTGCCTGACGCAGCGCTCCAGCGCAAGCTGGAGAGCCTGCCCGATGCGCCCGGCGTCTATCTCTGGAAGGACGCAGCCGGCGAGGTGCTGTACGTCGGGAAGGCGAACAGCCTCCGAAGCCGGGTCCGCTACTACTTCGGCGACGAGGCCGCGGCCGACCCGCGGCTCCGGCTGCTGGCGGAGCGCATCGCGGACCTCGAGACCATCGTCGTGCAGAGTCCCGCGCAGGCGTTGCTGCTCGAGAACAACCTCATCAAGGAGTACCACCCGCGGTTCAACGTGAACCTGCGGGACGACAAGCGGTATCCGTGGCTGGCCGTGACGGTGCAGGAGCCGTTCCCGCGCCTCCTGGTGACGCGGAAGGCGGCTGACGACGGCGCGCGCTACTTCGGTCCATACACGGACGTCGGGGCCCTGCGCCAGACGCTCCGCATCATCCGCCGCATCTTCACCGTGCGCTCGTGCCACTACGACCTTCCGGACGATGCGCCCGACCGGCCGTGTCTCGACTACCACATCCGGAAGTGCAAGGCGCCCTGCGTGGGGTGGGAACGCCAGGAGGAGTATCGCCGGATGATCGGCGACGTGCTCCTGTTCCTGGACGGGAAGACGCTGGAGGTGCGCCAGCACCTCCGCGAGCGGATGCAGGCGGCCTCCGCCGCAACGGACTTCGAGCTGGCGGCCGAGCTGCGCGACGCGTTGAAGCGGCTCGACCAGATCGAGGAGCCGGCGACGGTCGAGCGGGTGGGCGGCGGCAACTGCGACGCGATCGGTCTGGCCCGCGACGAGGACGACGCGTGCGCGGTGGTGCTGCGGATCCGGGACGGGAAGGTGGTGGGCAGCGAGCATACCTTCCTCGAGGGCGCGGAGGGGGTGAGCGAGAGCGAGGTGCTCACCGCGTTCCTGGTGCGCTACTACCTGCCCCGGGAGCGGCGCGCGCCGGTCGCCTACCTGCCCTCGGTGCCGGCCGACGAGGCGGAGCTGGCCGTGGCGTTCGGCGAGGCGCACTACGCCGTGCCGAGCCGTGGGCTGGGTCGGCGGCTGGTGGACCTCGCGGACCAGAACGCGCGCCATCTTCTCGAGACGCTGCGGCTGGAGACGTTCGAGGGGGCGGAGCGCGCCGACGACCCGGTCTACGCCCTCGGCAGGGATCTCGGCCTGGCCGCGGTGCCGCGGCGCCTGGCCTGCGTGGACATCAGCACGGCGCAGGGCAGGGACACGGTCGGCGCGATCATCTGGTTCGAGAACGGCCGGCCCAGGCGCAGCGAGTACCGCACCTTCAAGCTCAAGACGGTCGAGGGGCAGGACGATTTCGCCTCGGTGAACGAGGTGCTGTCGCGCTGGTTCAAGCGTCGCCTGGACGAGAGGAAGCCGCTCCCCGACCTCCTGCTGGTGGACGGCGGCCGCGGTCAGCTCAACGCGGCTCTGGCGGCGGCGCAGGCCACCGGCGTCGAGTCGCAGGCGATGGCGTCGCTCGCCAAGCGCGACGAGGAGGTCTACCTGCCGGATCGCGCGGAGCCGCTGCGCCTCTCGCGGCGCAGCCCGTCCCTGAAGCTCCTCCAGCGCGCGCGGGACGAGGCGCACCGCGTCGCGGTGACGTTCAACCGGAAGCGCCGCAAGGTGCGGACGCTGACGTCGGAGCTGCTGGCCATTCCGGGCGTCGGCCCGTCGCGCCGGCGCGCCCTGCTGGAACGTTTCGGGTCGCTGGCGGGTGTCACGTCGGCCAGCTTCGAGGAGCTGACCGCGGTGCCGGGGATCTCCCGCGGCATCGCGGAGCGGATCTGGGCCCACCTTCACCCCAAGGCATAGGTCAATGGACTGGACGCTGGAGTGCTCCGGCTGCGCGAAGCGCGATGACGCGACCGGGCTCCCTACGGTGTGCCCCGACTGCGGGTCCCCGTGGCTGGTACGGTACGCGCGGCAGGTGGGTGCGCTCGCGCGCACGGCGCTCGAGAAGCGCCAGCGCGGGATGTGGCGCTACCGCGAGTTTCTGCCGCTCGTGGGCGACGAGGAGCCGATCACGCTGGGCGAGGGGACGACGCCGCTGCTCCAGGCGCGGCGGCTCGGCGATGCGCTCGGCCTCTCGGATCTCTGGGTCAAGGACGAGGCCGTGAATCCGACCGGCTCGTTCAAGGCGCGGGGCTTGGCGGCGGCCGTGACGCGGGCGGTGCGCTCGGGCGCAACGCGATTCGTGCTGCCCACGGCGGGGAACGCCGGCGTCGCGGCGGCCGCATACGGCGCGAAGGCCGGCGCGGCGGTGCGGGTCTACGCGCCGAAGACGACGCCCGCGCC
>DATKLR010000014.1:0-2438 GCA_035542295.1 Gemmatimonadales bacterium | reverse complement strand
GGGTTGTGGTTCCCTCGGATCCCGTCACGAAGCCGTCGGCGACGAGGGCGTAGCCGCGGAACCGGAACAGCGACCGCAGCTGCGTCTCGACTTCGCGGATGCTCGAATCGCTCTGCGCCGCCCCGTCCGCGCGAATGACCTGGAAGTGCAGCCGCACGCTGGGCTGCGGCTTGTCGTACTGGGCCAACGCGCGCGCGATCCGGTCGAGGTTGTCCGCGGTCTCCCGAACGGACACGGTGCCGGAGCCCACGGTCATCTCGCCCTTGGCTCCCGGCCGGGTCTCGTCCACGTACGGCATGAGCAGACTCATCACCTCGTGCTCCGTGAGGTAGTGCAGGGCGAACGTCCGCGTCTCGAGCCGCGGCGACGCGTTGCTGCACGCGGCGGCAAGACAGAGTCCGACGAGCGACAGGGCGCTGTAGGCCTTCACGATGCCCTCCGGGATGGCAGGTACCAGACAACGACGATCTTGGGATTCGACGTGTGCATGACGATGACGTCTCTGCCTGGCGGCGCGGTCACCGAGAAAGAGCCGGCCTCCGCGGGGGCGACCGCGAGCGATGGAGCCGCGGGCGGGGGTGTGCGCGGCAGGAGCAGGAGGACCACCGCTGCGGCCGCGGCCAGCAGGGCGCCCACCGCCCCCTCCCGCCGGGTCCAGGCCCTGCGGCGCGAGACCGCGGCGGCCCGCGCCACCGCGTACGCGTCCTCGCCGCGCGGCCGCGCCGCGGCCAACCGCAGGGCCAGCCCGTGCTCGGCCGCGAGGATCTCGGCGGCAACGGCGCGACAGGCGGTGCAGCTCTCCAGGTGACGGCTCAGCTCGGAGGCGGAGGCGCCGGCCAGCTCGGCCGGATCCGCCTCCAGCATCGCGCGCCGGGCTGCGGTGCAGTTCACTAGGCCTCCTCTCCCAGCTCGGGCAGGCGATCGAGGATCTGCGCGCGGAGCGCGCGCCGTGCGTGCATCAGATGGACGCGCGCTGTGATGGGGCTCATGCCGAGGCGCTGCGAGATCTCCTCCGCCGTGCACCCTTCGATGTCGGCCAGGTGGAACACCTCGCGCTGTCGGCGCGGCAGCCGGTGGAGCAGGGTGTCTGCGAGCGCCGCCACCTCTTCCGCATGGATGCGCCCCAGCGGGTCGGCGGTGTCGACGGCGTCCGCCGCCTCGCGCTTCGCCGTGTCGGCGAGCCTCAGTCGGCTCCTGAGCCGGCGGCCGAGGCTTGCGGCCTCGTTCCGCGTGACCCGATAGAGCCAGGTGGTGAACCGCGAGCGTCCCTCGTACCGGCCGAGCGCCCTGTGCAGACGAATCAGGACCTCCTGTGTCACGTCCTCGGCATCCTCCGCATCCCCGGTCTGCACCAGCGCCCAGCGGTAGATGGTGTCGCGGCAGGCGCGAAGCAGGGCGTCGAGCGCGCCCGCGTCGCCGCGCTGGGCTCGTGGCACCAGATCGGCTACCGCGTCCTCCAGGCCCCTGGTTTCGCTCAAGCCGACTCCGGCGTGGTGCCGCGCCGGACGTAGGCCCGGCCGCGAACGACACTTCCGATGCGCCGCCCGCGCGATCCGGCCTTCGCACGAGTGCCACCGCGCTGGGAATGAGACGCGCTGGGACTCCGACGCGTTTAGCAGCGGCGCTGCGGCCCTAACGTGGCAGCCGCGGGCCGGTCTGGCTATTCTAGCTCCGTGCCCGAGATCCCCCCGGACCTCCAGGCGGCGCTGACCGAGCGCTACACGTTGACGCGCGTCCTCGGCCGCGGCGGGATGGCGACGGTCTACCTCGCGGACGACCGCAAGCACCACCGGCAGGTCGCCCTCAAGGTGCTGCGGCCCGACCTGGCGGCCTCGATCGGCGCCGAGCGGTTCCTGCGCGAGATCGAAATCGCGGCGCGGCTCACCCATCCGCACATCCTGGCCCTGCACGACTCGGGCGAGGCGGGGGGATTCCTCTACTACGTGATGCCCTATATCGAGGGGCTCTCGCTGCGGGGGCGGCTCGACGCCGAGCGCCGGCTGGAGCCGGAGGCAGCGCTCGCGGTCGCGTCACCCGTCGCGGACGCCCTCAGCTACGCGCACCGGATGGGCGTGTTCCACCGCGACATCAAGCCCGAGAACATCCTCTTTTCGCAGGGCCACCCGATCGTCGCGGACTTCGGCATTGCGAAGGCGATCGTCACCGCGGGCGGCGTGAACCTGACGCGGACCGGGTTTCCGCTGGGCACGCCCGGGTACATGAGCCCCGAGCAGGCGGCGGGGCTCACCGACCTCGACGAGCGCACCGACACGTACAGCCTCGCCGTGGTGATCTATGAGATGCTGGTGGGCGAGATCCCGGGCCGCTGGCCGACGGAGGACGCGGTGCGGCAGGGGCGCTTTCTCGAGTCGCCGCCGTCGCATCGCGCGCGGCTCGCGCAGGTGGGGAGCCGGATGGAAGGAGCGCTGGTGCGCGGG
>DATKLR010000013.1:0-7769 GCA_035542295.1 Gemmatimonadales bacterium | reverse complement strand
TGAACTCGCCCCACGCCGTCGCGCTGGCCCAGGGCGCCCGGACCTCCGGAACCCGGATCACCGGCGCCACCGTCACCACGCCGTGCGGCACATCCACCTTGAAGCCGGTGGCCGAGAGCAACGTCGCCCAGCTGCACATCGCGCGGTAGTAGTGATCGCCACACTCCACGTGGTTCCAGATCCGCCCCGCCCGCGCGTAGCGGTCCCCGACGGCGCGCACCACCGCCACACCCTCCTCGACCAGGCCGAAGTCCATCATCATCGAGGCGATCGCGTACTCGACCCCGGTCCAGTTCCCCGACTGCTGCGGGTTCTCGTACGCCGGGAAGCGCGCCTGCGCGCCCGCCGGGTAGGTCGCGTTCACGAGCCCCTGCTCGGCGGAGAAGTTGTGCCGCACCACCGCGCGGAGCGCCGCGACGATCCGCTCCCGCGGCAGGCTCTGGCCGAGGCCCATCAGCTGCGTGTACCACTCGCCCGAGAGCTGGTCGGTCATGCAGCACTCGTCGCGCCGGTCGCCGTCCACCCACAGGCTGTAGTACTCGCCGTTCCAGAGCTTCTGGTCGAAGGACGTCGCTCCCTTCCGCAGGATCTCGCGCCACCGCGCCGCCGTCGCGTCGTCGTGCATGTCCTCCGCGAGGCGCACGCCCGCCTTGAGCCCCGCCAACCACAGGCTCGCGATGTACGATGGAATCCCCGAGAAATCCCACTGGTCGTACGTGTTCCTCCGCGTGTCGTGATCCGGCAAGCCATCGCCGTCCGCATCCAGGAGGGCGGTGTTCTCGATCGCGTGCTGCACGTGCGGGTACATCGCCTCCAGGTACTTGCGGTCCCCGTTCCAGAGCCAGTCGCGCGTCACGATCAGCACGAACTGCGGATTCATGTCCACCCGGTCGAATCCGTTGTCCACCGTCGAGAAGTCTGGGGTGAAGAAGTGCGGGATCCGCCCGTCGGCTCGCTGGAACGCGGCGCTCATCGCCATCTGGCTCTGCTGAAGCTCGGGGAAGAGGGCGGCGAGGCTGTGCGTCCCCTGGTACGACACGTCCGTGGTCTCGAAGCCGCAGCAGCCGAGGCCCTCCCAGACGGCGAACTTCCCGTCGCGCGTCCACCAGGTGCACTTGGCCAGGGTGCTGAGCTGCGCGCTCCACGCCTCCGACAGCTCCGGCCCGAGGGTGCTGCCGCCCAGCGTCCTGGCGAAGGCAAGCGTGTGCTCGCGGTGCTTCGCATAGTTGCCGACGAGGAAGCGGTTCACGTCCTCGGCGTCCTTGAACCAGTGCTCGTACATGTGCCCCAGCTCGGGGCCCTTGGGGCTCAGGTGGTGCGGGAAGAACCAACCCAGCGTGAACCGCACCTCCTGGGCTTCGCCCGGTGCGAGGTCCAGCGTGGAGCAGAGCGCGGCGTCGCCCCACCGCGCGCCCTTCCGGTCGCGTCCCGCGAGCGCATCGAGCCACGCGCGGGCGAACTTGAGGTAGCGGCCCAGCGCGGCGTCCGAGTCCATTGCGACGCCCGCCCCCCCCTCCACCCGCGCGCTCCGCTCGTACAGCAGCGCGAAGGAGGCGATCTGCCTCAGCGCGTTTGCTGCCGCGCGCTTCTCGTCCAGGGAAAGTGCGTCGATCTGCTCGTCGGTGAGCTTCAGCATCCCGGCGGGGGATGCCTGCGGGGCCAGGCTCGGCAGGCGCCCCGTCTCGCGGAACGGCTGGAGGAACGAGGCGAACATCCGGCGCCAGATGCCGTTCCCGACGTACTGCCCGAAGTCGCCGGCGATCCACGACGCCTCGCCGCCCGTGACCGCGAGGCCGATGCTGCCCACGGTCTCCGGCGCCTGCATCTCCGCGTCGGTGCGCATCGTGAGGTACGTCGAATCGCCGTCGCGCGTCACGGCCTGCCGCAGCTTCCGGTCGTCGGCGCCCCAGGCCAGGGGGTTCTTGAGCCTGGCGGCGAGCGAGACGCTGACCCGCTTCGCCGACGTGTTCTTCACGGTGAAGGCGGCGTTGAAGCCCGGCGTCCCCGACGTCTGCGCGTCGTGCGGCGTGATCGGCGAGAACATCGCGGCCGACACGGCGACCGGCAGCGTGTGGTCCAGGTAGCGCAGCGTCGCGGCCGGGTACGTGGCGTCGTACTCGATCTCCTCGACGCTCTTGGCCCAGCTCAGGGAGTACAGGTCCTCCTGATCGCTGCGCATGCCGAGCCGGCGCACCAGCGGCGAGCCGCCCTCAGGCAGGACGCGGAGGAAGAAGGCGAGCGCGCCAGGATCCATCTCCGGCTCGGCCCCCGCCACGGTCCCGCTGCGGTTGTCGTCCGATGCCCACGGCCCGAGGTTGAAGATCATCCACTCGTGGAAGTAGCCGTCGGAGCGCACTTCGACTGAGCCGGTGCCGATCCCGCCCAACGGGACTCCGCTCGCGTACTCGACGCGGTGCGTCGTGTCGCGCGGGGGAACCGAAGCGACGCGTGCCGGCTTCGGGGCCTGCGAATCGCGGTCCGGGGCCAGGGGTCCGGGGTCAGCGTCCCCTTTTCCGGACCCCGGGCCCCGGATCCCGGACCCCGCGATGACCGCCGCCGAGCCCAGCGCCAGATCCTTCACGAAGTTCCTGCGGGACGACGAGTGCTTCGCCATGAGTTCTCCTTGGGTCTTCGCCGCGCCGCCCCTCAGGCGACCGGTTCGGCTTCCAGCGTCAGCACCTCGAACGGCTGCAGAGTGAAATCGTGGGGCACGCCCGCCTGGAGCCGAAGCGGCATCTTCCCGCGGTCGGCCGCCCAGGGGCTCCGCGCCGCGTAGACGGCCGGGGCATCCGCCGGCAGCTCGAAGGTCTGGCCGACGTCCAGCCTCAGCGTCTGGGGTCTATCGTCCGGATTCCTGAGCACCAGGATCCCGCGCTCCCGCGACCACGCGGCGTGCCCGTAGGGCTCCAGCGCCAGCGGGTCCCCGCCCACCCAGTGGGTGTCCACCAGCACGCCCCCGTTCTGCCGCGCCCACTTCGCCGACTCCGCGAGCACGTCCCAGTTGTCGGGCGTGAGCAGCGACGGGGTGACATACATCTCCTGCAGCTGCGTGCCGGTGCCGAAGTACGCGCGGATCTCCGAGGCGAAGTCGTTCCCCGGATCGCTGTGGAGCCGCTCCGCCTGCTTCGCGTAGATGAGCCCGTGCAGCATCAACGAGTTGAGCGGGAACAGCGGCCCCTTGCCGGCGACGTTCTGGAAGGTGTCGCCGTCGCGGTACGTGATCCACTTCTGCCGGTCCGTCCCGACGCCGGCATAGTCGTCGTCGGAGCCCCCGCGCCAGATGGAGTCCGCGTACCTGAGCCAGAACGGCGAGGGGAAGGTGCCGGTCGTGAGGTTGACGTACAGGTCCGGCTTCTCGGCCCTGAGCTCGCCGATCAGGTGGATCATCGCGTCGAAGTCCGAGTCGAACTGGCTCCCGGGGATGGCGTTCCGCACGTTCCCGGTGCCGTCGAACTTGAACTGGTTCACGCCGTAGGTCCGGATCATGTCGAGGCAGACCTCGCGGAACCGGGCGTAGTACTTCGGGCCCGACAGCGCGAAGCCTCCCTGGTTGGTTTCGAACCCCTGCTCGCGCCCGTACTGCAGCCGCTCCTGCCGCGCCTGCCCGTAGCCGCCCCACGGGCTCATCCAGACGCCCGGATCGGAGCCGTAGCGCGCCGTCGCCTCCTTGAGGGGCGTGAAGCCGCGCGGGAAGCCCGAGTTGAAGTGCCAGAGCGACCTGTGATCGTCCCAGCCGTCGTCAAACAGGAACGAGTCGAGGGTGACGCCGCGCTTGACGTGCAGTTCGGTGCCGTACGCCTCGATCACGGCGAGCGCCGCGGCCTCGTCGAACGCATTTCCGTATCCGATGTCGTACCAGGAGTTGTAGTGGAGGAAGGTGCGGTATGGATGCGCCCGCTCGCGCTCGAGGTACGTGAGGAATTCGCGGCGGAACTGCCCGGGCCGCGTCGTGCCGATCACCGACGAGTATTCCGGCGTGGTGCCCGGCCGGATCGGCAGCTCGCGGGGCAGCGCCGAGCGCGCGCGGGATCCGCCCACCGCGCTCTGGGCAAGCGGGTGCTCGAAGCCGAGGAAGAGGTTGCCGGCGACGATTGGCGAGCCGCGCACCGCGCCGAGGACGGCGGCACCCGGAAGGTCGAGATCCACGAGCGCGATCTCGCTCACGGCCAGGTCGCCGCCGGTGGCATGGATCGCCACCTCCTGCCGCACGTAGGTCGAGCCGTCTCGCAGGATGCCGCGCCAGTCCACACGCAGCCGGCCGCCCGGATCCACGAGGGCGACGGTGACCTGCTGGCCGCCCAGGCGCTCCACGTAGCGCGAGGCCCGTGGGTTCCCCTCCAGGCGCTCGACGCGCGGGGCGCCATAGACCGTGAGGTCGGTCGCGCGCACCGTCCCGCCGCCGCGAAGCACCAGGACGAACGCGTCGGGAGGCAGCGTGATGGTGGTGTGATTCCGCCGGTCCTCGAACCACAGCGCCTGGAAGGCGTTCGCGCCGACGGCCCACGCGGCGACGACCGCCTCGTTGGACAGCGTGAAGGCCCCGCTCTGCGCGAGGAACCGCGCCCGGCCCGCGTCGCCGGGGATGCGCGCCGGCTCGATGCTCGACAGGAGCCGCGGGAGCCCCGAGGCGCCCGCCCCGAGGAGCGCGGCGCGCTCCACGAACTCGCGACGGGTGATCACTGCCTGACCACCTCTCCGCCCTTCATCACGAAGCGCACGTTCCTGAGCGCGGAGATGTTCTGCGTGGGGTCGCCGTCCACCGCGATCAGATCGGCCAGGAGCCCCGGCGCGACGCGGCCGCGGTCGTCCAGCTTGAGGATCTTCGCGTTGCCGGACGTCGCGGAGATCAGCGCCTGCCCCACCGGCATCCCGTAGTCCACCATGATCTCCAGCTCCCGCACGTTGTCGCCGTGCGGGAAAACGCCGACGTCGCCGCCGAAACAGATACTCACGCCGGCCGCAAGCGCCGCGCGGAAGGTCTCCCGCTTGCGCGCGATGGAGGCTGGCTCGGGATCCACGCCTTTCCTCCAGCCCGCGTACTGCGCCACCGCGTCGCCAGCCGCCACGGTGGGACAGAGGCCGATCCCCTTCTGCGCCATCAGCTGGAAGACCTCGGGCGTCCCGTCGTCCCCGTGCTCGATGGTCGTCACGCCCGCCATCGCCGCGCGCCGCATCGCCTCCGGAGAGTACGCGTGCACCGACACCGGGCGCCCCGCGCTGGAGGCGACCGCGACGATCAGGTTCATCTCCTCCTGGGTGAAGGTCGGCTCGGTCGCACCGTTCGGGCCCCAGCGGTAGTCGCCGTAGATCTTCACCCAGTCCGCGCCGCGCCCGATCTGGTCGCGCACCACGCGGATCAGGTCATCCTGGCCTCCCGCCGCCTCGGCGCCGAAGGCCAGGTCGCGCTCCGGCGCGCCCTTGGGCCCGTAGCTCCCCTGCGCCACGATCGCGCGCGTGGCGACCAGCAGCCGCGGGCCGGGGATGATGCCCTGTCGGATCGCCTCCCGGAGGCCGACGTCCGCGTAGCCCGCGCCCTCCGTGCCGAGGTCGCGCTCGGTCGTGATGCCAGCCATGAGCGTCGTCCGCGCCGCCACCGTGGCGCGCGCGACCCGGAGCCCGAGCGGTTCGTAGAGCACCTGGTCGTTCCAGCTCCGCTCGTTGTAGGGGTGCAGCAGCAGGTGCGAGTGCCCCTCGATCATGCCAGGCATCAGCGTGAGGCCCTGGAGCTCGATCACCCGCGCGCCGGCAGGCCGGGTCACGCTGCCCCGCGGCCCCGCCGCGACGATCCGGTCGCCGGTGACCACCACCTCCCAGCCGCTTTGGAGCTGGAGGGTGACGCCGTCGAAGACGCGCGCCGGCACGAGCACCATGCTCGCGGGCGGCGGGGGCGACGGCGCGGACGGACGCGCCGGCTGTGCGCCAAGGGCCTGCGGAAGGGCCGCCGCGGCGGCCAGGGACAACGCGGACAGCAGCTTCATGCTCATGAGACCTCCCGGGGCTATTCGCATCCGAGCTTCTTGAGCATCTCGGCCTCGCTCATCTTCACGCGCGGCCGCCCGCCCGACTTGCCGCGCTCGCTCTCGATCGCGTCCAGCTTCTTCCAGTCCTCGAAGGTGATCAGACACGGCACCCGCTCCCGCAGCAGCCGCTCCACCGCCGCGGCGGTGGGCTCGGTGGGCTGCAGGACCTCCCCGCGCCCCAGGTCCCCGAGCATCGCCTCCGCGGTCTCGGCGGCATCGGGTTTGTTGGTCCCGATCACACCGGAAGGGCCGCGCTTGATCCAGCCGGCGACGTACAAGCCGGGCATAGGGTGTCGGGTGGTAGGGTGTAGGACGCGGCCCCGCGCGTTCGGGATCGTGCCGGACTTCTCGTCGAACGGCACGCCGGGGAGCGGGACGCCGCGGTATCCGACCGACCGGAAGACGAGCTCCACCGGCAGCTCCTCGAACCACCCCATCGGCGCCGCCCGGAGCGCGCCGCTCTGCTCCTTGACGAGCGCGTTCCTGACGAGCCGCATCCCGACCACGCGCCCCGACGCGTCGCCGTGCAGTTCCACGGGCGAGACGAGGAAGCGCAGGGTGAGGAGCTTCGGCTTCCCGGTGCGCGCCCGCGTGGAGAATTCGCGCAGCAGCTCCACCTTCTTCGCCAGGGTCCGGTCCTGCGAGCGCATCAACTCCGCCTGGCTCCACGGGTCCACGGCGACCTCGTCCGGCCGCGCGCAGACGTCGGCGCCGGCCAGCTCCCCCAGCTCCCTGGCCTCCGGCGTGGTGAACGCCGCCTGCACGGGGCCGCGCCTGCCGAGGAGGTAGACCTCCCGGATCCGGCTCCGGCGGAGCGCGTCGAGCGCGTAGTCGGCGATGTCGGTCCGGGCCAGCTCCTCGCTCGTGCGGCACAGAATGCGCGCCACGTCCACGGCGACGTTCCCGACGCCGACCACGGCGACCCGCTCGACCGAGAGATCGAAGCTGAGGTGCCGGAAGCGCGGGTGGCCGTTGTACCAGGCGACGAACTCGGTGGCGGGGTGGCTGCGCAGCAGGTCCTCGCCGGGGATCCCCATCTTCCGGTCGGTCTGCGCGCCGGTGGTGAAGCACACCTGGTGGTAGTGGCGGGCGAAATCGGCCAGCGTGACGTCGGCGCCGAACTCGACGTTGCCGAAGTAGCGGAAGCCCGGCCGGCGGGCGACGGCGTCGAACGCGCGGGTGACGCTCTTGATCTTCTCGTGGTCGGGCGCGACGCCGAAACGCACCAGCCCGTACGGCGCCGGGAGCCGCTCGTAGAGGTCTACCTCCACGCGGCCTCCCTCGCGCGCCAGGAGCCGCTCGGCGAGGAAGAAGCCCGCGGGTCCGGCGCCCACGATTGCGACGCGGAACGGCCCCTCGGCGCCGGGACTCCCGCTCATCGGTGGCTCATCCGGCTCGCGGCCCCTTTGATGAATGGCAGGTCCAACTTACTCTCAATGCAACCTTTTGTCCGGTTCTGACGTCCTACAGTGGTAGTAGTCTCACCCCCCAGCACAATCCGGGAGGCCGGACGGTGCGTCGTGCCATGCTCCTCGGGGCCGCCTTGGGCCTCGCGCTCGGCATCCTCCCCGCCTCGCGTGCCGCGGCGCGGCAGGCCGCCGGCGGCGGGACGCCGAACAGCTCGGGTCACGCGACCGCGACCCCGCCCCCGCTGGCGGTCGCGGCGCACCGCCGCGGGCCCATCACCATCGACGGGAAGCTCGACGAGCCCGACTGGCAGGCGGGCGCCCCGGCCAAGGACTTCCGGCA
>DATKLR010000012.1:0-3882 GCA_035542295.1 Gemmatimonadales bacterium | reverse complement strand
CCTCCAGGGTCGCGCCGGGCGCGGTCACTTTGATGGCGGTCGCGACCAGCGACTCGCCCTCCCGCAACGTCACAACGTTCCCGCCCGCCGTGACTCGCACGGAATCCTCCGCGCCGACCACCGCGCTGAACGTCCCCGCGTCCCTGTCCTGGATCGCCGCCGTCGTGAACTCGCCGGACACGCCGCCGCACAACCGCACCCACCTCGTGTGCAGCAGAACGGTGCTGTCCACCTGCAACAGGTTCTGGGGATCGAACCCGCAGAGCCCGAAGCCACGGCCCGGCAGCGAATCAGCCCGGAGCGTGAGCAGCAGGCCCGGCCGGGCCAGGATGCTGTCCATCTGGGCGCGCCTCGCCGCGCGCAGCCGCGCGATCGCCGCGCCCGCCTCGCGCGCCAGCGCCGCGGTGTCCACTGCCCGCGCCGCACGCGCGAGCAGCAAGCGCTCCTGATCGCGGTATCCCGACGCTTCAGCCAGCTCGTCCTGGAGCGTCAGATCGTCCCGCTCGAGCGCTGAGCGCCACTGCGGCCCCGCCAGCCGGTCGAGGATAGCCCCGATCGCAGGCCCTGTCAGGTAGAAGCGGAGGCGGAGCGACTGGCTCACGTTCGACGTGAGGCTGTCGAGCCGCGCACGATGGTGCGCGACTTCGGCCGCGGCGTCGGCGCGCCACGGGAACGCGGGGTCGTCCGCGGCCAGCTCGAGCGCGCGGACCAGCGCGTACTCGGCCAGCCCCTCGTTCAGCTCTGCCTGCGCCTCGAAGTCCGCGAACTCGCGCCCCAGGACGCGATGCCGCGCCTCGCGTGCGGCGACGAACTCCTGCGCGGCCTCGCGCAGCTCTTCACGCGTGCGCGCCGCCACCGCCCGCGCCAGCAGCCGGCCCTCAAAGGCGACGCCGGCCTCGTTACGCTGGTCGAAGACCGGATACGACGTGACGAGGAACGAGTTCTCCCCGGAGCCGAAGCGGCGCCCCTCACGCGCGCGAGAGCGCTCGAAGACGTGAAACGCTTCATGCACGGTGGTGCCGAAGAGCAGGGCGTCGTCCGCATCGGCAAAGACGACGACCTGCGCGGCGCTCCGGCCCGCCAGCGACGTGTTGGTGCTCGCTGCGGAGCGCGCCGCCGCGCTCTGCCATCCCGCGCGGGGGACTCCGGCGATTCTCGCGAAGCCGTCCGGCGGCTCCACGGCCGGCCAGTTGAGCAGCAGGACGCCTGCGTCGGGGACGACGTAGAGCACGGGGATCGTGTCGGGCCGGAAGCCGGGCCAGATCGCGTCGCGGTGCGCCCCGGTGATGCTCACGACCGCGGCTTCGACTGCGGCAAGGCGCGAGACGGTCGCCCGCGGGGGCTCCTGGGCGGCGAGCGCCGCCGCGGCGATCAGGCCGTGCGACAGGATGGCGATGAGCTGCGTGGGACGGTCCACTTGCGCTCCCAGCGGATCGGGGATCACCGTTGAGACTGTTCGGAGCGCGGAATAGTTGCACTGGGGCCGACCCCGGGGGAGGGCGTCATGTTCATCGGGCACTACGCCGTCGGCTTTGCCTCCAAGAAGCTCGTCCCCGGGACGTCGCTGGCGTGGTTCGTCGCCGGGGCCACCCTGCTCGACCTGCTGTTCCCGCTGTTCGTGATCCTGGGGTGGGAGCACGCCCGCTTCGTGAGCGCCGCGACCCCATACCTGCGCATCAGTCTCGACGACTACCCCTGGTCGCACAGCCTGCTGATGGCCGTCGTCTGGTCGGTGGCGTTCGCCCTCCTGTGCTGGGCGGTCACCCGGGCGCGGGATGCGGCTCTTGTCGCCGGCGCCGCGGTGTTCAGCCATTGGGTGCTCGATCTGGTGACCCACAGCCCGGACATCCCGTTGCTTCCCGGCGGGACGGCGCGGGTCGGCCTGGGGCTCTGGTACTCGACGGCCGGCACCATCGTGGTCGAAGGGCTCATGTTCGTGGCGGGCATCTGGATCTACGCGCGGGTGACGCGGGCGCGGGATCGCGTGGGACAGTGGGCGCTGTGGGGGCTCGTCGCCTTCCTCGCGCTGTCGTACATCGGCAACCTCTTCTCGTCGGCGCGGCCCGATCCCACGGTGTTTGCGTGGGTGGGGCTGGTGATGGGATGGCTCCTGGTAGTCTGGGCCTGGTGGGTGGATGCGCATAGAGAAGTGAGAGGTGAGGGGGCAACGGCGTGAGAGGTGAGAAGTGACGGATGAGATGCGGGAGCCGCAGGGGGACATCCCGCCGGACGAGTTCAGGACCGCGATGCACCGGGTGGCCGACCTCGTGGCCGATTACCTCGAGCACGGCAGCCGCTATCCGGTCCTCCCCCGGGTGCGGCCGGGCGAGATCCGCGCCGCGCTGCCGCCCATGGCGCCGCGGGACCCCGAGCCGCTGGACGAGGTGCTCGACGACTACAAGCGGCTGATCGAGCCCAACGTCACGCACTGGAACCAGCCCGGCTTCATGGCCTACTTCGGCATCACGGGCTCGGGGCCGGGCGTGCTGGGCGAAGCGCTGGCTGCGGGGCTCAACGTCAACGCGATGCTGTGGCGTACGGCTCCGGCGGCGACCGAGCTGGAGGAGACGGTCGCCGACTGGGTCCGCCAGCTGCTGGGCCTGCCGGCGGAGTTCCGGGGCCACATCAACGACACCGCCTCGATGTCCACCTTCCTGGCTCTGGCAGTGGCGCGGCACCGGGCCCCGTTCGAGATCCGCGAGCGGGGGCTGGCCGGCCGCCCCGATCTGCCTCCACTCACGGTCTACTGCAGCGAGCAGACCCATTCGTCGATCGACAAGGCGGTCATCGCCCTGGGTCTGGGGCTGGCCAACCTGCGCAAGGCGCCGGTGGACGACGCCTTCCGCATGGAAGCGGCCGCACTCGAAGCGATGATCGCGGAGGACCGCGCCAGGGGCCGCTTCCCGCTCGCCGTCGTGGCCACGGCCGGGACGACCTCCACCACGAGCGTGGACCCGCTCCAGCCCATCGCGGAGATCTGCCGCCGCGAGGCGGTGTGGCTGCACGTGGACGCGGCGTACGGGGGCAGCGCGGCCATCTGCCCGGAGTTCCGCCCGTGGTTCGACGGGATGGAGCGCGCCGACTCCATCGTGATGAACCCGCATAAGTGGCTCTTCACGCCCGTGGACTGCTCCCTCCTGTACGTGCGCAACCCCGCCGAGCTGCGCGCCGCCTTCTCGCTCGTGCCCGAATACCTGCGCACCGATGATGAGGGGGTGACGAACCTGATGGACTACGGGTTGCAGCTCGGCCGGCGGTTCCGCGCCTTGAAGCTCTGGATGGTGATCCGCGCGTTCGGCGTGAGCGGGCTCAGGGACCGCATCCGCTACCATTGCGCGCTCGCGGCGGAGCTGGCCGGCTGGATCCGCGCGGAACCGGGCTTCGAGGTCGTGGCCCCGGTGCCGTTCAGCGTGGTCTGCTTCCGCTATGCGCGCGGGAAAGGGAGCCCGGAAGACGACGACCGGCTGAACGAGCGCCTGATGGCGGAAGTGAACGCGGCCGGCCCCGTCTTCCTGTCGCACACGAAACTCAAGGGCCGGTTGGTGCTGCGGATCGCGATCGGCAATCTGCGGACCACCCGCGAGCACGTGAAGCGGGCCTGGGAGCTGATCCGGACGGCGGCGGCTAGGCTGTGAGCCCCCTCCACACGAGCGGGCGGATGTCGCGCGAGCGCTCGCGCGCCCACGCCTGTGCGGCTGCCAGGTTCTTGAGATACGGTTCGCGCCAGCTCTCGGGCAGATGGGCGCGCATATAGGCGGGGGTCATGATCTCCTTCCCGGGGCCGCGGCCGAGGTCCACGACGTCGGCGAGGAACCAGGTGGAGGCACCGGCGTCCATCACGTTGATGACGCGGCACTCGAACCAGGCCCAGCAGTCCTGGAG
>DATKLR010000011.1:0-2424 GCA_035542295.1 Gemmatimonadales bacterium | reverse complement strand
GGCGCATGCATGCGCACGATGTCGCAGACCGGCACGACGATGCTCCCGTCGAACCAGATCTCGACCATCTCCCCGTAGCGCGTCAGCAGCTCGGTGAGCTGCCGCCGATAGATGGCATTGTACGCCGCCTGCTTCTCCGGTGTGTCGCACCTCCCGCCTCCGCCGGATCCGAAGTTGTCGTCCCGCGGGGAGCAGTACACGCCGAGCCCCAGCCCGTACTTCCGGCACGACGCCGAGACGTCCGCCAGCACGTCCCCGTGCCCGCCCTTCCACGGCGTGTTGCGGATCGAGTACTCCGTCGTCTCGGTCTGCCACATGCAGAAGCCGCCCACGTGCTTGGCGACCATCACCACGTACCGCGCGCCCAGGTCGCGAGCGACCGCCGCCCACTGGTCGGTGTCGATGTCGGGGTTGAGGGTCGTGAGCGGCGTCGAGCGGTCGTCGTACTCTTTGGACTGCCAGGTGTTGGGGGCGAAGTGGAGAAACAGCCCGACCTCCAGATCGGCCCAGTGAAGCTGGTTGGCAGTTGGCAGGGCGCGGTTGGCAAGGACAGGCGCACCACGTGCCAGGACAGGCAGCGCCGCGCCGGCGGCCAGGACCGATGAGACGAACTCTCGGCGGCGGATCATGACCCCGAAGATACGGCGGCGAGCGCGGGCCGCACTACCGCCCTCCGCCGGACGGCGGTTACTTCCCGAGCGTGGACCAGCGCGCGCGGAAGGCCGTCGTACTCGCCCGAGGCCTGGGGACACGCATGATGCGTCACGACCGGACGGCCGTCCTGGACCGCCACCAGACAGCGGTGGCCGCCGGCGGCCTCAAGGCGATGATGCCTGTCGGACGCCCGTTCCTGGACCACGTCCTGACCGTGCTCGCCGACGCGGGATTCGAGGAGATCTGCCTGGTGATCGGGCCGGATCGCGGCGCCATTCGCGACTACTACCAGCAGGACGCGAAGCCGCGGCGCTTCAAGCTGAGCTTCGCGCACCAGGAGAAGCCCCGCGGCACGGCCGACGCCGTGCTGGCCGCCGAGGCGTTTGCGGGCCCGGACCGGTTCCTGGTCGTCAACTCCGACACTTACTACCCGGTGCAGGCGTGCCGCGCGCTCCACCTGCTGGGCGAGGCCGGCCTCGCCGCCTTCTGGAAGAGCGCGCTGATCGCGGACGGAAACCTGAGCGCCGAGCGGGTCGCGACCTTCCCCATCGTCGAGATGGACGCGCAGGGATTCCTGACGCGGCTCCTGGAGCCGGAGGACGCGAGCGCCCCGCCGGCCGGCGGCGACGTCCTCGTCAGTCTGAACTGCTGGATGTTCACCCGGACCATCTTCCGCGCGTGCCGCGAGATCGCGCCGTCACGCTCGGGCGAGCTGGAGCTGCCCGAGGCGGTGCGCCACGCCGTCTCCAAGCTCGGCGAGCGGATGCGCGTGCTGCCGTTCCGCGAGGGCGTGCTGGACCTGACGAGCCGCGCCGACGTGGCCGCGGTCGCCGCGCGGCTGGCCGGCCAGCAGGTGCGCCTCTAGACGCTACGGCTCGTAGACCAGGAACTCCTGGATCTTCCCGTCGGGCGTGCGGTACATCAGCGCCGCCGCGGCGCGCGCGCCGACCCTGAAGCGCAGCTCCGCCACCTCCATTCCGCCCCGCTCCGCCCGGCCCGCCACCTCGACCGCGGAGATCCGCGCCGCAAGGGTCTTCCGCGCTCCGGCCAGCCGCTCCGGCGTCAGATAAGCGCTGAAGTCGTCGGCCAGCGCCGCGCGGTCCACCTGGCCCTTCTGCAGCTGCCTCAGGAACGCCGTCGCGGCCTGAAGGGCCGGTGGCCCCCGAATCTCCGGCACGTCGACGTGAGGGATCAGCTGCGCGAGGATCGCCCGCCTCAGATCGCCCAGCGAGCCGAAATCCTGGTTCGTGAGCAGGGCGATCGCCGAGTGCGTCGCCGGAACGATCGTGTTCGAGGCGGTGAAGCCGCTCACCGCCCCGGCGTGCGAGAGCACGACCGCCTCGCCGCGGTCGCTCACCCCTTCCCCGCAGCCGTAGCCGGTCGAGCGGCCGTCAGCCAGATGGCGCGGCGTCGTCAGCGTCAGATACGAGTCGCGGTCCAGCACCTTGCCGTTCACCAGCGCCAGGTCCCACTTCAGCAGATCGCCCGGCGTGGACCAGAGCGCGCCGGCCATCCCGAGCCAGCCCGCGCCCTCGGGCGGCACGGGCGTCGGGACGCCGAGCGCGACGGACGTGTAGCCCGACGCCATTTCCTGGCCGCCCGGCGCGGGATCGTACACCGTGGCGCGCATGCCGAGCGGCGTCAGGATGTGCTGGGCGAGGAACGTCCCGTACGGCACGCCGCTCACCTTCTCCACCACCCGGCCCAGCATGAGGAAGTTGGTGTTGCTGTACGACCACCGGGTGCCCGGCGCGAAGTCGAGCGGCCGCG
>DATKLR010000010.1:0-13175 GCA_035542295.1 Gemmatimonadales bacterium | reverse complement strand
CACCTTGCCGAACGCCTGCACGGCGTCGGTGTGGAACGGGACGCCGGCGGCCGCGCAGCGCTTCGCGATTTCGGCGACGGGCTGCACGGTTCCCACCTCGTTGTTCACCCACATCACGGAGACCAGGGTGGGCTTGTGGTGCTCCTTCAGCGCGTCGTCCAGCGCGGCGGGATCCACCACGCCGTTCTGGTCCACCGGGAGCAGCGTGACGCGCGCGCCCTGCGCCTCGGCCTCGTGGAGCGCCGCCAGCACGGCCTTGTGCTCCGTGGGCGAGGAGACGAGGTGCGCGGCAGCCAGGCCGTGCCGGCCGTTGCGGCGCGCGAGAGCCGCGCCGAGGACCGCGAGGTTGTCCGCCTCCGTGCCGCCCGAGGTGAAGTAGACGTGCTTGGGATCGGCGCCGAGGGCGTGGGCGAGCTGCTCGCGAGCGTGCTCGACTCCGGCACGGGCCGCGCGGCCGTACTTGTGTGAAGAAGAGGGGTTGCCGAAGCTCTCCTCGCCCAGGAAAGGCTCCATGGCCGCGCGCACTTCAGGGCGGACGGGCGTCGTCGCCGCATGATCGAGGTATATGCGAGCAGCCATGTCTCAAAAGCTAAGGTGAGAGGTGAGATGGGGAAAGCGTGAGAGGAACAGGTGAGAGGTGAGAAGGCCAAAGGCGTGAGGGGTGAAAGGGGGAATGCGTGAGAA
Source organism: Gemmatimonadales bacterium (assembly GCA_035542295.1). GTDB lineage: Bacteria > Gemmatimonadota > Gemmatimonadetes > Gemmatimonadales > JACORV01 > Fen-1245. The sequence goes on along the minus strand of DATKLR010000010.1, from coordinate 12,491 downwards.
GGCGTCATGACGCGCTCAATTGATGCGCTCTGGGTGCACTGGCGCCGTATGTTCGGCGCGTGCGCGGGGACCTCGGGGACCTTCTCGCGTGGCGGGAGGCCGCGGAGCTTGCGCGCCTCGTCCTGCTGGCCGCCAAGGCCATGCGCGGCGTCGGTGCCGCGGCAGCCGCGGATCAGCTCGCACGGGCTGCGGAGTCCATACCAGCGAATGTGGCCGAGGCGTATGGCAGGGGGTTGGGGAAGGACGGAGCGCGCCTACTCCGGGTAGCGCGAGGCTCGGCTACCGAGCTGGAAAGTCACCTCTGGATTGCTGAGCGCACCGGGCGGATACCTGAGCCGGTCGTGGGCGACCTCCGGGCCAGGGCGGGCCGCGTTCGCGCGCTCATCCGCGGGTTGCTGCACTCGCCATCGGCGCGCGTGCCCTGCGACTAGCCGTCCCCTCTCACGCCTCTACCCTCTCACCTCTCACGCTTTTTCGCCCTCTCACGTCTCAGCTGTTCCTCTCACGCCCTTGCTTTTCGCGGCTCACATCGACTGGACACTCATCTCCACCACATCATCTACGGAGATCGTCTCGTGGGTGAAGAAGGGTTCGCCGTATCTGACCCGGATGAGCGACCCATAGTGCCCCGCCTGCGTCTCCACCAGCTCGTACAGCGGCTGACCCGTCGGATGTATCTCGCCCGCCCGCTTCGCGCCGTCGAACTGCGACTTGTAGCAGTGCAGCGCCTTCAGCTTGGCCGCGAAGGTGTCGCTGATGTCCACCACGAAGCTCGGCTTGACCGGGTCCTCGCGGTACGCGAGCGCGTACAGGATCTTGTGCGGCCGGTGCGCCTTGCCGGCCGCGTCGTAGCGCTCGAGCCCCGCCAGGTAGCAGGCGTCCCGGCCCAGCTCGGACGCGACGCGGTGGTCGGGATGGCGGCCGACGGGGTAGGGGAGAATCACGGTGCGCGGGCGGAAGCGCCGGATCCACTCGATCACGGTCCGGCGCGTCTCGTCCGTGTTGTGGAGGTGCGCGTCGCGGAGCCCCGCGTTCTCCCTCTGGTGCACGCCCAACGCCTTCGCGCCCGCGGCGGCCTCCCTGGCGCGCAGGGCGGCGGAGCCGCGCGTGCCCGCCTCGCCGGCGGCGAGGTCCAGGATGCCGACGCGGTAGCCCTGGCGGACGGCCTTGGCGAGGGTGCCGCCACAGGTGAGTTCCACATCATCTGGGTGCGCTGCTATGGCCAGGAGGTCAACGGGCATGGGCGATCCGGGTGAGAGGTGAGGGGGTGTGCGACGTGAGACGTTAACGTGGGACGTGAGAGCTGGAAAGGCGTGAGGGGTGAGATGTGTCATCTCACCCCTCACCGTGTCTTCTCACGTTTCACCCTGCCGTCTCACTTGTTCCTCTCACGTCTCTCTTCACTCGTAGCGCAACGCCTCAACAGGATCCATCCTCGCCGCCCGCTGTGCCGGCACGATGCCGAACACGACGCCCGTCACCACGCTGGCCCCCAGCGCCGCCAGAATCGCCAGCGGCGGCACCCGGGCCGGAATGGGCGTCAGGTGCGACACGGCGTACGCCAGGCCGCCGCCCAGAATCATGCCCACCGCCCCTCCGATCAGCGTCAGCGTCGCCGCCTCGACCAGGAACTGCCACAGGATCTCCCCCTGCGTCGCGCCCAGCGCCTTGCGCACCCCGATCTCGCGGGTGCGCTCCGTGACCGAAATCATCATCACCGCCACCACGCCCACCCCGCCCACCATCAGCCCCACCCCCGACAGCGCAATCATCACGACGAAGAAGACGCCGGTCAGCTGGCTCCAGATGTCGAGGATCTTGTCCTGCGTCACGATGGCGAACGTGTTGTCCTGGTCGGGCCTCAGGCCCCGCGAACGCCGCAGCGCGCTGGTCACCTGGTCCATCGCGTCCTCGACCGTGGCCTGGTCGGTCGGCAGCACCGCCAGGTTCGCCCACCCCCACGGCACGTTCATGTCGTGGTGGAACGTCACCCACGGCATGATGACGATGTAGTCGTTGCCGCCGCCGAACAGGTTGGGCGGCGGCTCGTATACGCCGATGACGCGGAACTGCTGGCCGAGAATCTTCATCGTCTTGCCGATCGGATCCAGCTGCCCGAAGAGGCGCACCCCCAGCTTCGTGTTCAGGACCACCACGCGCTCGCTCGCCGCGTCCTCGATGCTCGTGTAGGAGCGGCCGGCCGTCACGTCCCCGCCGGCGACCTGCGGCCAGGCGGCGCTGCGACCCAGGATGGCGACGTTGTCTTCCGTCTGGTCGCCCACCTGCACCGTCGCGCTCCGGTTCTCCGACAGGATCACGTCGCGCACGTCGGGGAGCGCGGCGACCAGCTTGGCCTCGTCCTGGCTGATGGGCGGATTGTGGCGCCACGGCGCATTGCGGCCGCCGCCGTCCACCTGGATCCCGCCCTGGAAGTACCGGAAGACGAAGAAGGTCTTGGGGCCGATCGAGGCAATCGCACTCTCGAAGCTCGAGTTGATGCCCTTGACCGCGGCGGACATCCCCATCACCACCATCACGCCGATGGCGATCCCGAGGATCGTCAAGCCCGCGCGCGTCTTGCTCGTCCGCAGCGAGTCGAGCGCGATCCCGATCCCCTCGGCCAGGGTCGTGAGGACGGAGGTGCTGCGCGACGCCGTCATTCGAACCTCAGGGCCGCGACCGGGTCCAGCCGCGCGGCGCGGCTGGCCGGATAGACGCCCGCGATGACGCCGACCCCGACGCCCAGCAGGATGCCGATGACGATGGACATCGGCGAGACGCCCATCGGCAGCGGCGAGACCGCCTTCACGAGCCGGGCCAGCAGCAGGCCCGCCACGATCCCCGCCACCGCGCCGGTCGTCGACAGCGTCGCCGCCTCGACGAGGAACTGGGCCAGGATGTCGCGGCGCCGGGCGCCGAGCGACTTCCGGATCCCGATCTCCCGCGTCCGCTCCGCCACCGCCATCAGCATGATGTTCATGATGACGATGCCGCCCACCACCAGCGATACGCCCACCAGCAGCGGCAGGGCGGTGTAGAGGACCTTCGAGATCTTCGCCCAGAAGCTCAGCACGTCCTCCTGCGTCGTCAGGCTGAAGTCGTTGTCCTGCTCGGGCCGCAGGTGGTGCCGGCTACGCATGATCCCCTGGACTACGTCCTGCGCGATCTTCATCGAGTCCAGCGTCCCCGCCTTGACGATGATCTCGTCCACCACCTTGTGCGGGTTCACCACCTTCTTGATCTCGGAGGTGTACGGGGCGATGGCGAACCGGTCGAGCGAAATGCCGAAGACCTTGCCCTGCTTCTCGATCACGCCCACGACCGTGAAGGGGAAGCCCGCGAGCCGCAGCGTCCTGCCCACCGGGTCCATCCCGGTGAAGAACGAATCGGCCACGTCCCTCCCGATCACCACCACCGGCCGTCCGTGCGTGATCTCCTCCGTCGAGAAGAGGCGCCCCGATTCGACCTTGTAGTCGCGGATCCGGAACAGGTCCTCGGAGACCCCCGACACCTGGATGTACGAGCTGCTCTTGGTCCCGGCGACGCCCTCGACCTGGTTGTCGCTCTCGATCGCGACCAGGAACTGGGGAGGCAGGGCGGCGCGGATCGCCTGGAAGTCCTCGTCGTAGAGCTGGGGCCGGCGCCGCCAGGCGCGCCGCATCGCGTCAGAGACCTCACCGAACTGCACCTCGGGACGGCGCGTGACCGTGAAGGTGTTGATCCCGAAGATCTTGGCGGCGAAGTCCTCCTGGACGTACTTGTCCATCCCCTTCACGATCGAGACGACCGCGATCAGGAACATCACGCCGATGAAGGCGCCGATCAGCGAGAAGAAGCTCTTGAGCTTCTGCGCGCGGATCGTGCCGAGCGCGAGGAGAATGGCTTCGTAGAGCGGCATGGCAGCCCGGCTAGGCGGCCTTCAGCTGGTCGGAGGAGATCCGGCCGTCGTGCAGGGTGACCACGCGCTCGGCGTGCTTCGCGATGTCGGCCTCGTGCGTGACCATCACGATCGTCTGGCCGCTGGTGCGGTGCAGCTCCTCGAAGACCTTCATGATCTCCTCGCTCGTCGTGGAGTCGAGGTTCCCCGTCGGCTCGTCCGCCAGGATGATGCTCGGGTCGGTGACCAGCGCCCGGGCGATGGCGACCCGCTGGCGCTGGCCGCCCGACAGCTCGGACGGCTTGTGGTCCATCCGGTCGGCCAGTCCCACGGCGGCGAGCGCGCGCTCGGCCCGCGCGCGCCGGTCCCGCGCCTTGAGGCCGGCGTAGATCAGCGGCAGCTCGACGTTGTGCAGCGACGAGGCGCGCGGCAGCAGGTTGAACGTCTGGAACACGAATCCGATCTGTCGGTTGCGCACGCCGGCCAGCTCGTCGTCGCTCATCCGCGACACCTCGGTGCCGGCGAGCCAGTACTGGCCCGCGGTCGGCGTGTCGAGGCAGCCGATGAGGTTCATCAGCGTGGACTTGCCGGAGCCCGACGGGCCCATGATCGCCACGAACTCGTTATGCGGGATCTCGAGGTCCACGCCGCGCAGCGCGCGCACGACCTCCCCGCCCATCGGATAGTCCCGCGTCAGGCCGACGGTGCGGATGACCGTGTCGCTCACGAGGACTTGCTCTTGGCCGGCGCGCTCGGCGCCGCCGCGGCGGCGCGCGGGCGCTGGCCCTTCACCTTGGCCCCGTCCTTCAGGTCCTTGATCGCCTGGTAGGTGCCCGCGACGATCGTCTCGCCGCCCTTGAGCCCGCTCACCACCTCGAAATACTCCTCCCCGGCGACGCCCACCTTGATCGGCGTGAAGTGCGCGACGTTGGTGAGCGTATCCACGACGAACACGCCCTCGATCTCCTTGGCGCGGTGCGCCTGGCTCGTGTCCTTCGATACCTCGAAGCGCGCTGCCGTCTTTGGCGTCGTCGCCGTCGCCGTGTCGGGCTCGCGTACCGTCAGCGCGATGATCGGCACCGCCAGCGCCTGGCGCCGCGTGTCCGTGATGATGTGCGCGGTCGCCGACAGATCGGGCCGCAGATTCCGCGGCGGATGGTCGAGCTGGATCCGCACCTCGAAGTCCACCGCCTGGGCCGAGGTCGCGAGGCCGGAGGTCGACGCGGTCGCGCCCGCCACCGACGAGTTGCCGATCTTGGTCACCCGTCCGGAGAACGCCGTGTCCGGCAGTGCGTCGATCGTGACGTCCACCGAGTCGCCCAACTTGACCCGGACCACGTCGGTCTCGTCCACGTCCACCCAGGCCTCGATGATGGACATGTCGGAGACCGTCATCAGCAGACCGGTGGCCCGCGAGAACGTGCCGGGCACCGCCACTTCGCCCTGCTCCACCGACAGCCGCGTCACCTGCCCGGAGATCGGGGCGACGATCGTCGTCTTGCTCAGCTGGTCCTGCGCGTCCCGCAGGTTGGCCTGCGCCTGGTCCACCTGGCGCTGCGCGGCGTCCACGTTCGCGTCCGCCACCTCCTTCTGCGTCTCCAGCTGCTCCAGGTTCTCCTGGGAGATGAGCTGCGGGTTCTGCGCCCGCACGTCCCGCGCGCGGTTGTACGCGCGGGTCGCCTGGTCCTGGTTCGCCTTGGCCTGCGCGACGTTCGCCAGGGCAGAGGCCACGCCCGCCTGGGCCCGCTCGACGCCCGCCTGATAGGAGGTCGGGTCGATCGTGAGCAGCAGCTGGCCCTGGGTGACGAGGTCGCCCTCCTTCACGGGCAGGTTCACGATCCGGCCCATGATGTCGGACAGGATGTCCACCGACTTCTTGGGCTCGATCTTGCCGCTCGCCGTGACGATCGAGACCAGGTCCCGGCGCTTGACGGCATCGAGCCGCACGTCCACGGTGGGCCCCCCGCGCTTCGAGACGCTGAGGCGCACGAAGCCGGCCATCACGATCACGCCGGCGACGACGAGAATGACCTTTCCGCGAGTGCTCATGGAATCCCGGTCCGATCCTCTACCGAAGTGTCCGCCCGACGGCCTGCTCGAGAAGGGCGATGGCCTTGTGATAGTTATAGACGGCGGTGATGTAGTTCGTCGCCGCCGTCTCCGCGTCCACCCGGGCGCTGAGCAGCTCGATGATCGAGCCCGAGCCCACCCGGTACCGCTCCGTGGCGAGCGAGAACGCCTCGTCCGCGGCCGCGCGATTGGTCACCTGCACCGCTATCGTGCGATAGGCGGCGTCCAGCGCCACGTACGCCGAGCTGACGTCCGTGCGGACCTGCAGCTCGCGTGCGCGGATGGACTGCCGCAGACTCTCATCCTGATAGTTCGCCTGGGACACCTGCGCGTTCCGCTGCCCCGCGTCGTAGATGGGCAGCGACACGCTCACACTCACCGTCCAGGGGCTCGTCTGATAGAAGCTGGGCGCCGTGCCTTGGGTGATCCTCGACCGGCCCGTGCTCGCCCCTGCCGACAGGCTCGGCAGATACGACGAATAGGCGCTTCGCACCCCCCACCGGGCGGCGACCTCGCGCGAGCGCATCGCCAGCAGGGCCGGATTCTGCGCCAGGCCCATCGCGATCAGGGAATCGGGGTTCCAGGCCGGCGCCACCACTGCGAAGGTGTCGGTCGGCACGACGTCAGGCGGCAGCGGTGCGGGCACTCCCATCAGGTTGTAGACCCTGAGCGCCTCGATCTGCACGTTCTGCTGGGCCTGCAACAACGACACGTCCGCGTTCCCCTTCGCCACCTGCGCCTGCCGCACGTCGATCATCGTGTTCTGGCCGACGGTGTACTTGGCCTGCGCGAGGTTCAGCAGCTCCTGCGCCCGGTTGACCACGTGTTGCGCGAGGTCGGCCTGCGCCCGGGCTTCCAGCAGGTTCAAGTACTCGGTCCGCACCTGGACTGCGAGCGCCGTGGCCGCGCTACTGACGTCCTGGTCGGCGGCGTCGAGATTGGCCATGGCCGATCCGGCGTTCGCGATCGTCGCTCCCGACAGCTGATAGCCGAACCGGAGCGACCCGCTCAGCTGCTGGGAGCTCGGCGTCGCCGGAATCTGAAAGCCCTGGAAGATCTGTCCGCTGGCCGCAGCCTGGTGGTAGTAGCTCGCCCCGAGGCCGAACGTCGGCGTGAACAGGCTCAGCGCCGCGTTGTTGCGCGCCCAGGCGGCCGGCGACCGCGCCCGCAGGGTGGTCAGATAGGTCGGGTTGTTGCGGATGGCCGTTTCCAGCGCCTCCGCGAGCGACAACCGTACCGTGTCCGGCTTCGCCGCCGGCGGCTGCTGGGCATAGCCGATCGCCGCAACCACGGACAAGACCACGACCCAGCCGACAATGAGACGGACGCGCATAGAGGCCCCTGAATTCGATTCGTCGAAGTGCCGTACGTCACTGTGGCGCCGTGAGTTTCAGCGGTTCGCCATCCCACGGCATACGTGGCAAAGTAGATCGTTGTTGACCGCGGTCAAGTATTGATCCGCTGCGGGATTAGCCCTATTCGCGCGGCCGCAGGCCGGGCGGAGCGGCAGCCGCCTCAGCGGGGCGGGAGGCTCAGACGGGTGGCGACGATGCCGCCGGCCGGGAGGGCCGCCTTCAGGAGGCCCCCGGAGGGGGAGCACCAGAACTCGCGGCGGTCGTCTCCGGGGAGAGTGACGAGGTAGTGCACGGCGGCCGCGCGGCGGCCGGCGACGACCACCGTGTCCGGCCCCAGACTGCGCAGCTCGGCGGTGACGAGGGCGGCCTGCCGCGGTCGCACGACGGCGATCCGCTCCGCAGCGCCGCTCGCCACCGGGACGAAGAAGTAGTATTGGTCGAAGACGTCGTCGTCGAGCACGACGGCGGCGGGCGGAACGGGGAACTCGCGGGCGATCTCGCGTGCCGGTGTGACGATGCGCACGGAGAACCGGTCGCGCCCGAACTGTCCGGTGAGTCGCTGCACCGCCCGGCCGGCCGCGGTGATGTCGAGCTGGTACGACACGGGGACGTGGTCCCTGGTCAGCTCGAGGGCGGCCCTGAGCTCCCGGTCGCGGTAGCGGACCGTGGCGACGGCCAGGACGCCACCCGCGCCGCGACTGCCGGCCACCGGGCGGATGGCGAATTCTTCGCGCCCGATCTCCTCGCCGTCGCGCGTGATGACGAAGCTGCCCTGGTCGAGGAAGCCCTGAAGGTGGGGCCGCCGCTCCATCGGTCCCGCGGCGAGGAGCACGGAGCAGAGCAGAGCGGCGGCGAGGCGGCTCACGCTTCGAAGCCGGCGGCGAGCACGCGTTCGCGGATGCGCCCGCGGATGAACTCGTAGATCTGCAGGCCCTTCTCCGCGGACGCGCGGGTCGGCTCGCCGACGGAGCCGTCGGAGGCGCCAGGAAGGACCATCCGGGTTCCGCGGCGGTAGCGCCGGCGCTCGCGGTCCGGCAAGATACAGTCGCGGGCGAGGTCCATCCGCACCAGGTGCGGGGCGATGTAGAGCATCAGCGACGTGTCCACTTCGCCGCCGTGGATAGGCCCGCTCGGCGAGTCGAGCACCTCGCCGAGATCGATGCTGAAGATGTCGATGACGCGCACGCGTGCACGGTCGGTGACGACGGTGGCCAGGGCCTCCTGGTGCGGGGCGTGGCCTTGCGCCGTCAGCACGAGGAACTCCTCGACGCCGCCTTTCTCCCAGTCGAGGAGCAGGTCGTTGAGCAACCGGCGCAGCGTCTTGCGGCGCACCGACGCGCTGCCGGGCAGGAGCCGCGCCGTGTCGGCGTTCACGCCGTACTCGATGGTGGGGGCTGTCACGATCCTGAACTCCGCCGAGAGATCGTCCGCGAGGCGCTCCACGATGAGGGCGTCACAGCCCAGCGGCAGGTGCCGCCCGTGGTGCTCGCACGTGGCCGCGGGCACGATGAGCCTGGGGTTCGCAGCGAGCGCCAGCGCCACGTCGTCGGGCGCCATCTCCTTGAGGCGCAGCGGGCCGCTCACGGGCGCGGGTCGCGGGGCCGGGAGCGGGGGCGCCGCGTGAAGCGGTGGAGCCTGGTGTGGCTCGGGGCCGTCGCCGCGGCCAGCGCGCTCGCGGCGGAGTGGATGCGCTCACCCGGCTGGGTGCTCAGCGCCGGCCTCGTGCTGCTGGCGCTCGTGTCGCTCGCTTCCGTGTGGCGGGCAGGACGCGAGGCGCCGGGTCGCGGGATGCAGGTGGCGGGCGCGGCGGTGCTGGCCGGTGCCGCGGTGGCGGCGATCGCGTCCACCTGGCGGCTCGGGCAGCTGCAGTCGGCCTGGCCGCGTGTGCGCGAGCAGATCGTGATGCGCGCCTCCCGGGAGCTGAACCGCGATCTCGGGTCGAGCTTCGACGCGGTGCGGAGCCTCGCGGACCGCGCGGCGGCGCTGCGCGTGCCGGAGGGGCCCGAGCGGTTCCGGCGGCTCGAGGCGCTGGTCCGGGACCAGGAGCCGGCGCGGGGCGTGGTCCTGTTTGACGCGCTGGGCCACGCCACCGCATGGGCCGGCACGCTGCGCGTGCCGCTCGCCGCCACGGGGCCCGAGCTTGCGACGGTCACAACACCATTCTACCTGTGGCTCGTGGCGCGCCGCCAGGCGGACAGCGGCACCGCGGTGGCCGCCGTGATGCTGGCGCGCGCGTCATTCGCCCCGCGCGCGGGCGTGGCGCTGACGGACCGGTTCGCCGAGGTCGCCGGCGTCGGTCTGCACTTCTATCAGCCGGGTGGCGCGCCCGCCGATTCCGACGTGTTCGACTACGTGATTCCGCGCGGGCTCCGCGGCGGCGACACGCTTTTCGCGGTGCAGCCCGTGCCGCCGGAGCAGGACGCGGCGGTCGCCGACCAGCTCGCATTGTCCCGTCGCATGCTGTTCTGGTTCACCCTGGTGCTGCTGTTCGTCGGTGCGGCCGGTGCGGTCCGCGGCGGCGTGAGCGTCGCGGGTGCGGTGGCCGGCACCGCCGCAGCGGCCATGTTCCTGGCCCGCGCGCCCCTGGAAGAGGCATTCGGCCCCGGCAGCCTCTTCTCCGCCGCGACCTACTACCAGGACGTGCTGGGGCCCTACTCCGCGTCGGCCGGCAAGGTCATCCTCACGGGCCTCGTGGTCGCGCTGGGCGCGGCGGCCCTCTGGAGGCTCGGGCTCAGACCCACGTGGCTCAGCCGGCTCGCAGCGCTCGGCGTGACCGTCCTGGCGCCCTACCTCCTCCAGGATCTGGCGCGCGGGATCACGCCGCCGGCCGAGGGCGTCTCGCTGGCGCTCTGGCTGACCTGGCAGGTCACGCTGGTCCTGGCGGCCTCCGCGCTGGTGCTGCTGGCGGCGGCCCTGGTGCGCGGGCGCGCCGCTCCGCCCCACGCCGGGCCCTGGCCGTTCCTCGCGTCCGCCCTGGCTGTCGCGCTGGCGGTCGCGGGGCTCTTCCTCTGGGAGCCGCGGGGCGCGTGGCCGCAGTGGTATCCGTATCTCTGGCTCCCCGCACTGCTGGTCGCCATCCGGCCCATGCCGTTCCGCAGCGCGATCGCGACGGTAGCGGTGGTGGCGGGATCGGCGGCCGCGCTGCTCGAGTGGGGCGCGACGACGGAGGGCCGAATCTCGCTCGCGAACCGGGATCTGGAGGCGCTCGGCAGCGCCCCCGACCCGCTCAAGGTCGCCCTGTTCGACCGGCTGGTCCGCTCCATCGCGCCCAACACTTCGCCGCAGACGGCGGGGGATCTCTACCTGCTCTGGCGGCGCAGCGATTTCGCCGCGCACGACTACCCGGCGGCGCTCGGGCTGTGGACGGGCCAGGGCGAGCACCTGCTGCAGCTGGATCTGGCGTCCCTCGACCTCCCGGATGCGTTGGTGGGCTCGCAGGTGCGGGAGACGATGGTCGAGCGGCTGCCGCTGGTCCGCTCGTACCTGCGGCGCCCCGGCGTCTACGGCCTCGCGACGATCCCCCTGACCGACGGGCGCGTAGTGACGGTGGGGGTCGGTCCGCAGTCGCGGCTGGTGGCGCCGAGCCGCGTGGCGCGGTTCCTCGCGGGGGCGAGCGGGGAAACCGAGCCGCCGTACCGTCTCGCCGTCTCGCCGGTGGAGGAGGGCGGCCGAGGGCCCTCACCGCGCCCGACCTGGCAGCGCCTGGGATGGACCATCCGCGGCGAGCGCGTGGTGGACATGCCAGGTGGCCACCGGCACGTGCATGCGCAGATCGACCTCGGCGGCCTCTGGCCGCTGCTCCAACGGGGGCTGCTCGTGCTCGTGCTGGACTTCGGGGTGCTCGCGGTCCTGTGGCTGGTGCTGGATCTGGTGGGCGGACGTCTGGTGGCGAACCTCCGCGGCGCCTATCCGCGCAGCCTGCGTTCCCTGCGCGCGCGGCTCACAGTGAGCCTGGCGGCGTTCTTCGTCGTTCCGACGGTGGCGCTGGCGCTGTGGAGCTACGCCCGCCAGGGCGACGAGTTCCTGCGCTCGCGCGAGCTGCTCATCACGCGCACGCTCCGCGACGCCTCCTCGGCGCTGGAGGACCTCTCGGAAGATCGGGCGCTCGCGCTGCGGGAAGTGGCGGACAACGTGGACGCGGAGCTGGTCCTCACGACGGACGGGGTCCAACGGGCCTCGTCGGCCCCGGTCCTGAGCGACCTCGGTCTGCTGGACTGGCTCGTGCCGCCGGCGGCGTACACGCGGCTCGTCTACGGGGACTACCTCGAGCTCACGCTCCGGCAGGAGACGACGCCGCAGCCGGTGCTGGTCGGGTACACCGTGCTCGGGGGCACCTCCGGCATCCTCCTCTCGCCGCAACTGCTGGCCGACGAGGCCCTCGGCGCACGCCAGGAGGACCTGGGCGTGGCCGTGATGGTGGCGGCGGTGATCGGGATCGTCGCGGCGATCGTCCTTTCGGGGCTGGCGGCGCGCGCCCTCGCGCGCCCGTTGGCACGCCTCGCGCGGGCCGCCCTCGCGGCCGGCACGGGCGAGCGGCCGGTCAGCGAGGGCGGGCCGATGCCCAGCGAGCTGGAGCCGGTGTACACCGCGATCGAGCACGCGGCGGCCGACGTCGAGCGGGGGCAGGAGGCGCAGCGCGTCCTGGCGTGGGGGGAGATGGCCCGCCAGGTGGCGCACGAGATCAAGAACCCGCTCACGCCGATCCGCCTCGGCATCCAGCACCTGATGCGCCTCAACCGCGAGCGTCCGGCCGAGCTCGGCAGCGTGGTGGACAGCACGGGCCGGCGGATCCTGGCGGAGATCGACCGGCTGGACGCGATCGCGCGGGCCTTCAGCCGGTTCGCGCTGCCCACGGCCGACCGGCCGCCGCTCGAGGCGGTGGACGCCTCCGAGGTCGTGCGCGAGGTCGTCGGGCTCTACCAGCTCGGCGAGACGCCGGTCCGGTGGGAGGTCGCGGCGGAACGGGGCATCGTGGTCCGGGCGCGGCGCGACGAGCTGTCGGAGGTGCTGGTGAACCTGTTCGAGAACGCCCGCGACGCGGGGGCGACGCGGGTCGAGGTGCGCGCGGCGCGGAGCGCCGGTGAGCCGGGCGCTCCCGCCGACCAGGTCGCGCGGATCGAGGTCGAGGACGACGGCCGCGGCATCCCGCCCGAGCTGGTGCCGCGGGTCTTCGAGCCGCGCTTCAGCAC
>DATKLR010000009.1:0-2462 GCA_035542295.1 Gemmatimonadales bacterium | reverse complement strand
GCGCTGTCCTTCTCTCCCGCGAGGATGTAGAAGTCCGCAACCGAGAACGGCCCGTTGTTAACTATGGGTATGTGTGTGCCCAGGAAGATCGCCAGGCGGCGCAGCGCCCCGCGGTAGCTGCCCTCGGCGAACCCTTGGGTCAGGGCGTTCTGCAGGCCCTGATCGCCGGCGTACCACTGCCGCAGCACGGCCAACGCCTCGTCATACTCACCGAGCTGCCAGAGGGCACCCCATAGGTTGTTGTTGGCTACGTTTGCAGCGGGGTCCATCTGCAGTGCCCTGTGCATTTCCCTCACGGCGTCAGCATACCGGCGCTCCAGGATCAGGTTAAAGCCATAGAGGCCCCGGAACAGTGCATTTGACGGGTCCCCCTCCATCGCCCGTTCGATCTGGGGGTGCGCCTCCCGGAAGCGTCCCAGCATGGAGAGGAAGTTCGAGTAGAAGACCCGGACGTCCGGATAGTTGGGGTTGATCTCGATGGCGCGCCGGAACGCGCGCTCCGCGCCGGTCCAGTCCCACTCGTGCCAGGCCCTGACCACCGCCGCAACGTACTGCACCTCGGCGGAGTTGCTGTCCAGGTCGAGGGCTCGCTGCAATGCCACCCTCATGTGCGGGATCGCTTCCCAATGAGTGACGTACACGGCCTGCGAGCGTCCGCCCCAGACGAGCGCGATACCGGCCCACGCGGGAGCATAGGTCGAGTCCCGCCGGAGCGCCCGCTGGAAGAAATCCAAGGCTGCGTCCAGACTGCCCGGGGTGAGCCGCTGCCAGTAGAACTGCCCCCGGAGATAGTCGTCGTAGGCCTGCGGGTCCACGGTCCGCGCCGTCGCCAGCCGCGCCGCCGCCGCCGGGCTGAGCGCGCTCTGAACATGCTCGGCGATGGCGCGTGTCACGCCGTGGTACAGGGCATATACGCTGCGCAATTCGCCGGGATAGGCGTGCTCCCACCGCACGACCTCCGTGCGACCGTCAATCAGCCTTACGGAGATCTCCATGCTGTCGCTCGAGCGCATCACCGACCCTTCGACCAGCGCGTCCACGCCGAGCTCGCGGGCAATCTGGCGCGGCGACTTCTCGGAGTGCCGGTATCGCAGGACCGAGGTGCGGCCGAGGACCGCGACCCCAGCCTCCTGGAGGTTGGAGATCAGGGCCTCCTGCACACCTTGGACGAGGTAGTCCTGTGTCGTGTCGTTGGTGAAACTCGCGAGCGGCAGGACCGCGAGCCGCCGGATGGTCGCGTGCCCGGCGGCCGCGTTGATCGTCTTCGCACCCCACCAGCCGACGGCTGCCACGACCACGACGCCGGCCACGGCCAGGACCGCCCGCCAGCGCCGCCGCGCCCGCTCGCGCCGCGCCTCGGCTGCGACCGCCTCGGCCGTGCTCGCGCGCGTCAGGTGCTGGACGAACTCCTCGGCCGTGGCGTACCGCTCGCCCGCCGCCTTGGCCAGCGCCCGCTCCAGCGCGCGCTCGACGCCCGGTGGCACCGTCGGCCGGAGCGCGCGCAGCTGCGGCACGGGGTCCGCGATCTGGGCGGCCAGCACGGCCTGCGGCGTGGGGCCCGTGAACGGCGGCGCGCCCCCGAGCATCTCGTACAACACGCACGCCAGGCTGTAGATGTCGCTCCGACTGTCCAGCGCCGGGTCGCCCGCCGCCTGCTCGGGGCTCATGTACGCCGGCGTCCCGACGGCCAGTCCCGTCTCCGTCAGCTTCGCTCCGCCCACCGAGCTCACCGCCCGCGCGATCCCGAAGTCCGTCACGATCGCGTGCCCGGCCTCGAACAGGATGTTCTCCGGCTTCACGTCCCGGTGCACGACGCCCAGCCCATGGGCGTAGCCCAACGCGTCGGCTACCTCCCGCGTGATCCGGAGCGCGTCCTCCAGCGGCAGTTGATGCTCGCGCTCCAGCCGCTGGCGCAGCGATTCCCCTTCGATGAACGGCATGACGTAGTAGAGCAGCCCGTCGGCGTCGCCGGAGTCGTGCAGCGGCAGGATGTGGGGATGCCTGAAGTGCGCCACCGTGGCGATCTCGCGCAGGAACCGCGCGCTGCCCAGCGCCAACGCCAGCTCGGGGTGCAGGACCTTGAGGGCGACTTCACGCTGATGCTTCAAGTCGGTGGCGAGGAAGACGGTGGCGAACCCACCCCGCCCCAGCTCGCGCTCGATGCGATAGCGCTCGGCCAGGGCCTGCTGCAACCGCTCGAGGAGTTCGGGCATCCGAACCGCCTCCCGCCCACTGCTGTCGGCGTATAGTACGGCACCCGCGCCAGACGGGCCAGATGCGGGAACGGCACCAGGGGTTGGATTGCGTGAGTGCTTCCCTCAGGACTGCGCCATTGACAAAAACCGACTCGGAGTTCAATTTTTGAACCGCGTTCAAATTCTGAACCGGAGCGGCGCCGTGCCCCACGCCCCTGCAGCATCCCTCGGTCGATCCGCCCACGTGGCGGCCAAGCGCGACCGGCG
>DATKLR010000008.1:0-13830 GCA_035542295.1 Gemmatimonadales bacterium | reverse complement strand
AGACGCAGGGCCGACGCGATGTGGCGCAGCGTCGGTCGTCCATCGCTCAGCACGGCCCAGATCGCCGAGCGAACGCGTTCGGTGGTTGAGGTTCCCGTACAGAGCGTTCCGAGCACCTGTTCTGCGTTCTCGCTCAGGTATCCCGCGAGGGTTTCATCCCCACCAGGGATCGGCAGATCGAAGTCGCGCTTCGCGAACGCGACCTTTGTCTGCGGCTGGTTGAATCGCAGCGGGCAGCGAAAGAAGCGGGAGTATTCGAGCGAGCTGGTCGGCGGGTCGTAGGTGAACGCGATCTCCGCGGGCACCACCTCAGTGCGCGCAAGTTGTCGACACCCCTCCACGAGACTGGCGATCCGGGCACTCGTGGCGTAGGGAAGCCCGACCCCCGCGATATCGGAGGTGTGCTGCCCGATGGCGACGTACTGTGCGCCGAGTTCCTCGAGGCGATACTGAAACCCTTCGTTGAGGATACGCTGGTACCGCACCAGGCGGCGCAGTGCGGCGCCGAGGGTGGAGCTGTAGGACGTGGCGTAGCCCAGCAGACCCCACTGCCGCACGCCGATGGACGCGCCGATCCGGACGCCGACGCCGGGGTCGGCTGCGCGCTGTGCGATCAGTTGCCACAGCGCCTGTTCGGCCCACGCCGGCACCCGGGCGTCCGGATCGCTGAAGTCCACGGCCCGGAGTCCCGCAGCTTCAAGCAGTGCGTTGCGACGCAAGCCCTCCCGCGCGGCGCCGGACAGGATGTTGGCCACCACGCGGGCCAGCACGGTGCCCTTACCACGTTTGGGGTCTCCCGCAGCGCGCGCCGTGGGCATAGTCCCCTCGCCCCCGTCCCGATGCGCGAACGTGCAGGTCACATATGCAGCCGTCAAGGCTCAGCCGATGGCGTAGGAAGCCGCAATTCCGCCGCCACCTTGACCGTCTCCGCCCAAGGCCACAGGTTCGACTCCTGTCCGGCGCACCTCGGGAAGTCATTGAGAGGCAGGAACTTGGGGCCGCCCGTCTTGGCGGCGGGAGGCACAGTGCAGAGGCGCAAACTGGGCAAGAGCGGTCTGGAAGTCTCCGCTCTCGGCCTCGGCTGCATGGGAATGAGCTTCTCCTACCCTCCGTTCCCCGACAGACGGGAGATGGTCTCGCTGGTTCGGCGGGCGGTTGACCGCGGCGTGACGTTCTTCGACACTGCGGAAGCATACGGGCCGTTCACGAACGAAGAGCTCGTGGGCGAAGCGCTCGCTCCCGTTCGCGATCAGGTGGTGATCGCCACCAAGTTCGGTTTCCGGTTCGGTCCCAAGGGCGAGCAGACGGGCCAGGACAGTCGGCCGGAGCACATCCGGCAGGTCGCGGAAGCCTCGCTGAAACGTCTCAAGGCCGACGTCATCGATCTGTTCTACCAGCACCGTGTGGACACGGAGGTGCCGATCGAGGACGTGGCGGGAGCGGTGAAGGACCTGATCCAGGCGGGCAAGGTCAGGCACTTCGGCCTCTCGGAAGCGGGCGTGCGGACGATCCGTCGTGCCCACGCCGTCCAGCCGGTCACCGCACTGCAGAGCGAGTACTCGCTGTGGTGGAGAAAGCCCGAAGAGGAAGTGATACCGACCCTCGAGGAGCTTGGCATCGGCTTCGTCCCGTTCAGCCCCCTGGGCAGGGGCTTCCTGACGGGCCAGATCGACGAGACGACGACTTTCGAGCGCTCCGACTTCCGCAACATCGTGCCCCGCTTCACGCCGGAGGCTCGGAAGGCGAATCAGGCCCTGGTCGACCTCCTTCGCGCCCTCGCGGAGCGCACGAAGGCGACGCCCGCCCAGCTGGCGCTCGCCTGGCTGCTGGCCCAGAAGCCGTGGATCGTGCCGATCCCGGGCACCACGAAGGTGCGGCGCCTGGAGGAGAACATCGGCGCGGCCGCCGTCGAGCTGACGGCCGAGGATCTGCGGGAAATCGATGGCGCCGCTTCGCAGATCACGATCCAGGGAGAGCGGTACCCCGAGCACCTCGAGAAGAGAACCGGCCTCTAGGCAGATCCCGGCCCTTGCAGTATGGCGTCATCACCGCCATTTTGAGACTCACAATGGCACTTCTCCCGCGTGTCCTCACTCCGCCCAAGGGCAGCTTCTTCCTGTTCGGGCCCCGCGGCACCGGGAAGACCACCTGGCTTCGCCAGGTGCTGCCCGACGCGCTCGTCGTCAACCTCCTCGAGCCGGAAACCTATCGCGAGATGGCCGCGCGGCCCGAGCGGCTGCGCGAACTCGTGCTCGGCAACCGCAGCAGGAAGGACGTGGTGGTCGACGAGGTGCAGCGTGTACCGGAGTTGCTGCACGTCGTCCACGACCTGCTGGAGCGCCGGCCGGCACCGAGGTTCGTGCTGACGGGGTCGAGCGCGCGGAAGTTGCGCCGCGGCGGCGTGGACCTCCTGGCGGGGCGGGCGGTGGTGCGCACGCTTCACCCCTTCCTCGCAACCGAGCTGCCGGCCTTCGACCTTGCGCGGAGCCTGGAGCGCGGGCTCCTGCCGCTCGTCGTCGCCGCACACGAGCCCCGCGAGACGCTCGCGGCCTACGCCACGGCCTACCTCGAGCAGGAGGTGAAGGCCGAGGGCCTGGTCCGCAACATCGGGAGCTTCGCGCGATTCCTCGAGGTGGTGAGCTTCTCGCACGCCGCGGTGCTGAACACCAGCGCAGTCGCACGGGACAGCGCTGTCCATCGCAAGACGGTCGAGGGCTTTCTGGAAGTGCTCGAAGACCTGCTGGTGGCGTTCACGGTCCCCGTCTTCACGCGCCGGGCGCGGCGCGCGACCGCGGCGCACCCCAAGTTCTTCCTTTTTGATGCCGGCGTCTTCCGGTCGCTGCGTCCACGGGGGCCGCTCGACCGACCGGAGGAGATCGGCGGCGCAGCGCTCGAGGGCCTGGTGGCGCAGCATCTGCGGGCCTGGATCGCGTACTCGTCGCGCGATACGGCGCTGTACTATTGGCGCACGCGCTCCGGCGTCGAGGTGGACTTCGTGGTCTACGGGGCGGGGGGCTTCTGGGCGTTCGAGGTGAAGAACGCCGCACGGGTCCGTCCCGAGGACGTGCGGGGACTGCGGGCCTTTGCCGCCGACTACCCCCGCTCCCGGCAAGTGCTGCTGCACCGGGGGACCGAGCGCCTCGAGGTCGGAGGAATCCGCTGCGTCCCGGTGGAGTCGTTCCTGACGCAGCTCCGCCCGGGCGCAGACCCGACTGGCTGAGGCCTGTGGATGGTCGGGGACGACACGGCCCCGAAAACTCTCGGGGCCGTGGTCTCTAGCTGTTGTGCCGAAGGACGATGCTCAGGGCCGCCGTTCGTTGGCCGTGGGGAAGGCCGGCGGCTGCGCGCCCCCGTACTTCTCGTCGGTGTACTCGCTCGCCCAGAAGTCGGGCGGGCCTTCGCTGTCCAGCACCTTGTTGGTCACCGGCTTCAGGCCGCGCTTCAGATACGCGGCGATGTCCCACAGCTCCCGCTCCGGCAGGTAGCGCCACGCCGGCCAGGGCATGGGCACCGCGAGATAGTGCGGGTGCTCCGGGAAGTTCCCCTTGCCGGGCGTCCGCGACGTGATCGTGACGTCGGGCGTGTCTTCAGGCCGCAGGCCGTAGCGCAGCGCGTTGAAGATCTGCCGCTCGGTGAACCGGCCCAGGCCGGTTTCGTTGTCCGGCGTGAGGTTGCGCGGCCGGGTGGTGAAGGGGCCGATCTTGAACTCCATCTCGGGGCTCGTCACGCCGGTGAGCCAGCCGGGGGATGCGGGGCTGGTGCCGCCGTGACAGCCGGCGCAGTCGTGCGTGATGACGGAGTAGCGGCCGCGGAGCACGTCGCCGCGCGGCGCAGCCACAACCGTGGCGCCGGCCAGCCGCGCTCCGGCCGACGAACGTGTCCATGCAGCCACGATGACCACCAGGACCAGCACCGACACCAGCAGCCCCGAGAACCGTGAAGCCGCGCGCAACACCTTGCTCATCAGCTACCTCCGCGTTGGGGTGACCTCGAGAATCCCCATCATGCCCTCGTCCTCGTGATCGAGGATGTGGCAGTGGTACATCCATTTGCCCGGGTAGTCGTCGAACCGCACGATGATGCGCACCCTCCCGTGCTTCGGGACGTTGATCCCGTCGCTCCAGGCGCGGAACGGCTCCGGGACGCCATTGCGATCGAGCACCTGGAACTGGAAGCCGTGCAGGTGGAAGGGGTGATCCATCCCGACCACGTTCTCGATCTGCCAGATCTCGGTGGCCCCGAGCCGCGCCCGCTGGTCCACCCGGTGCATGTCCATCTTCCTGCCGTCGATCAGTCCCTGACTGAACACGATGGTGCGCCGGACCGTGGCCTGCGCGGTGTCGAGCGCCGGGACGTCTCGCAGGCGGTCGGGCAGCGCCACGGGCGTGACCGGCGGTTCGTCCGTGTATTGCAGCGTGAGCAGATCGCGCGGGACGCTCCAGTCCGCGGGCCGGGTTTGCGGCGCGTAGCGGTCGTAGGGCAGCGCGCGCAGCACGGCGCGGCTCCCCGGCGCGCCGGTGGCGCGCACGAGGACCTCCGCCCGCTCCGAGTTGGCCAGCACGATCTCCTTGACCCCTAGTGGGCGCTCGAACAGGCCGCCGTCGGTCCCGACGTACAGGAGCTCGTAACCCTCGAGCGCGAGGCGGTAGACCCGCGCCGCCGACGCGTTGATGATGCGCCAGCGCTGGACCTCGCCGCTGCGGATCGAGAGCGTGGGCATGATGCGGCCGGTGACGAACTGGACGTCGCCCTCCCGTCCGTTCTCCTCGTCGATCTCCGCCTGCGGCGATTCGGGAGACGGGAAATCCACCTCTCCATCGGGCCGGAACCGGTTGTCCGACAGCAACAGCACCCGCTCCGGGATGCCCGCCAGCGGATCGTCGGCGGCGCGCACGATGAGCGCACCGTAGAGCCCCTTGGCGATCTGGTAACCGGTGCGGCGGTCGGGATGCGGGTGATACCAGTAGGTGCCTGCCGAGCCGGGCAGGAGGGTGAAGACGTAGTCGTAGCTGCCGCCCGGCGGGACCGCGTTCAGCGGGCTGCCATCCGACCTGGCGGGGATGTGCAGCCCGTGCCAGTGGATGGTCGTGGCCTCGGGCAGATCGTTGTGGAAATGGATGACGACGTGGTCCCCCTCGCGGAACTCCAGCGTGGGACCGGGGACCTGGCCGTTGAATGCGTAGACGTCAGTGAGCTTGCCGGGCAGCAGCGACAGCCGCGCGGGCGCGGCCGTCAGCGTCAATTCGACCGTGCGCGGCGCGGCGGCGACCTGGGCGAAGGCGACACCAGGCACACTGAGCGACACGATCAGTGCGGCAATCGACGCGAGGCGACGCTGGCGCCGTCTTGAGACCATCAGCTATGTCCGTGCGGGAGGTCCGCCAATGTCGCGACGGCGCGACCTTCGCACAAGGAGTACCTCTACCGGGGGAGAAGTGCAGGTCGTCTTATCTGCACTCGTCCGGTCAATCAGGGCGCGCGGCCGGACCGCGGCCTGACGTCGGCGCCGAGCGGCAGGTTATCCGAGGCATCCCCGACGGCGATGTGATAGTCGCCAGCGGTCACCACCCAGCCCCGCACCGCCTCGTCCCAGTGCGCGAACCCCTTCGCTTCGAGCGAGAACGTCAGGTGCCTCGTCTCGCCCGGAGCGAGCCGGACCTTCTGGAAACTCTTGAGCTGCCAGGGCGGCTCGCCGGCCGAAGGCGGGAAGCCGACGTAGACCTGCACCACGTCTGCGCCCGGGCGCCGGCCCGTGTTCGTGATGTCCGCGCTCACGGTCACCGACCGGCCCCGCCGCTGCGACACTCGCAGGTTCTCGAACCGGAAGGTCGTGTACGAGAGGCCGAACCCGAACGGGAACAGCGGCGCGATGCCCCGCGCTTGGTACCAGCGGTAGCCGACGTTCAGCCCCTCGGCGTACTCCACGCGACCGTCAACGCCCGGCCACCGGGCGGCGCTCGCCGCCGGCACGTCGGCCAGACTCTTCGGGAACGTCACCGGCAGCTTGCCCGACGGGTTGACGTCGCCGAACAGCACCGAGGCGATGGCGTTGCCGTCCTCCTGACCCGGATACCACGCCTCCAGAATCGCCTTCACGGAGTCGGCCCAGGGCATCGTGACCGCGGAACCCGTGTTGAGCACGACGATCGTGTTGCGGTTGGCCGCGGCCACCGCGTGGATCAGCTGGTTCTGCTCGCCGGGCAGATCGATGTCCTTGAGGTCCGCGCCTTCGGTCTCGAAGTCGCCCACGAACACCACGGCCACGTCCGACGACTCGGCGAGCGCCACAGCCTGGCCCAGCAGCGAGGGCTGGCCCGGCACGCGCCAGCCGAGGCCGAGGGAATCCCCGCCCTCGTTCTGGTAGAAGTCCACCTCGATCGGGACCGCCTGCCCGGCGGTGAGCGTCACCTTCCCGAGCTCCGCCGTCGGCGCCTGCTCCCGCCAGTTGTCGATGATCCGCACGCCGTTGATGAACAGCCTGCTGCCATCGTCGCTGGTGAGCGAGAAGGTGTACTCGCCGGTGGCGGGCGGCGTGATCGTCCCGGTCCACTTGGCCGACCACTTGTTCGCGCTCACGCCCGGCCCCGGCGGCTGGTCGTGCCAGTCCGCGCCGATGACCGAATCCACGCGCGTGAGCACTGGGGGACCGGTCAGCGTCATGTTGTTGTAGAACTCGGCGGCGAGTCCGCGGCTGCCGCCCGTCGACGGAGCGAGCGCCGCGGACGGCACAGGCGGCAGCGTGCCGTTGGGCGGCGGAGCGCCTTCGGAGTACCGCACGGTCACCGCGCTGCCGGCGCGCCTGGCAATCGCGTCGAAGGGGGTCACGATGTAGGGCGCGACCACGGCGGCGCTGCCGCCGCCACCCGTCAGCGCGTCCCGGCCCGCGCCGGGCCCAATCACCGCGATCGAGCGCACGGTCGCGAGGTCCAATGGAAGCAGGCCGCCCGCGTTCCTCAGCAGCACGGTGCCCTGCTCCGCGACGCTCCGCGCCACGGCGGCGTGCTGCTCGCTGGTCACCACGGTGGAAGGAGTGCCCGTCTGCTCCCGATCAAAGAGATGGAAGCGAAACTCCTGCGTCAGCACCCGGCGCACCATGTCGTTCAGCCGCGCCATCGGCACGCGGCCCGCCCGCACGGAGTCCCGGAGCGTGGGGCCGAAGCGCGAGCTGTCGGGCATCTGCATGTCCAGGCCGCTGTCGGCCGAGGCCACCGTGGAGTGCGTGGCCCCCCAGTCGGACGTGACGAAGCCCGGGAAGTGCCACTCGTCTTCGAGCACCGAGCGCAGCGTGTAGCCGTTCTGGCAGGCCCAGGTCCCGTTGATCGTGCTGTAGGCGCACATCACCGACGAGGCGCTGCCCTCCCTGACCGCGGCCTCGAACTGCGGCATATAGATCTCGTGCAGGGTTCGCGGCGCAACGACCACGTCGTCGGCCGGAGTGTTGCGAGCCGTCTCCTGGTTGTATGCGACCCAGTGCTTGACCTGGGCCATGACGCCCTGCGCCTGCACGCCCTGGATCTCCGCGACGGCGATCCGCCCCGTGAGGTACGGATCCTCGCCATACGTCTCGAACGCCCGGCCGAACCGCGGATCGCGGACGATGTTCACGGTGGGGCCGAGATTCACGTTCGCACCCTTGCCCCACTCCTCCGCCCCGACGACCGCGCCGTATGCCCGCGCGATCGTGGTGTCCCAGCTCGCCGCCACCGCGACCGGGGCGGGCAGCTGCGTCACGCCCGCGAGCCCGTCGGCCACGCCGCCCGGGCCGTCGTGCAGCTTGAGCGCCGGAATGCACAGCCGCGGGATGGCGGGGACGTAGCCGGCGTAGGGCGTTCCGCCCGCTCCGTGCGCGAGTTGGATCTTCTCATCCAGCGTCATCCTCGACAGGACCTGCGCCACGCGCACCGGGATCGGCGCGCTCGAGCGCACCCAGGGGCACGCGTCGGCGCGCGCGAGCGCCGACGGCCCGTCGGGCATGAGCGCGCCCCGGCCCGCCGCCGCGATCACCGCGGCCGCAAGGAGAGATCCGCCTCGCGAGATTCTCATCTTCCAGCCCCCGTTGGTCCGCCCCAACCATCCGCCCGGCAGCGCCTGCCGTCAAGCGAGCCGCAGCCGGCAGCCATGCGCGCCGCCGCAGTCACAGCGGTGCGCGCGGCCCGCGCTCGGCCATAGCGAAGGTCATATGCCGCAAGCACTTGCGGTGCCCGCGCCGCGACGCCGTCTTCTTGACTGCCCCCTAATGGCCAACAACGCTATCGGATTCACATATGTCCCTAGAGTCGGGCAGTGTTGACATCACCTCCGCCGGACGTTAGTGGTGGTGGCGAGTGCTGTTGTCCCCCATAGAGGAGGTGATTGGCACACGTATTGCTCGACTTTCCGAACGATCGCACGGTGCACGAGCAGGTCACCCGAGTTGCAGCTCGGCGTACTCCCCCGCGCATCCACCGCTATCCGCGCACAGTCTGCTGCGAGCAGACGAGCCCCGCGCGGCCTTCGCCCCGGTATCGCGATCGGCCGAGGCGCTTTTGAGCCCAACAGCTTGAGGAGATGCGTATGAGACGAGCAGGGTTCATCACAGGTGCGCTCCTGGCAGTGTTGTGCGCGGTGCCGTTGCGCGCCCAACAGACCGCGGCAACGGTACGCGGTCAGGTCGTGGACGACGCGACCAAGCAGCCGATCGCAGGAGCCCAGGTCAGCGTGGCAGGGCGCACGGCGCTGTCCGGCGCCGACGGGCGCTACGTCATCTCCGGCGTGCGCGCGGGGAGCGACACGGTGCGGGCCCGGCGGATCGGGTACGCGCCGGCCACGCAGGCCGTCACCGTCCTCGGAAACGCGACGGTCGTCGCCGATTTCTCGCTGAGCCCTCAGGCTGTGGGCTTGGCTGAAATCGTGGTCACCGGCTACGGGACCCAGAGCGCCGGCGACATCACCGGCGCCGTGAGCCAGATCAGCGCCGAAGAGTTCAATACCGGCACGATCGCCACCCCGCAGCTCCTCATCCAGGACAAGGTGGCGGGCGTACAGGTCCTGGACAACAACCAGCCGGGCGGCGGGCTGTCGATCCGCATCCGCGGCGCCACGTCGGTCAACGCGAGCAGCGAGCCGCTCTACGTGATTGACGGGATGCCGGTGGGCACCGGCGCCGGCGGCGGACTCTCCGCCGGCCGCGACCCGCTCAACTTCCTGAACCCGAACGACATCGCGAGCATCACGGTGCTGAAGGATGCTTCGTCCGCGGCGATTTACGGGGCGAACGCGGCCAACGGCGTGGTGTTGATCACGACGAAGTCGGGCTCGGGCGGCCGCCATGGGACGCAGATCGAATACACCACTACGTTTTCCTCGTCGTCCGTGACGCGGACTCCCCAGCTATTGAACGCGACGCAGTTCCGGGCCGCAGTGGCGGCGAACGCGCCGTCCAAGTCCACCCTGCTGGGGAGCGCGAACACCAACTGGTACGACCAGATTGACCGCACGGGGTACGGCACGGACCAGAACCTGTCCGTGACCAGTTCGGGCGACAACACGTTCTATCGTTTGTCGCTCGGGTACTTCGACCAGCAGGGGATCATCCAGCAATCGGCGACCCAGCGTCTCTCGCTGGGCTTCAATTACGATCAGCGCCTGTTCAACGACCGGCTGGACTTGAAGGCCAACGTCAAGGGCTCGCGGGCGTTCGACACGTTCCAGGCCGGCGATGTGCTCGGCAATGCCACCGGCATGGCGCCGACGCAGCCGGTGTACGATCCAACCAACGCGACCGGGTACTGGGACTGGCCGACGAACCAGAGCGGGCCGTCCAACCCGGTGGCGAGCCTGAAGCGGTCCGTCAGCCAGGGCACGACGTGGCGCAGCGTCGGCAACGTGCAGGCCGAGTACCGGCTGCCGTTCGTCGCGAACCTCAAGGCCAACGTCAACCTCGGGTACGACCTCACCCAGGCCAACAGCGCGAACTTCCAGCCGAACAACCTGGCCTTCCAGATCCGGCAGAACCAGGGGTTCCTAAGCTTGTCGAACAACAGCCAGACGAACGAAGTGGTCGAGGCGTACCTGAACTACGCCGCCCCGCTCAACTTCGTGCCGGGCAACATCGACCTGACCGGCGGCTACTCATACTCCCAGTCGCACGGCGAGTACCCGTACTTCCAGGAGACCGGGCTGCCCAGCAACCTGCTCGGCATCAACGGCATTTCGGTGGGCGGGGCGTCGGTCATCCAGAACAGCACGAATATCGTCGACTACAAGCTGATCTCGTGGTTCGGCCGGTTCAACTGGAACCTGAACGACCGTTACCTCCTTGCGGCCAGCGTCCGCCGCGACGGATCGTCGCGCTTCGGACCCGGCAACCAGTGGGGTACGTTCCCGTCGGTTTCGCTGGCCTGGCGCGTTTCGGAGGAGCCGCTGCTGAAGGACATCCGCGCGCTCACGGACCTCAAGATCCGGGCGTCATGGGCGAAGACCGGCAACCAGGCATTCGCGGACTACCAGCAGTACCCGACCTATACCTACAGCAACGGCCAGGCGCAGTACTACTTCAATGGCCAGTACACGACCACCATTCGCCCGAGCGCGGTGGACCCGGCCATCCATTGGGAGACCACCAACTCGTATAACGTCGGCCTGGACTTTGCATTCTTCAGGAACCGGCTCAGCGGCAGCTTCGACTGGTACACCAAGAAGACGACCGACCTGATCTTCACGGTTCCCGTCGCCGCCGGCACCAACTTCTCGAACCTCGTCACGCAGAACATCGGCTCGATGAGGAACACGGGGGTGGAGCTGAGTCTGTCCGCCAAGATCCTGGAAGCGCAGCGTAGCGGCCTGGGCTGGAC
This sequence comes from Gemmatimonadales bacterium, assembly GCA_035542295.1. Taxonomy (GTDB): domain Bacteria; phylum Gemmatimonadota; class Gemmatimonadetes; order Gemmatimonadales; family JACORV01; genus Fen-1245. The sequence continues at coordinate 2,998 of DATKLR010000008.1, read as the reverse complement.
GGCCGACTTCACGATCGCCCACAACGCGAACAAGCTGCTCACCATCAACGGGAGCAACGGCGTCACCCAGATCCAGGTGGGCGGCACCGGCTCTGCCACCGGCCAGACCATTCAGGTCTTGCAGCCGGGCTATGCGATCAACTCGTTCCTGGTCTGCCAGCAGGCCTATCAGAGCGGGAAGCCGGTCCAGAACACCTACGTGCTGCCCAACGGCACGACCACGACGGGCTGCACCAGCGCCGACTGGCGGCCGTACAAGTCCCCGTGGCCGTCGCTGGAGCTGGGGCACACGTCCAGCTTCACGTACTCCAACTTCGACTTCGGCTTCACGCTGCGGGCCTCGCTGGGGAACTACGTCTACAACAACATCGCGGCGAACGGCGGCTCGTACCAGAACATCACGTCCGGCAACGTGTGGCCGGCCAACATAGACGCCTCGGTCCTTAAGACCGGTTTCACGGCGCCGCAGTGGCTGTCGGACTACTACGTGCAGGACGCCTCGTTCCTGCGCATGGACAACATCACGCTCGGCTACTCGTTCAACGTTTCCGGCCGGCGGTGGCGGGTGTACGCCACTGTGCAGAACGCCTTCACGATCACGGGGTATCAGGGCGTTGACCCGACGGCGGCGGAGAACGGTGTCGGGATTGACAGCAACATCTATCCGCGCTCGCGCACCTTCACGGGTGGCTTGAGCGTCCGGTTCTAGCACAGGGCCATGGATACGACCACTCGAGAAGGGACCGAGATATGAACCTCAGGATCTTCAAGGCGCTCGCGGTCGCTGCACCGTTGCTGGTGGCCGCGGCAGCCTGCACGGACCCGACGGTGGCTCCCAAGAGCACCGTGACGGGCGCCAACATATGGAACGATCCGAACTCCTATGCCGAATACATGGCGAAGCTGTACGGCGGACTCGTCCTCACCGGACAGATCGGACCGAACGGGCCCGGTGGTGAGGGCGACATCTCGCAGATTGACGAGGGGACCTCGGAGTACCTGCGCCTCAACTGGTATCTGCAGGAGCTTCCGACGGACGAAGCCGTGATCGGCTGGAACGATCCGGGCGTCCCCGACCTGAACCTGTGGACGTGGACTTCGACCAACACCATCGCCAACGCGATGTACTACCGCGTCTACTACCAGGTCGTCCTGGCGAACGAGTTCCTGCGCCAGACGACCGCTTCGCTGCTGGCCTCGCGGGGAGTGAGCACGACGCTCAAGACCCAGATCCAGCAGTACCGGGCCGAGGCGCGCTTCCTCAGGGCGCTCGCCTATTGGAACGGGATTGACTTCTTCGGCGGCATCCCGTTCGTGACCGAGGCCGACCCGGTTGGCGGCCCGCCGCCCAAGGAGGCCGCGCGCGACAGCATCTACCGGTACGTCGTGAGCGAGTTGTCGGCGATCAAGGACTCGCTGCCCCTGCCGAGTGCGGCCGTGTACGGCCGTGCGACGACGATGGCTGCCCACATGCTCCTGGCCGAGCTGTACCTCAACGCCGGAGTGTACACGGGCACGGCGAACTACGCCGGCGCACTCACGGAGGCGGGCACGGTCATCAACTCCGGGTACTACAGCCTGAATCCCGTCTTCCACAACAACTTCACGTCGGACAACAATCTGTCGCCCGAGATCATCTTCGCCGCGTTGGAGGATGGCAGTCATACGCAGACGTGGGGCGGGATGACGTTCCTGGTTCACGCCGGCTGCGGTGGCAGCATGCAGGCCTCGTGGTTCGGCATGGACTACTGCTGGGGCGGCTACCGGATGAAGCAGCAGGCGCGGCGCCAGTTCAGCGCCGGTGACGCCCGCGGGGCCTTCATCTACGGCCGCCAGACGGCGATCGACTCTACGACCGCTGAGCGGATGCGCGATTCGGTCGCGGGCAAGGCGAAGAGCAGCTGGACGGCCGTCGACTCGTCAGTGACCGATTCCGTCATCAACATCGGCTCGTACAACTATGGGGCTGCCGGTCCGAAGTTCACCAACATGACGTCTACGGGCGGCCCCGGCTCGCAGACGACGATGATCGACACGGATTTCCCGATCTTCCGGCTCGGCGAGGCATACCTGATCTACGCCGAGGCCGCGGTGCGGACCAACACCAACCTGGCCACGGCGCTGGGCTACTTCAACGCGCTTCGCCAACGCGCGTACGGGAACGCTAGCGCCAACATCGCATCGGCAGCCAACATGACGACGGACACGCTGCTGGCCGAGCGGACGCGCGAGTTGCTGTTCGAGGGCAAGCGCCGGACCGACCTCATCCGGTTTGGCAAGTTCACGGGTGGGTCGTATCTGTGGGCGTGGAAGGGGAACACGCCGGGTGGGGCCGCGACGGATGCGCACTTCAACCTGTATCCGCTGCCGGCGAACGAACTCTCGGCTAACCCGAATCTGACGCAGAACCCGGGTTACTAGGTCAGAAGAGCACTCTTAGGGACTTTTGCCCGCCGCTCCACCGCCTCGGCGGTGGAGCGGCGGCTGGTTTCAGGAGCCGATCAGGGGTGTCACCTGAACACGGCGTCACCGCGGCCGCGCTGCTCGCACTCGCCGCACTGGCGTGCCATGAGACCTCATCCCCGCTGGTGACCGGCGGCGCGACGGCACCCCGGCCGACGCTCAGCCCTACCTACCGTCCCAGCGGCCACATGGCCGCGGGCGACGTCTTCGTCCACCTGTTCGAGTGGACGTGGGCCGACATCGCGACCGAGTGCGAGCAGGTGCTCGGGCCGGCAGGGGTCACCGCCGTGCAGGTTTCGCCGCCCCAGGAGCACAGCATCACGCCGACCTTCGACTGGAGCGAGCGGTATCAGCCGGTGCGCTACGACATCGCGCGCAGCCGTTCGGGCGACAGCACCGCGTTCGTCAGCATGGTGAAACGCTGCAAGGCGGTCGGCGTCGGCATCTACGTGGACGCGGTCATCAACCACATGACCAACTACCCGAGCCCCGGCACCGGCAGCAACGGGAGCCCCTACTGGAAGTACGACTACCC
>DATKLR010000007.1:0-5634 GCA_035542295.1 Gemmatimonadales bacterium | reverse complement strand
AGGCGCTCGGCTTCGTGCATCTGGACAGCGGCGCGCTCTACCGGGCGGTGACGCTCCTCGCCCTGGAGCTGCCAGAGCCGCCCGACGCCTGGCGGCCGAAGGCGCTGGCCGACCTGGCGCGGAAGCGGGGGGTCGCGATGGTCCTGGGCCACCCGCCCGGCCACGGCGAGGTCACCATCGGCGGGGTGAGCGCGGGGGACCGCTTGCGGAGCGATGCGGTCACGCGCGAGGTCTCGCGGGTGGCGGCCATGCCCGAGGTGCGTGAGTTCGTGAACGGCATCCTCCGAGGATTGGCCCGGGATGGTGGGGTCGTACTCGACGGCCGCGACATCGGCACCGCCGTCTTCCCCGACGCCGAGGTGAAGGTCTACCTGGTCGCGGACGCGGCCGAGCGGGCGCGCCGCCGCCTATTGGAGCACGGCCGGACGCCGGACGCCGGGGCCCTCAGGGCCGAGGAGGATGCCCTGACGCGGCGGGACGACTACGACAGCCGGCGGGGGGTGGCCCCGCTGGCCCGCGCGGACGATGCCGTGCTGCTGGACACGACCCGCCTCAACGTGCAGGAGCAGGTGCGCGGAGTCGTGGACCTGGTACGACAGCGCTTTCCGTTCCTTGACCCGACTTCAGGCCGCGGCTAACCTTAAAGGCTCGCGAGCCCCGCGAACGCGGGTCCCCAGGTTCCTTCTTCCGCGCTGAGAGACGCGCGCCGAGGTTGTTGTGTCCACGCTGACTCAAGACGAGGACGCCGCGAAGCAGGACGCGGCTTCCGAAACCCCGCCGCCGAACCCGCCCGCCACCAAGCTGAACGTTCGGCCCGACCTGTACGACGAGACCTACTCGCCGGAGCAGTACGCCCAGATGATGGCGATGTACGAGGGCACGCTCCAGCACATCGAGGAAGGCGAGATCGTCAAGTCGAAGGTGCTGCGCGTGACGGACAACGCGGTCATCCTCGACGTCGGGTTCAAGAGCGAGGGCGCCGTTCCGATCGAGGAGTTCAAGGACGCCAAGCAGCTCAAGGAAGGCGACGAGATCGAGGTCTTCCTGGAGAACCTGGAGGACAACGAAGGCGCGGTCGTCCTGTCGAAGAAGAAGGCCGACTTCATGCGGGTGTGGGAGAAGATCCGCGTGGCCTACGAGAGCGACGAGCCGGTCGAGGGGACGCTGGTCAAGAAGATCAAGGGCGGGGTGGTCGTGGACCTGATGGGCGTGGATGCGTTCCTGCCCGGGTCCCAGATCGCGCTGCGCCGCGTGCCCAACATCGACGAGCTGCTGGGGCAGTCCTACCAGTTCAAGATCATCAAGCTCAACAAGCGGCGCCGCAACATCGTCGTCTCGCGCCGCGTGATCCTCGAGGCCGAGCGCGCCACCAAGCGCGAGAAGCTGATGAAGGAGCTGGAGGTCGGGCAGGTGCGAAAGGGCGTCGTGAAGAACATCACCGACTTCGGCGCCTTCATCGACCTCGGCGGCGTGGACGGCCTGCTCCACATCACCGACATGTCGTACGGCCGCGTGTCGCACCCCAGCGAGATGGTCAAGTTCGGCCAGGAGCTGGAGGTCAAGATCCTCGACATCGACTGGGAGCGCGAGCGCATCTCGCTCGGCCTGAAGCAGCTCCAGCCCTACCCCTGGGCCAACGTGGCCGCCAAGTATCCGGTCGGCACGCGCGTCCAGGGCAAGGTGGTCTCGATCACCAACTACGGCGCGTTCATCGAGCTGGAGCCGGGGATCGAAGGCCTGGTCCACATCTCCGAGATGTCGTGGACCCGCAACGTGCGGCACCCGTCCAAGATCGTCTCGATCGGCGAGACCATCGAGGCGGTGGTGCTCAAGGTGGACGAGGCGGAGGAGAAGATCTCGCTCGGCATGAAGCAGACCGAGCAGGATCCGTGGATGGTCCTGCCGCTCAAGTACCCGGTCGGCACGCGGATCAGCGGGAAGGTCCGCAACCTCACGAGCTTCGGCGCGTTCGTCGAGATCGAGCCGGGCATCGACGGGCTGATCCACATCTCCGACATGTCGTGGACCAAGCGGGTGCAACACCCGTCCGAGGTCGTCAAGAAAGGCGACACGGTCAACGTCGTCATCCTCAACATCGACGCCGACAACAAGCGGATCTCCCTCGGCCTCAAGCAGGCGGAGGAGGACCCGTGGCTCAAGATCGGCGAGACGTACCCGGTGGGCATGGAGCTCAAGGGCCACGTGGTGCGGCTGATGGACAAGGGCGTCGTGGTGGACGTCGGCAACGACATCGAAGGCTTCGTGCCGATGAGCCAGCTGGGCGTCCCCGACATCCAGCAGCCCGGCGACGCGGTCAAGGAAGGGCAGGTCGTCGAGCTCAAAGTCCTCGAGGTGGACCCGATCCATCACCGCATCGTCCTGGCGGCCATCGGCTTCCCCGACGAGCCGCTCCGGGAGATCAAGAAGCCGGTGATCGAGGCCGAGGAGTTGGGGGAGGCTGGAGCGGAGGCACCGCGCGACGAAGCGGCCCCCGCGACCAAGAGTGCTGCGCCGGAGCCGCCGGCCGGAGCCGGTGAGGCGCCTCCGGCCTGATCGGCCGTCTCCCCCCGGCAACGTGAGGGGCCAGCGCGCGTCAGGACTTCACGTGCGCTGGCCCCTGCCTCTTGCGGCGGCGATCCTGCTCACGGCCGCCTGCCAGACGCCATCGCCGCAGCCCTCCGTGGTCTTCGACGAGTCGCTGGACGAGTTCTTCTCGATTCATGATCCGGGCGCGCTGGGGTACTCGCGCGCCGCCGCCGCGCTCGTGCGGGCGGGATACTCCGTCACGGCCAACCGCGCGCCGCTCGCCCGAACGCTCGCCGGGCTCGCCGACCCCCGCCGGGCGGCGCTGGTGGTCGGCAGCCGGCTCGGAACCACGCTGGGCTCGACGGCGCTGACCGCCCTTCAGGCGTTTCTCGCCCGGGGCGGCACCCTCGTGTTGTTCGCCGAGCATGACAACGCCTATGGCAACGCCACGGCGCTCGACGAGCTGGTCGGCGAGTTCGGGATCCGCATTCGAACCGATCGGCTTCAGGCCACGCTGGACCCGCGGCTCTCACCGGGCCCGATCACCATCGCCGCGAGCCACCTGACGCGGGGGGACAGCAACTGGCGGCCACCGCATCAGGACCACAGCCTTGGCCGCAGCGCCGACCTGGATGTCCGGCGCGGAAGCGACGACGACGACTACGCGGCCGCAGTGCAGGCGATATGGGAGGTCCGTTTGCATCATCGGCTTGGTGACGAGCGCAGCTCCAACAACCACGTTCACGCGAGCTTCTGACCATGTCCCCATCTACCATGCTGCGTCGGACGGCTGTCGGAATCAGCGTTGCCGGACTCGCGGGGCTCACAGCCGCACTGGCCGACCCCGCGCGGCTCTACGCGCAGGATTCCATTCCGTGGCCCCGTGCTGACAAGCTCTCGGCCACCGTCCAGGTCCGAGTGACAGCGACCCGTGGTGACACCGTCCGCGTGTCCTATGCGCTCACGGTTGGCGGAAGCAGTGTGCAGCCGGCCAATCTCTTTGTCCTGCGCAGCGACGTTCACCCCACGTCGGTCAGCGGGCCGGTGGGGTGGTACGCCAGCTCGGGGGTCATCGAGGATTCGGGCGAGGTGGACTGGTCGAGCCTCGCGGGTCGCGCGGACGTACGCCCTGGTGCCACAGAGCGCGGCTTCGAAGCAGAGGCGGTCGGTCTGCTCGATATCATTACGTACCGGGTGCAGGGTCGGCATGCGGCGCCGGTGGTCACCGACTCGACCGAGGGGCTGATACAGGCTCCACCGTCGGTCTGGGTGAACTCGGTGGGCGGGAGCACCGTGGGCTTCGTGGCCGTGCCGTCCGACAACAGCGCCGGGGCTTTGATGCCACGGTTGGAGTCTCTGATCAGGCAGTCCTGCAGCCTCGGCTGGATCAGGAGCCGGGAGGTGTGCCGCGCCCTGGGCGGGAAGCTCCAGGAGGCGGCGCGGGACCTGGCCGATGGCCGTGCCAGAGAGGCAAGCAAGGACCTGCGCGAGTTTGTTCAGCAGCTGCGCGAATGGCACCCCTGGGAGGGAGAACGCCAGCACGAGGAGCGCGGCATACGGGGCGGCAGGCCTGAGCAGGTCAACGACGCGGCCTATTGGCTCCTCCGCGTGAACGCCGAGTACATCCTCGCGCGACTCTAGAGAAACCAGGCAGCGCCGCTTGTCGTGACGCGTTGATCGCGGCAGCTTGATGCCAGGGTGCCAGCCAAGCGCGATTCAGTCCTGATCGAGTCTGTCGCCGCGGGCGGCGACGGGGTGGGGCACCTCGCCGACGGGATGACGGTCTTCGTCCCGCGGACGGCGCCGGGCGACCGGGTCACGCTCGCGCGGCTGCGCCGCCGGCGCCGCCACGCCCGCGCCGAGCCGGCGGAGCTGCTCGAGCCGGGACCCGACCGCGTCACGCCCCCCTGCCGCCATTTCGAGCGGGACGCCTGCGGCGGCTGCCAGTGGCAGCATCTCTCGCTCGAGGCCCAGCACCGCGCCAAGCGCCGGATCGTCGGCGACGCCCTGCGGCGACTCGGCGGCCTCGCGATCACGGATCCGGAGCTGGTGGCGAGCCCGCGCGCGCTCGGCTACCGCGCAACGATCACGCTCACCGTCAGGTGGCGCGGCGCCGAGCCCGTGGTCGGGTTCCACCGCGCCACGGGCGAGGGTGAAGGGGCGGGGGAGGTCTTCCCCCTCGAGCGCTGCGAGATCGCGCGTCCCGAGATCGCGGCCCTGTGGAATGCGGTGGGGCCGGCTCTCGGCTCGCTGCCCCGTGGCGACGACGTGCGGCTCAAGCTCCGTGTCTCACACGACGGGGGCCTGCACCTGATCGTGAACGGCGGGGACGGGGCGTGGACGACGCCCCAGCCGCTGGCTGAAGCCGCGCTGCGAGCCGGGTGCCCGGCGACCGTCTGGTGGCAGCCGTCGGGCGGCGCCGTGCGGCGGATGGCGGGGCCCGCGGCCGACCGGGCCAGCGTGGCCTTCGAGCAGGTGAACGCCGAGGTCGCGGAGGTGCTCCGGGCCGCAGTCCTGGACGCCGTACCGCCGGACGCGCACCGCGTCCTCGACCTTTACGCGGGCACGGGAGAGGTCGCGCTCGCCCTGGCCCGGCGCGGGTGCGAGGTGGCCTCCGTCGAGGAGGAGGAGGCGGCGGTGCGGCTGGGCGTTGAGCGCGCCCGCGCCGGGGGACTGACGGTGGACGCCGTGGCGGGGCGTGTCGAGCGCTACGTGGAGCGCCTGCTGCCGGCGGACGCCGTGGTCGCCAATCCGCCGCGGACGGGGCTGGCAACCGAAGTGACGGCCGCCCTGGTCCGGCGCCCTCCGGCGCAGCTGGTGTACGTCTCCTGTGACCCGGCGACGCTGGCGCGGGACCTCAGGCGGCTCGGCGCCGAGCCCTCGAGGCTCCAGCTCCGCTGCTTCGACATGTTCCCCCAGACCAGCCACGTCGAGACACTGGCAGTGCTGCGCCGTTGACGCTCGCGGCGCACCCGGCTACCTTCCGTAGCTTCGCTGGCATAGGCCTTTACGCGGGAACGACTTGGAGAGCATGAAGACGTACTCGGTTACGCCGAAGGACATCGAGCACCGCTGGTTCGTGGTGGACGCGACCAACGTGCCGCTGGG
>DATKLR010000006.1:0-3329 GCA_035542295.1 Gemmatimonadales bacterium | reverse complement strand
GTCGCGGTCGCGATGCCGGTGCGGAACAGGAGCTGCGCGAGCACGCCCTTGTCGCGCACGCCCTTGTCGATCCCCTTGCGGAAGGTCTTCGCCAGCGCCGGCACGCTCAGCAGCAGCGTCGGCCGGATCTCCCTGATGTTGCCCGGGATGTTCCGAATCGCCTCCAGCGGGCTCTTCCCCCCCTGCACGGACGCGAAGCTCCCGCCCGTCGAGGCGAGGGCGTAGATGCCGCAGGTGTGCGCGAAGGCGTGGTCCCACGGCAGAATCAGGAGCATCGTCGAGCCCGGGGCGAGCGGGTACATCGCCGTGCCCTGCTCGATGTTCGCCGTGTAGTTGCGGTGGCTGAGCACGATCCCCTTCGGATCGGCCGTCGTGCCCGAGGTGTAGCTGATCGTGGCCGGATCGTTCCCCTGGAGCGACTGCCACGACCGGGCGACGCAGTCGGGGTGTGCGCGCAGACGCGCGTCACCGCGCGCGAGCACCTCCCCGAAGCCGATGCTCCCGGCGACCGCCTCGCCGGCCTCGTCGAGCAGGATGAGCAGCTCGAGGGCCGGCAGCTCCTGCCGCACGCTCAGGACCTTCCGCGCCTGCGCGCCGGACGCAATGACCATCCGGCAGCCGGCGTGCGCGAGCCGGAACTTGAGCTCCCCCAGCTCCTCGATCTTCACCGAGATGGGAACGTTGATCCCGCCGGCGTAGAGGATGCCCAGCTCGCTCACCGGCCATTCCCGCCGACCCTCGGAGATGAGGGCGACGCGATCGCCCTTGGCGAGCCCGAGATCCAGGAGCCCCGCGGCGCAGCGGTGCACCAGCGTCCGCATCTCGCGGTAGCTGGTCTCCTGCCAGGTCCCGTCGCGATTCTCGCGGACCAGCGCGCTGTCGGCGAACCGCTCGACCGACGCCTCGAACAGCGCCGGGAGCGTGAGCGGATGCGAAGTGTCCGTCTGAGGCATCGTGCGCTCCGACTCACTGCGGGACACCAGGGGTGCGGCCACCGTGCGGCGCACGACTAGTGAGGACGCGTCAGGGGCGCGTCAAGTGAGGTAACCCGACAAAACGTGTCAGGTTGCGGACTTGCGAGCAATGGCTGGGCGCCATACAGTGCGAATGCGCGCTCTAGCCAACGCGCGTGCGCTCGGCGATGAGGTCTGGCCGGGCGTGGCTGGCGCGGCGGGCCGGGATCCCACCGGCAAGGCATACCCGGCCGCACGCCTTCGCCGCAGTGACTCCGAGGTGGGAGCCATCCTCTGCGACGAACGAGCCCCCGGGGTTGAGTCCCCGGGGGCTTCGTCGTGTGGGCGGCTCCGTTTTGGTCGTTGTGCATTGGCCGACGAGGCGTTACCCTTCGTGTGCGATTTGCGGGGCAGTACGCACACAAGTTCTGACGACACCTGAGGGCTGGCGTCCGCGCCGGCCCTTTCGATTTGTCGGGATCGCGAGCAGCGACGGCGGGTGCCGTTCGCCGCCGGAACACAGCCTATCGTGAGGGCGTGATCACGAACACCATAAGGAGCAGGACCGTATGCGTACCACAGGGAAGGTGAAGTGGTTCAACGACGCGAAGGGCTTCGGGTTCATCACCCCGGAGAGCGGTGAGAAGGACTGTTTCGTCCATCACTCCGCGATTCAGGCCGAGGGCTTCAAGAGCCTCAGCGAAGGCGATCGGGTCGAGTTCGACGTCGTGCAGGGGCAGAAGGGCCCCGCGGCGGAGAACGTGGTCAAGCTCGGCGCCGCGTAAGGCCAGCTGACTAGAGGACACAATCGGCGGCCCGGTTTCCGGGCCGCCGATTGCGCTTCATCCCCCCTTGCGGCTACCGCACGGCAAACCGGTACGTCCCCGCCTCGATCTCCAGCGGCGGCCGCGACGGCAGGAACAGCCGGCCCGTCGTGTTGGGCGGAATCGTCACGGTCACCTGGACCGCGCCGCTCTTGAGCCGCCGCCACGTGCTCGTGATGGTGCCGCGCGGCGAGCGGTAGACCGCGTGCACCGAGTCGAGTCCCGCGGGCCACCGCGGCCGCAGCTCGACGGCGCTGAAACCGACGGAGCCGGGCGCCTCGTCAATGCCGGCGAGATAGCGATAGAGCCACTCGCCCACCGCCCCGAAGGCGTAGTGGCTGTACGAGTTCATCCCGGGGTCGCCGTGATCGCCGTTCCAGCGCTCCCAGATGGTCGTGGCGCCGTGCCGCACCTCGTAGAGCCACGACGGGAAGGTCTCCTGCAGGAGCAGGCGGATGGCGACGTCGTCCCTTCCTCCCTCCGACAGCACGGGGAGCACGTAGCCGCTGCCGAGGAACCCCGTCGTGAGGTGCCAGCCGTGCGCCGCGATGTCGTCCACCAGGTGCCGGACGGCCGCGGCGCGCAGGCTATCGGGCACGAGGCCGAAGCGCAGCGCGAGCACGTAGGCCGTCTGCGTGAACTCGGTGCGGACGCTGTCGGGGTTGGTGAACGGGGCGCCGACGCGCCCGTCGGGCCGGACGTAGGCGCCGTCGAACGCCGCGCGCACGCGGGTGAACAGGTCCCGGTACTCCGTCGCCGCCGCGCTCTTCCCGAGCGCGCGCGCCATGTCGGCGGCGAGCGCTGCGTCATACGCCCAGAACGCCGTGGCGATGAGGTCGGTGTTCGTCTCGCCCCACGACTTCGTGCTGCCGGCCGGGAGCCAGTCGCCGAACTGCACCTCCTTGCCGTGCCGCCACAGAAAGTCCGGGTTCGAGTCCGCGATGAACTTCAGGTAGCGCGCGACCGCATCCCACTGCTCGGCGAGGACGCGCGTGTCCCCGTACTGCTTCCACAGCGTCCAGGGGATGATGACGCCCGCGTCGGCCCACCCGGGCGCGCCGCAGGGCCGGTCGCGGATGAAGTCCGGAGCGTAGTTGGGGAAGCAGCCCCATGCGGTCTGGCCGTCGCGCACGTCGGCGAGCCATTTCTCGCCGAACGCCGCCATGTCCATGTTGTAGCTCGCCGTCCGCCAGAAGACCTGCGCGTCCCCCATCCACCCCATCCGCTCGTCCCGCTGCGGGCAGTCCGTCGGCACGCTGTACAGGTTGGCGCGCTGGGTCCAGCGGATGTTCTCCCACAGCCGGTTGAGCGCCGCGCTGCTGGTCACCAGCTCGCCGGTCTCGGGCAGCGCCGTGTTGGCCGCGATGCCGGTGACGGCTCCCAGGTTCGGCGTGCCGGGGTATCCGGTCACCTCGACGTACCGGAAGCCGTGGTAGGTGAAGTGCGGCTCGAACGTCTCCGTCGCGCCGCCCTTCAGCACGTACGTGTCCGTCGCCTTCGCGCTGCGCAGGTTGATCTGCGTGACGTTCTTCCCGTCCGGCGCGAGGATCTC
>DATKLR010000005.1:0-3123 GCA_035542295.1 Gemmatimonadales bacterium | reverse complement strand
CCAATGCAGGTCGGTGTACTGGGTGACGGACTGGGCGCGGACGGGCAGCGGGGCGGCCGCCAGCATCAAGGCGCCGAGGAGCAGGTGGCAGGTGGCAGGTGGCAGGTGGCAAAAGGACCTTCGCACGGCGGGCTCCTGGTTGCGGCGAGAGTGCGGGCAAGTTGGCACGGGACGGCGCTTTTCCGCAACCGAACGATGACGGCACTGCGGCGACGGTTCAGGGCACAGGCTCGAGCCCCATGGCCGATGCATTCGCCCGAACGCGCGCGTCGAGGGACAGGAGCGCGAGCGCGCCGAGCGCCTCGTGGAACTCGATCGCGGCGGCGAGGTGGATGGCATCCAGCGTGCGCACGGGCTCGGCGGGGAACGCCGCGCGCGCCCGGTCCAGGGCCGGCCCGCTCATTTCCAGCAACGCCCATCCGGCGCTCGCACTCGCCAGCAGACGGGCGGCCGCGCTTGCAGCGGCCTGCGGGAACTCACCCGTGGCGACGCCGCGAGCCAGCGCACGCTGACACTCGAGCGGGGTCAAGGTGGAGGCGACGACCCGCTCCGCTCCGGCCAGGGCCTGCCGCACCGCCTCCCCCGTCGGCTCCCCGAGGAGCCAGGCGAGGACCGCGCTGGACTCGGCGTAGACGATCACCGTTCGCCGCGCTCGGCATCCAGCAGGGCGCGCGCCGTGCCCTCCCTGGCGTGAAGCGGCGAGGGGGCATACGCCGCGGGGTCGTGCGGCTCCCGGATGGAGACCGGAATCCGGGCCGCCAGCAGACGGAGGCCACGATCCACCGCCGATTCCGCCCTCGCCGTCTCCGGAGCGGCGCGGAGCTCGGCGACGACGCGCCCGCGGTCCGTGACGAGCACCACTTCGCCGCGCTCCACCTCCCGGAGGTAGCGGCTCAAGTTGGCTTTGAGATCGCGAACTCCCACCGCGCGCATGGTGTCAATGTAGTCACGCGTGACTACACTCGCAAGCCCACGCGGTCATCGCTCACGCAAGAGGAAGTTCACGAACAGCGACACCCAGAAGCTCACCGCCGCACTCGCGAAGAGCGTTGCGACCGATGCGGAGGGCGCCGGCGCGACCTTCAGGAGCCACGCGAGACCGAGGATCAGGCCCAGAGTCGCCAGGAACATGATGGACATTTCGCGATGGAGCGCATCGCCGAAGAGCGACCGCGGTCCGCCGAGAACCGCCTCGGTCCAGACACTCCGCCTGCCGAGCTTCACGGCCGCGTCAGCGCCGACGTTCTCCAGAAGAAGCCCGAGGAGAGCCGTGCGCTCCTCCTCGCTCATGAGCAGCTTCCCCTCCCAGACCTCCAGCTTCTCGGGCCGCAGCGCGACTCTTTCCTCGAACTCCTCCTCCGTCCACGAGCGACCTTCGCGGCGGATGTCCCAGCGAACGTCCATGGCGCCTGCGTGCGTTTTGGATGCGCCAAGATAGGAGATCCCAGTCCGCGGAGCGTCATCGTTGCATTGCGGCACGCTGCGCAGACAGGATGCGGCTGATGCTCTGTCACAGCGTGTCGCAGGGACACCCGTTCGGCGGCCCCGGGCGCGCCGCTAGTGGTGCGTCAGGGAGTCGAGCGAAGCGCGCGCCGCGTCGAGCTGCGGATTGACCTCAAGCGCGCGACGGAAGCAGAGGCGCGCGCTGTCGCTCATGCCGAGCTGGACGTAGGTCTGGCCGAGGCGGTACCAGGGCGCGCCCGGCACGAAGGTCGGCGCGTTGGACCCGGGCGCGGGCACGGTCGCGGCGGCCGCGAAGCGGAGATGGTCCTGCGCCTCGCGCGGGTTCCGCTTCAGCAGGACCAGCTCCCGCCCGACGTAGAAGTGCGCCACCGCGTCGTTCGGGTCGCGCACGGCCATCGCCTGGTAGACCGCCAGCGCACGCTCGGGGCGCCGGGTCCCGTCCCACCATCCGGCGACGCGCAGCTGGGTCTGGCGCTCCCCCGCGCGTGCCTTCCCCAGCGCGTCGACGATGGAATCGGCGCGCTCCTTCGCCGCCGCGTTCCCCTCCAGCCAGAGCCCGGCCTGGAGAAACACGCCGCGCACCTCGTCGCGCGAGCGCACCAGCGCGATCAGCTTCTGCGCCGAGTCCCTGTCGCCGCCGACGATGCCGGGCGCCTGCGCGAGATAGGAGGCGAACGACGCGACGTACTCCAGGTTGTCGGGCGCGAGCGCGGCCGCACGCGCGAAGCCCGCCTTGCACTTCCGCGCCAGGCCGAAGGCGCTGAACGCACTCGCCTGCTGCGCCCGGCTGCACGCCAGATCGCCCAGCAGGAACTGCACCTCGGCGCGGTTGGGTTCCGCCTCGGCGGCGCGCTGGATCAGATCCCAGGCGCTGTCGAGCTGGCCGCGGCTGCGGGCGGAGCGGGCCTGGTCGTACAACGACTGCGCGGAGAGAGGGGCGGCTAGGAGAAGAAAGACAAGGGTGTAGGGGGTAGGGTGTAGGGTGTAAGAACGACGCACGGGCACGCTCAGGCCTCCGGCTCCGACGGCGGCTCGGCGAAACGCTCCTCGATCAGGCCGAGACAGAGGCCGGCCAGCTCGAGCGTCATCCGCTCCTTCTTGCGCCGCTCGACGCCGTGCGGCGGCGGCGCGGGGACGTCGGCGCGCACGGGGGCGATGCACCAGCGCCCCATGTCGAGCCGCGCGGCGAGCCAGCGGCTGTTCGGATCGATCGGGACGTGCCAGCCCTTGAGGGCGCGGGTGATCTCGCCCGCCGCCGTCGGCGGGAGCTGGCGCTTCATCCCCACCGCGAGCGGCACGAGATCGCCCCCCTCGGCGTACTGCCAGAGGCCCACCAGCCGCCCCTGCAGCGCCTGTTCGGCGCGGCGGAGGACTTCCTCCCGCCAGAACTCGATCTTGTCGCGATTATCGCTGCCGGCGCCCACGCTTCCCCCGGTTGCTTTGGGGGGGCATTGCACCATACGCCCCGCCGAGCCACCGCTCCGTATCTCAGATCACACTCGCCCCAGCCGCGGAGGGCGATAGCCCTCGCGAACATCCCGCTTGCGGAGCGCCGCGTCAAGCTTGACGGCGCCCTGCAAACGGGAGAGGTTGGCCCGATGGCCGGTGCTGATCCCTCGCTGGATCGGGAGGTCCGCGAGGCGCTGATCCAGGAGGCGC
>DATKLR010000004.1:0-2399 GCA_035542295.1 Gemmatimonadales bacterium | reverse complement strand
CATCCCGAGTCATTTGATAGGCTTACTTCCCTCCGGAGAAGGCTCATGCAAGAGGCTGTGGCGATGCCCGCGCTCTGGCTGCCGATCGTGCTGTCGGCGGTCATCGTGTTCGTCGGGAGCTCGATCGTCTGGATGGTGCTCAAGTACGAGAACGCCGACTGGAAGCCGGTTCCCGGCGAAGACCAGCTCCGGGAAGCCGTGCGCAAGCTGAACCTCGCGGCGCCCGGCCAGTACGTCTTCCCGCACATGATGGGGTCCTCGGACCCGCAGGCGGCGATGAAGAAGTGGGAGGAAGGGCCCAACGGCCTGCTGCTGCTGATCAAGCCGCAGAAGTTCAGCATGGGCGGCCGCCTGACCCTCGCGTTCATCTACTATCTGGTGGTGTCGTTCTTCGCCGCGTACGTCGCGAGCCACGCACTCGCCCGGGGGACGGACTACCTGCGCGTGTTCCAGATCGTGGGCGCGGCGTCGTTCATGGGGTACGGCCTCGGCGTGTTCACCGACGCCATCTGGTGGGGACGCACCTGGTCCAGCGCCTTCAAGACCGCGCTGAGCGCTTTGATCTATGCATGCCTGACCGCCGGCACGTTCGGCTGGCTCTGGCCTCGCTAGCGCTGGCCGCCGGAGCACCGTCGATCTCGAGGGCGCGACACACGTCGCGCCCTCGGCGTTTCACGGAGCGCGCTGTCGCCAGCCGCGCGGCACAGCCCTTGCCCTCTAGGGGTGGGCACAGACACGAATTGCGGCACGGCGCGCTCCCCCCCTCGCGCGCCAGCTGCGGGGGCATAGGCTGTAAGCCATGCGATTGGAAAGAATTGCCGTATTGGCCGGAATAGGGTTCCTCGCGGGTTCGGCTGTGGCGGGATGCCACAGACCGGTACGGCGTGTGGCAATCGGCTTCGCGTTCAGCTACCACCTCGAGGCGGCGCTCGCGGTCGCCAACGAGGAGATCGCGCTCCACCGGCGGGCGCGGGATCCTGAGATCCGCATCGTCTACGACAGCGCGGTCGTTGGAGACCCGGCGGACGTCGAGGTGCGGCGCGCGGAGCGGCTGGCGGCCGAGCCGGGCATCGTCGGCGTCGTCGGCCACAGCGGTAGCCGCGCGTCGCTGGCCGCGGCGCCGGTCTACAACGAGGCGGGGATCGTTCAGGTCACGCCCAACTCGACCAGCCGACTGCTCGAGAATGCCGGTCGCTGGACGTTCGATCTGGCGCCGGACGACTCGGTCGAGGGGGCGTTCATCGGCGAGTTCGTGGCGGGGCGGCTGCGCGCACTGCGCGTGACCGTCTACTACGAGAACGACGAGTACGGGACGGGGCTGAGGGACGGCGTGGTGGCGGCGTTGGCTCAGCGCGGCGTCGGGGTGCTGGACCGGGTCCCGGTGGATCCAACGAGCGATTTTCGTACGCTGGTCGCGGCGTCCCTGAAGCGTGGCGTCCCCGACGTCGTGGTGGCGGCAGGTCGGCAGTTCGAGACGGGCTCCATCGCGAGGGTGATGCGCGAGCGGGGCGTCGCGCGGGCGGTGGTGGCCGGAGACGGGGCGCTGGTGCTCCCGGACCTGGCGCAGGCGGCCGGCCCTGCGGCCGACTCCGTCTACGTGGTGGCGTTCTGGCTGCCGGACGCGCCCGATTCGCTGTCGCGCGCGTTCGTGGAGCGCTACCGGCGCATCACCGGTGAGCTGCCGCAGTCCGCGGACGCCATGAGTCACGACGCCCTGATGCTGCTCGCCGACGCCATCCGCGAGGCGGGGCCGAGCCGGGCGGCGGTGCGGCGGTACCTGCGCGAGCTGGGGAGGAGCCGGCCGCCCTACGTGGGCGTGACGGGACTCATCGCGTTCGGCCCCGGGGCGTTGCCGCGCCTGGTGATGGCGCGCCTCGCCGGCGGCCGGGTGCGGCGGGTGGTCGGACCGTGACGGCCGGTCCCGGCGCACCCTCGGCCGCGGGCGGCGGCCGCAGCGTCCGCGTCCTCATCGGGGCGCTGTCGGGTCTCACCATCCTGACCGTATCGGCGCTCTCCCTGATCCTCGCCGCGAGCTTCCTCCCTGGCGCCGCGGAGCTGCGGCAGCACATGCAGCCGGTCTCCTATCTGTTCGGCGCGTTGCGCGACCGCATGCAGCTGGTGGCCGAAACGGTGCGCGATGCCAGGGTCGTAGTGGGAAGCGCGCCCGGGGGCGAAGTCGAGGCCATCCGACGCGCCCGGGCGGCGCTGGCGGCCGCGAGCAGCCGCGTGGCGGCGCGGCCGTACGGCGGCGTGCCCGTGGCGATGCGCGAAGCGCTGTCGCGCTCGGATGAGGACCTCACCCGGCTGGAGAATCGTGTACAGGAGGTCATCGCGCTCGCGGAGCTGGGCGAGCTCCCGAAGGCGCGGGCCCGGATGCGCGCGGTGGATTCCCTGGATGC
>DATKLR010000003.1:0-3792 GCA_035542295.1 Gemmatimonadales bacterium | reverse complement strand
CTCCGCGGGCACGTACCCCGGCGCTCCCGCCTGGAGCGGCCAGGCGACCGGACCGGTGGGCCGCTCGTCGGTGGGCCAGGCGTAGCTCGACGGGTTCGCCACCACGAACTGCACCGGAACGCCGAGCGCGTCGTAGACCTTGCTCGACATTCCATAGCGGTTCGTGACCTGGCCTCCTGCCGAATGGCCCGTGACGACGATCCCCTTCAGGTTCGGGAACACCTCTCGGCGTGCCACCTTGCGCAGGATCTCGTCGAGGAGATCGAACGAGGTCACGGCCGGGTGGCTCAGCGACGGACCGCCGGATCGCCAGGTCTCGCAGTTCCAGCTGATCTCGTTCTCGGCGAGGGTGTCGCGGCATTCTCTGCCGTCGTTGGAGCCCATGCGCGGGGAGATGACGAGCGCGGTCTGGAGCGCGCCCGCCAGGAACGCTCCGGCCATGACGGAGCGGTAGTAGTTGTCCGCGTCCCGCCCGGCGCCGTGCACCACGATCACGGCGCGGGTGATGGCCTCGTTTCGCACCTCCAGCGGGAAGCTGCGGTACACGAGGGACCGTCCGGGGCCACCGCCGACGGTGATCCACTCCGTGCACTCGGGAGTGGCGGTCGTGCAGGGGGCCGAAGCGCGCCGGGCTCCGGCGGGGGCGTAAGCGACGGCGACGAACGCGAGAAGGGGGAGCAGCTTGCGGATCACCGTGACGGCCTCACGCAGAGGGTTGGGGAGCTAGTATGCCGCTGGCCGGCCGGCGGGTAAAGAGCTGGCGAGCCTCCGCCAGGCGCGTGGCCAGGATGCAGGGCGGAGATCGGCTAGCGCAGAGATGCGAGGCGCGATATGTTGGCGCGCCGCAAAAGCTGCGATTCGGCCAATGCCCCCCGGCGCGAGTGGCCGCAGCTCGTGATCGTCAGCGCGAGGGGCAGTCTATGCATGGCCGGTCCCCAAGCCCTGCCAGGGCGCTCGCCCCGCGGCAGGTCGCCAGCCGCGACCCTCTCATCCGAACCCTGCTGATCCGAAGGCGTCTCGCCAAGGCAGCCGCTGCGTTTCTCTGTACCGCGCTGCTGCTGTTGATCTTCCGGGCAGCCGAAGCGGAGTTGTTCCCAGCCATGACGCTGCGGGAGTCGCATCTCGCCACGATCGTGTTCGTGAGTCTCGTGGCGTCCGTCGTCGCCTATGCGATGACGGCAGGGCTGCAGCGCGCGATGGCGAGCTGCCAGCAGGCTGAGGAGGCGCTGCGGGCGGAGTTCGGCAGCCTGGTCGAGCACGCTCCGCTTGGCATCTTCCGCTCCACGCCGCAGGGACGGCTGCTGGCCGTGAACCCGGCGCTCGCTTCCATGCTCGGGTACGGCGAGGAGCGAGAGATGCAGAGGCTTGACCTGGGGCGGGATGTCTACGCCGATCCGGCGGCGCCCGACCGGGTGATGGCGCAGCTGCAGATGGCGGACACGACGAGGACGGAAGTGGAGTGGAAGCGCCGCGGCGGAGAGCCCATCACGGTGCGGCTCAACCTGCGCACCGTGCGAAGCTCCGGCGGTGAGATTGAATGTCACGAGGGACTGGTCGAGGATGTGACGCAGCAGCGGAGCCTTGAAAACCAGTTGCGCCAGGCGCAGCGGCTGGAGGCGGTGGCCCGACTGGCGGGCTTCGTCGCGCACGACTTCAACAATGTCTTGACGGCGATCACCGGCCGCACGGAGCTGCTGCTCCAACGGGTCGGCCCTGACGGCCGGATGCGCGCGGAGCTCGAGCAGATTCGCATGTCGGCCCAGCGCGCCGCGGGCCTCACCGGTCAACTCCTTGCCTTCAGCCGCAAGCAGGCTCTCCAGACTCGTGTACTCGATCTCAACGCCGTGATCCGCACGCTGGAGAAGATGCTCCGGCGCCTCATTGGCGAGGACATCAGGCTGGCGTTCGCCCCGGGCGCCGACCTGGGCGCCGTCCGCGCCGACCCTGGCCAGATCGAACAGGTCATTCTGAACCTCGTCGTGAACTCGCGGGACGCCATGCCGAATGGCGGCCGGCTCACCATCGAGACGGCCAATGTGGACTTCGATGAGGCGTGCGCCTGCAAACACGCCGGCGCGACTCCCGGGTCGTATGTCCTGCTGGCGGTGAGCGACACGGGAGTCGGGATGGACGCCGAGGTCCGATCGCATCTCTTTGAGCCCTTCTTCACCACCAAAGAGCAGGGCAAGGGGACGGGTCTCGGTTTGTCCACCGTGTACGGGATCGTTACGCAGAGCGGCGGCAACATCTGGGTCTATAGCGAGCCGGGGCGCGGCACGGCCATCAAGATCTACTTCCCGCGGGTGGACGAGCCGGTCGAGGCGCCAAGCGCAGCGCCGAGTTCGCAGCCCGCGGGAGGTGGCCGCGAGACCGTGCTCGTCGCCGAGGACGACGCATCCGTCCGCGAGGTCCTGGCCGAGGCCCTGACGCAGCTAGGCTATCGCGTGCTCCGCGCGCCGGACGGCCAGGCGGCACTCGAGATCGCCCGCGCGCAAGCGGGAACGATTGACCTGCTGGTGACGGACATTGTCATGCCGGGAATGACGGGCCAGGAGCTCGCGCAGGCCTTGGCGACCGACCGCCCGGGCGTCGGCGTTCTCTTCATCTCCGGCTACACGGACGATGCGGTGGTCCGGCATGGGATACTCAGCAGGAGCATGCCGTACCTCCAGAAGCCGTTCAACCCTGGCGCTTTGGCGTTCAAGGTGCGCGAGGCGCTGGATGCGCGGAATTCAGGATAGTTGCTCCTTGCAGACGTCACTCGCTGTGCGTCCCAAGACGACGCTGCAAGCCATCTGGCCGGAGGAGGCGGGGAGGTTCTACTGACGATGGGTAGGCGCGACGCCCTGAACAGGACTCAGGAGGTCACTCCTGCCGCCCTTCCCAGCTCGCTTGACGATGGCCTCGCCGACCGTAGCATTGCCGCTGATGGATGAAGCCGCGCCGATATCATGAGGATCGTGGGCGGCCGGTTCAGGGGTCGTGATCTCGTCTCCCCGAACGATTTCCGCGTGCGCCCGACCGCCGAAGCCGTGCGTGCGGAGCTGCTCGATGCGCTCGCCGGCGAGATCGGCGCCGCGCGCGTTCTCGACCTCTTTGCGGGAACGGGGGCGCTGGGGCTCGAGGCCCTGTCACGCGGCGCGCGCAGCGCCGACTTCGTCGAGTTTCGGCCATCGAGCCTGCACGCGCTCAAGGCCAACGTCGTGGCCCTCGGCCTCAAGGCGCAGACCCGCATCTTCAAGCGGGACGCGGTCCCGTTCGCCGAGGCGCTCGGGGCGGACAGCTACGACGTCGCCTTCGCCGATCCGCCGTACGGTTCGAAGATCCTCGATCGCGTGATTGCGGCGTGGCGCCAGAAGCGGTTCGCACGGGTCTTCGCCGTCGAGCACGACCCCGCGCACGACCTGCCGGCCGGTGAGCGCCGGCTGTCCTTCCCCGACGCCGCCGTCACGATCTACCGCCTCTGAACCGCACGTCGGAGCCGCTGCAGGCGCGGGTCAGACGGCGCGCGCGCCCAGCGCTGGGTGGGATCGCCAGCGGTCGCGCCGTCGGTGTAAAGCCGCAGCTCCTTAGGACTCTCGATCACCGCCGGCGGCCTCGCCGCTGCGTGCGCTTCGTGCGCGTCTCCCTGCTCCGGTTCTCTCGGCTGCGCGACTGCGGCAGGGCCATGAGGCGCCGGTTCTCGGCAGCGAGTTGGTTCCAGACGACCTGCAGTCGAGGAGGGACCAGCCGCCAGGCCGCCGGACCGCAGGAGCCCTCGAACTCGAGATGCTCGAGGTACGAGGCTCGGAA
>DATKLR010000002.1:0-2999 GCA_035542295.1 Gemmatimonadales bacterium | reverse complement strand
CCCGTTCACGTCGCTGCCGGCCCCGCCGTTGCTCGTCGTCAGCTCGACGGCCAGGATCATGCCGGTCGTCTGGAGGATCGTGCCCTGCGGGACTTGCCGCGAGTCGAGGTTGCCGGCGAGTGAGACCGACGTGGTCGCGCGCGCCGGGGACTTCTGCCCGAACGGCAGGATGACGTCCTGGATGCCCGCGCTGCTGAGGATGTTGCCCTGCTGGTCTGCCATGCGGCCCTGCACCACGAAGCCGTTGTTCGGCGCGACGAGGCGCCCGTCCGCGTCGAGCTGGAAGTTCCCGGCCCGCGTGTAGTAGGTCTGCTTGCCGTTCGACGCGGCGAAGAACGCGTCGCCCTGGATCGCCAGGTCCGTCGTCTGGCCCGTGGTCTCCAGATTCCCCTGCGTGAAGTTCTGATCCACGCTGCCGACCGTGACGCCGAGGCCCACCTGGATCGGGTTGATGCCGCCCTGGTCGCCCGGCGGCCGCTCGGCGCCCTGGAGCAGCTGGGCGAAGGCTTCCTTGAAGGTGACCCGCGACGCCTTGAAGGCGACCGTGTCCACGTTCGCGATGTTGTTCCCGATCACGTCCAGCCGGATCAGGTGATTGCGCAGGCCGGATACGCCCGCGAAGAGTGCGCGCATCATAGAGAGAGTCGCTCCGAGGCAAAGGGTGAGGTGTTCCCGGCGGTCAGGCCGCTGGAACTCGGTTCGATCGCGACGAGAGAACCGATCGGAACGCTGATCCCGCCGATGCGCAGGACCACGCCGCTCTGTTGCATCTCCACGCCATCCACCGTGCCGGTGATGTAGGGGGTGACCGTCACGGCGGAGCCGTCGCTCGCGGTGACCGTCACCTTGTAGGTATAGGTGCCGGCGGCAAGCTCCGGCGTGCCGTTGGCATCATTCGACCAGCTCAGCTTCTGGGTTCCGCCGCCCACGGCGCCCAGATCGTGTGTGCAGAGCGCCTTGCCCGATGCGTCGAGCACCTGCACCTGGGCCGTACCCCCGGTCCCGCCGACCTCCACGGTGACGGAGAGGTTGTCGGCGGACGCCCCGACCTGGATCTGGTCGCCGCTCGCCTCGACATTGCGCCCGATCAGGGACGCGGCGAGGGCGGCCTGGTTGACGGCCGTGGCCTGGCCGCTCGCGCTCGATTGTCTGCCGAGCGCCGAGTTGATCTGGATCAGCTGCTCCAGGCTCGAGAACTGTGCGAGCTGAGCGGCGAACTGCTCCCCGTCCATGGGGTTCAGTGGATCCTGGTTCTTCAGCTGGCTGACCAGGATCTTCAGGAAGTCGTTCTCGCCCAGCGAGCTACTCGGCGCGCTGGTCGTGGTTGCCGCCGCCGAGGACGACGTCGTCCCCGTCGGCTGGACCGCTGTCATGGCACCCTACCTTTCCCGCTCCCGCGTGGAGCGGTGATGGGAACGCGAGCCTTGCCAGTTCGCGGGATCCCTCGCGGTTTCCTGGCCGGCGTCGTGCCCGGGCTGTCGCGGATTCGGAGGGGCGTCCATGCTCCTGCCAACGGATGGAACGATCGGAGGTTCCGCGGGCTGCACCGGCGCCGCCCCGCCGACCGGCGTCGCCGGCGGCGTGCGGACGACGACGTGCGCGGTGGCGAAGCCCTGGCGCTGCAGCGCAGCGTTGGCGTCGCCCACGTCCGCGGTCAGCTGCGCTGCGAGCGGTGTGCTCTGCGGGACGATGCGGGCGCGCACGGCGTCACCGCGCACGTCGACGCGAACCCTGGTGCTCCCGCCCTCCGGATCGGACACGCGCAGTGTCACGGAGCCCGGTAGCTGCGGCCGCGGCTCGGCTGACGCGTCGGCCTGCTGGGGGGCGGACGCCGACGCGCGCGCGGTGGGGGCGAAGCCCGGATCGGCGGTGGGGGATGCCGGCGCGGCTCTGGCGCCGGTCGGCGCGGGCACCGGCGCGCTCCCGCTCTGCGCCGCCGCGTTGCCGCCGTCACCAGAGTGTGCTGCCGGGCTCGACAGCGAAGCCGGACCGACCGGACCCTGCTGCTTATCGATGGGACGCCGCGCTCCGCGCGCGATGTTCTCAACCGCCGGGACGCGGGCGGCGGGAGCCGGGCGGGCTGCCGGTGGCCCGGGGAGCTCACGGGGTTGCGGCGGCGCCGCGCCAGCCGCTGAACGGCGCCCGGCATTGTCACGGACGAGCGGCGGCGCGCTGCCGATCTGCATGCCCGCGGCGACCACGGCTGTGGCGGTGTGAGTGCCCGGGTTGGCCGCGGCCGGCTGGGGTGTGGGGTCGGCGCCGACCCGTGGCACGTCACTCGCCGCGGCGCTTTCCGCCGCGGCGCGGGTGCCGGCCGGCGCCGCCGGAGGCCTGGGGACCGCCGAGGCGACGACGTCGTGGGCGCCCGGTTCGGTTTTGAAACCGCGGTCTGCGGAAGGCGCGCCATCCCCGTCGGCGCGCGCTGCCGGCTCGGCCGCGCCGCCTTCCGCGTGCGCGTGTCCGGAACGCGGCGCCGTGGCGGACCAGCCTTCGCGCCCCGTCGATGCCGCAGCCGGAGGGGGCGGTGTGCCGAAGTCCGCGACGTGAGGCCCGGCGGGCAGTGACGGCTGCGCCACGGGGGCCTCGACTGCCCGCGCGTCGGAGAGCGAGACGGTTGCCGCAGTTGGCGGCACGGGCGCCGGCGCCGCCTGGCCCGCCGGCGCGGTGGAGGGCGGAGCCGCTGGTGCGGCGATGACGCCAGAGCGTTGCTCGGCCGCCCCCGCCGGTTCCTGAGCCGTGGCATCGCGGGTCGCCGGCGTCGCCGGTTCCGCGGGCGCCCGGCCCCGCGAGCCGGTCTCCTCCGCGGATGCGGAGGAGCTTGCAGCGGCGTCAGGAGCGGATCGCCGTGCGGAGACGCTTGGCCTGGGCGCGGGCACCGTTCCCGGAACGAGCGCGGCGGCGAGCGCCCCGAGGAAGGGGTCGGCGGAGCCGCTCCGCGCGGAGCGTACCCGCGGCGGCCGGCCCGCGCTCTGCGACCGGACCGGAGGCGTCGCGGCGAC
>DATKLR010000001.1:0-6102 GCA_035542295.1 Gemmatimonadales bacterium | reverse complement strand
CATCGCCAGGGAGTTCCACCGCACCGACCAGCAGGTCGCCGCCTCGATCGCGTTGACGCTGGCCTTCCGGCCGGTGGGGGCGTTCGTGTTCGGCCTGCTGGCCGACCGCTACGGGCGGCGCATCCCGCTGATGGCGGACCTGGTCTTCTACTCGGTGGTGGAGGTGCTGACCGGGCTGGCGCCGAGCTTCGGCTCCTTCCTCGTGCTGCGGGCGCTGTTCGGCATCGGGATGGGCGGAGAGTGGGGGGTCGGGGCGTCGCTGGTGATGGAGAAGGTGCCGCCGCGCCTCAGGGGCGTGCTGTCGGGCCTGCTGCAGCAGGGGTACGCCGTGGGGTACCTGCTGGCGGCGCTCGCGTACTTCGCCGTCTTCGGCCGCTGGGGCTGGCGCCCGCTGTTCTTCATCGGCGGCCTGCCCGCGCTGCTCGCACTGTTCGTGCGCTACCGGGTGAAGGAGTCGGAAGTGTGGCGGCGCTCGCGTGCCGAGAGCTGGGGCGGGCTGGGCCGCGCGATCGTCCGGCACTGGCGGCTGTTCCTCTATCTGGTGGCGCTGATGGCGATGATGAACTTCGTCTCGCACGGCACCCAGGACATGTACCCGACCTTCCTGCAGCGCGACTGGGGCTTCACGCCCGAGCGGCGGGCGGCGCTCACGGCGTTCTCGATGCTCGGCGCGCTGACGGGAGGCGTGCTGGTCGGGCTGATCTCCGACCGGCTGGGCCGCCGGCGGTCCATCGTGTATTCGCTCGCCGGCGCGCTCGTCGTGATCCCGCTGTGGGCGTTCGCCCCGTCGCTCGCGTTCCTCGTGGCCGGGGGCTTCCTGATGCAGTTCTTCGTGCAGGGGGCCTGGGGCGTGATCCCCGCGCACATCACGGAGCTTTCGCCCGACGCGGTCCGCGGCTTCCTGCCGGGCTTCGCCTACCAGTGCGGCGTGCTGATCGCGGGGACGGCGGCGTACATCGAGGCGGAGGCCGCCCGCCACACCACCTACGCCGTGGCGATGGCCGTCACCGCGTGCGTCGTGTTCGCCGGGTGCGCGCTGGTCGCATCCCTCGGGCCCGAGCGGCGGGGCATGATCTACGGCGCCGAGGGGCGTGATTGACCGCTCTCCGGCCCCCGGCCAGCTTTCAGCCCTGATCGGGAGGGGGCATGGGCAGCGTCGTGTTCTGGGACGTGGATACGCAGTACGACTTCATGCGCGCCGACGGGAAGCTGTACGTGCCGGACGCCGAGCAGATCATCCCCAACCTCCGGCGCCTCACCGACTACGCGCACGCCCATCGCATCCGCATCGTTGCCAGCGCCGACGACCACGTGAGCGGCCACCGGGAACTGTCCGCCAATCCCGACTTCCAGCAGACCTTCCCGGAGCACTGCATGCGGGGAACGACGGGCCAGGCAAAAATCCCGGAAACCCGGCTCAGAGATCCCCTGGTGATCGAGCCCGGGCGCCGGGATCCGGGCGCGCTCGCAGAAGCGGTGCGCGCCCATGCCGGCGACATCCTCTTCCACAAGCACTGGTTCGACGTCTTCACCAACGAAAATGTCGAAGCCGTGCTCGGGGTTCTCGCTCCCCGGGCGGTCGTTCTATACGGCGTGGCGGAGGATGTCTGCACCAAGTACGCGATCGAGGGATTGCTGTCGAGGCATCCCGAGATTCGGCTCTTCGCGGTCAGCGACGCGATGAAGCCGATCGACCGTGATGCGGCACAGCATTTGCTCAGGCAGTGGGCTGAAGAGGGAGTCCGCATCGTGGAAACCAACGACATCGTCGAGGAAGGCCTGCTCGACACACAGGTGGCTGCATGACCACTCCATTCGGGAAGTTCTTCCTGCCGGGGCCCACCGAGGTGCTGCCGGAGGTCGCGAAGGCCCAGGAACAGCCGATGATCGGGCACCGGGGTGCCAAGACGGAGGCGTTGCTGGCCCGGCTCGACGAGCCGCTCAAGGCGGCGTTCCGGACCAAGCAGCCGGTCTACATCGCGGCCAGCTCGGCCACGGGGCTGATGGAGGCCGCGATCAGGAACGGCGTGCGCAAGAAGGTGCTCTGCCTGATCAACGGGTCCTTCTCCGAGCGGTTCGCGAAGATCGCGGCTGCGTGCGGCAAGGAGGTCGTCAAAGCGACGGTGCCGCTGGGGCAGGCGTTCGAGGCGGACGTGGTCAGGGGGCTGCTCGACGGCTCCGGGGCGGACGCGGTGACGCTGGCCCACTCGGAGACCTCCACCGGGGTCCTGAACCCGATCGCGGACATCGCGAAGGTCGTCCTGGCGAAGCCGGACGTGATGTACGTGGTGGACGCGGTGACGTCGCTTGGCGGCTCGCCGGTGGAGACCGACGCCTGGGGGTTGGACTTCGTGCTCACGGGGTCGCAGAAGGCCTTCGCCCTGCCGCCCGGGCTCGCGTTCGGCGTCGCTTCGCCGCGGCTGCTGGAACGCGCCAAGGCGCTGCCGGACCGCGGCATCTATCTCGACCTCATCGCGTACGACACCTCGATCCGCAAGCGGCAGACGCCGTACACGCCGGCGCTGTCGCTCATGTATGCGCTCGAGGCGCAACTCAACCGGATCGCGGCCGCCGGCGGCATCGAGAAGCGCTGGGAGCGGCACAACGCCATGCGCGAGCGGGTGGAGCGCTGGATCGCGAAGGAGGCCGGCGGCAAGCTCGGGCTTTCCTACCTGCCGCGGGAGGGGCGGCGCTCCTGGACAGTCTCGTGCCTCAAGCTGCCCGAGGGCGGGAAGGTCCTCGGCAGCGCCGTCGCGAAGGCGATGGATGCGAAGTTCGGCTACACCATCGGCGCGGGCTACGGCGACCTCAAGGACGCGACGATCCGGATCGGTCACATGGGCGACCACACCGTCGCCGAGCTCGAGGCGCTGCTGAAAGCGCTGGAGGAGGTCATCAAGAGTGCCTGACCGCATCGTGGTGGCGGACGGCCTCGGCAAGGCGGGGCTGGAGATGCTGCGCGCGATGAAGGGCTACGAGGTCGAGGAGACGAAGGGGAAGGGCCCCGAAGTCCTCCAGAAGGCGCTGAGTGACGCCGTCGCGCTGGTCGTGCGCAGCGAAACGAGAGTGACGGCCGACATGATGGGCCGCTCGCCGCGGCTCAAGATCATCGCGCGCGCCGGGATGGGCACGGACACGATCGACGTGGCGGAGGCGTCGCGGCGGAAGATCGCGGTCCTCACCGCACCCGGCGCGAATTCGAACAGCGTGGCGGAGTACACCTTCGCGCTGCTCCTGGCGCTCGCGCGCAAGGTCGCGCCCGGCTCCGCGTCGCTGATGGCGGGCAAGTGGGACCGGAAGCCATACGAGGGGTCGGAGTTGCGCGACAAGACCCTCGGGCTCATCGGCCTCGGCCGCATCGGGAGCCGTGTGGCGTCCATCGCCCGGGGGTTCGGGATGAAGGTCATCGCTCACGACCCCGGCGTGGCGTCGGAGCAGGCGGAATCGCTCGGCGTGGATCTGATGCCGCTCGACGTCGTCATCCAGCAGGCCGACATCCTGAGCCTGCACGCGAAGCTGTCGTCCACCACGCGCCACCTCCTCGACGAGCGTCGGCTCAGCCTGGCCAAGAAGGGCATGCTCATCGTCAACACCGCGCGCGGCGCGCTGATCGACGATGCGGCGCTGGTGAAGGCCCTGCAGGACGGTCGGGTCGCGGGCGCGGCGCTCGACGTCTACGATCCGGAGCCGCTCCCGGCGGACTCGCCGCTCCGGGCCGCGCCGAACGTGCTGCTGACGCCGCACCTTGCGGCGTCGACGGCCGAGGCGCAGACGCGGGTGGCGGTCGAGATCGCGTCGGCACTCAGTGGGGCACTCCTCAAGAACGACCTGAGCGCGGCCGTGAATCTGGAGGCGTTCCCCAAGTAGGGTGATGCGGTCGGTGGCGTGACGGGGGGCGGCGGGGGCGGCGGGGGCGGCGGAAGCCGCCCCCGCCGGCGTTTCAGCGCAGGCGGAACGTCTGGACCGCCGCGGTCAGGCGGTCCGCGGCGGCGGCCAGCGCCTGGGCGGAGGCGGCGATCTCCTCGGCGCCGGCGCTCTGCTCTTCGGAGGAGGCGGCGATCTCCTCCGCCGAGGCGGCGAGCGCGCCGGTGCTGGCCGCCAGCGCCTCGAGCCGCCGGGCGATCTCCTTCACCAGGGACTCGGACTCCCCGGCGGCCGCGCTGATCTCCTGGGTCCAGCGGTCGCTGACGCGCGCCGAGTCGCTGACCTCGCGGAGCCCGTCGCTCACGGTCTTCGCTGCGGTGCGGGCAGCGTCGCTGGCGGCGCCGAGCCGGGTGATCGTTTCGTGGGTCGCGGCCACGCGCTTCAGCACATCCTTGACCGTGCCCTCGGTCGTCGTCGCGGATTGTGTGGCCTGTAGGGCGAGCTTGCGCACTTCGTCCGCCACGACGCCGAACCCGCGCCCCTGCTCCCCGGCGCGCGCGGCCTCGATGGCCGCGTTGAGGGCCAGCATGTTCGTCTGTGCGGCGATCTGCTTCGTCTGGGCCACGAATTTCCCGATCTGGGTGGAGGCCTGCGACAGCGCCGCCGCCTGCGCCATCCCCTGCTCGACCTCCGCCGCCAGCGCGGCGAGCGCCACGGCACTGTCGTCCAGCTCGCGGCGGCGCGCCTCCGCCAGGGCGAGGAGCGCGCGGTTCCGCTCGGCGGCGTCACGTGCACTCTCGGTCAGCCGGCCGGCGATGACGCGGATGCGGCCGGCGTCGGCGGCGGCCTCCTTCAGCACGGCGGCCTGTTCCTGAGCCCGCTGGGAGAGGTCGTGCGTCGTGCTCGCCATCTCCTGGCCGGTAGTCGACATCTGCTCGGTGGACGCGCCGATCTGCGCGGCCATCGCCGCCGCATCGTCGGCCGCGGTGCGGATCGCACCCACCAGCCGGCGCAGAGCGTCGAGCATCCGGGCGAGAGCGGCGCCGAGGCGCCGCACCATGGCGGAGCCGACGTGCCCTGCCAGATCCGGAGACAGGTCGCCGGCGGCGACCGCGTCCGCCGCCTCGGTCATTCTCGCCAGCGGCCTGGTGACCCGGAGGCCGAGCCACACGGCGAAGGCGGTGAAGAGGGCACCGCCGACGACAATGAGCAGCAGCAGGACCAGCACGACGGAGGGCCGGGACATGAGGCAGGCGCTAACCTAGGGATGGCTCGGGGACGCCGCAAGCCGCTATCTTTTCCGGCCATGGCCGATCGCAAGCCGTCCGGGTACGACCCCCAGAGCGTCGAGCGGAAGTGGCAGCAGCGCTGGGAGGAACGGGGCACCAATCGCACCGACGTCGCCGGCGCGGCGCGCCCGTTCTTCAACCTGATGATGTTCCCCTATCCGTCCGCCGAGGGGCTGCACGTCGGCAACGTGTTCGCCTTCGTCGGCGCTGACATCCAGGGACGGTACCAGCGGCTGGCCGGCCACGATGTCTTCGAGCCGCTCGGCTTCGATGCGTTCGGCATCCACTCAGAGAATTACGCGCTCAAGGTGGGGATGCACCCCGCCGAGCTCATCCCGCGCAACATCGAGCGTTTCCGCCGGCAGCTCAAACGCATCGGCCTGATGGCCGACTGGCGCTACGAGGTGCAGACCACCGATCCACGCTACTACCGCTGGACGCAATGGATCTTCCTCCAGCTCTACCGCGCGGGCCTGGCGGTGAAGCGCCGCGCCGCGGTGAACTGGTGCCCCGCCTGCAAGACCGTGCTCGCCAACGAGCAGGTCATCGGCGGCTATTGCGAACGGCATCCCGACGTCAAGGTCGAGCAGCGCCTTCTCGACCAGTGGTTCTTCACGATCACGAAGTACGCGGCTCCGCTCCTCGACAACCTCGAGGCGGCCGACTGGTCGCACTCGACCAAGACGATCCAGGCGAATTGGATCGGGCGCTCCGAGGGCGCCGAGCTGGTCTTCGAGACACCGGGCGGGAAGCGGATTCCCGTCTTCACCACGAGGCCCGACACGCTGTTCGGCGCCACCTACCTCGTGCTGGCCCCGGAGCACCCGCTGGTTTCGGACCTCACGACGGCCGAGTGCCGCGCCGACGTGAACGCGTACCGGCGGCGCGTCGCGGCGATGGACCTGGTGTCGCGCAAGAGCGTGGAGAAGGCCAAGACCGGCGTCTTCAC